>BJHT01000037.1 GCA_014193395.1 Verrucomicrobiota bacterium
GTCGGCGTCGGCTTCATCGTCGGGGTCGTCGGCCACCGGGAAGAAGCAGCCGGTGACGGGGGCGGTGGCGACGCCGCCGGGGTTGCGGAGTTTTCTGGCGCGGAAGCGGAAGCCGAAGTTGCAGGAGCTGGCGACGTTCACGCAGCAGTTGGCGAATTTGCTCAAGGCGGGGATGCCGCTGACGGTGGCGTTGCAGAGCATGTCGCATCTGCAATCGAAGGGGATTCCGGGCGAGGTGAGCCGGCAGTTGCGGCAGGATGTGACGGAGGGGAAGGGGCTGTCGGAGGCGATGGGGAAGCAGGGGCTGATCTTCTCGGACATGTATGTGAACATGGTGCGGGCGGGGGAGCAGAGCGGGTCGCTGGTGGAGGTGTTGCGGCGATTGGCGGAGCATTACGAGCGGTTTGCGGAGGTGCAGCACAAGGTGACGGGGGCGCTGATTTATCCGGCGTTCGTGATGGTGGTGGGCATCGCGATCGTGTTTTTTTTCATGACGTTCATGCTGCCGAAGTTCCTGTCGATCTTCGCGGGGATGAAAAATATCACGCTGCCGATGTCCACGCAGATTTTGATCGGGATCAGCAATACGTTCAGCAGCGTGCGGAATCAGGTGGTGTTCGCGATCCTGGCGTTCACGGGGACGATGTTGTTCATGCGGTTTCGGGCGACGCCGGAGGGGCGGCGGAAGATTGACAGTTGGAAGATGCACGCTCCGGTGGTGGGGCGGGTGGTGCGGCTGAATTTGTTCGGGCAGTTTGCGCGGACGCTGGGGACGTTGCTGCACAATGGCGTGCCGGTGTTGACGGCGTTGAAGATCACGGAGCAGGTGGTGCCGAATGTGGTGTTGAAGGACGCGATCGCGGCGACGCGGGAGGCGGTGACGGATGGCAAGACGCTGGCGCAGCCGCTGGCGCGGGGGGCGATTTTTCCGCAGCTGATGATCGATCTAATCAAGATCGGGGAGGACACGGGGGATGTGCCGGGGGCGCTGCAAAACGTGGCGGAGACCTACGAGAACGAGCTGACGATCGCGCTGCGGGTGATGATGAACATGATCGAGCCGATCATGATCATCGTGATCGCGGTGGGCGTGGGTTTTCTGCTGTTCAGCGTGTTGTCGGCGATGTTTTCGATCACGTCGAATCTGGGGCGGTGAGAGCGCTTTTTGCCGTGAAGATTTTTTTTCATAATGGTGGCGGGGCGCGACGCGGGGGCGGTGGGCGTGAGGAATGCGCGGGGCACGGCGGGTGCGGGGCGCGGGCGCGGGCGACGTGGCGGGGTTTCACGTTGATCGAGGTGATGATCGTGGTGGGGATCGTGGCGATCATCATGGCGATGGGGCTGCCGTCGTTTGCGCGGATGTATCGGAAGGGGCCGATGCGGCAGGCGATGAGTGATGTGCAGGAGGCGTGCGGGAAGGCGCGGAGCGAGGCGATTTTGAAGGGGGTGACGGTGGAGCTGCACATCGATGTGAAGGGGAAGCGGCTGTCGGTGGCGGGGGTGGGCGCGGGGAGCGCGGAGGTGGATCCGTTCGCGAAGGAGCTGGGGACGGGCGGGGCGACGGCGGCGGTGACGGGCTTTTCGGCGACGTTGGCGGAGGATATCGTGATCGAGTTGCTGGCGGTGAATTTGAACGAGGTGGTGGAGGAGGACGATGTCGCGGTGCGGTTTTATCCGAACGGGACGGCGGATGAGTTCTGGTTGGTGCTGCGGTCGGGCGAAGGGGAGATCCGGAAATTTTCGCTGGAGGTGACGACGGGGCTGGTGCAGTTGGAGGTGATCAAATGAGGATCGTGAGGGGACAACAGCGGGCGGGGGAGGCCTTCACGCTGATGGAGGTGGTGATCGCGCTGGGGATTTTTTTCATGGCGATTTTTGCCCTGCTGCAACTGACGTCGCAGGGGCTGCGGATGGCGCGGAGCGTGCAGAATGTGGCGTTGAATCCGAGCATTCTGCCGGCGCAACTGGCGCTGACGAACCGGTTCGAGGAGGGCTCGGTAAGCGGGGATTTTGGGGAGATTTCGCCGGGTTCAAGCTGGGAGCGGACGACGACACTGATCTCGAGCAACGGGCTGTATGAGGTGACGTGGAACATCAATGAGAAGTTCGGGAGCGGGACGCGGCAATCGACGTTGTCGGCGTGGTTTTACCGGCCGGATTCGGCGGTGGGGACGGGGATTTTGCCATTGTTGAGACGATGAATGTTGCGAGGTCAACAAATGGGCGGAGGGCTTTCACACTGATCGAGGTGATGGTGTCGATGGCGATCTTGGCGGTGATCGTGATGGCGATTTATGCGAGCTGGTCGGCGATTTTGCGTAGCACGAAGGTGGGCTTGGATGCGGCGGGAAACGCGCAGCGGGAGCGGGTGACGCGGCGTTCGATCGAGGAGGCGCTGGGGTCGGTGATGATGTTCCAGGCGAATTTGCAGCACTATGCGTTTCTGGGGGATTCCACGAGTTTGAGCCTGGTTTCGCATCTGCCGCCGACGTTTCCGGGGAGCCGGGTTTTCGGGCATCAGCCGGTGCGGCGGGTGACGTTTCGTCTGGAGGGCGGGGCGAACAATCCGGGGAGTTTGTTCATGGAGCAATCGATGTTGCTGGCGCCGACGAACTCGGGCGCGGGGACGTACACGAACCTTTTGGCGACGAATGTGACGGCGTTCCTGCTGGAATACTGGGATGCGAGCGTGAACGATTTTGTCACGGAGTGGCTGAACACGAATGATCTGCCGCGGATGGTGAAGGTCGCGATGGCGTTCGGGCAGAGCGGGACGGCGAACAAAAAAGTCGAGGTGAACACGAGTGTGGTGGGGGTGTATTCGACGATCGTGCCGCGGGAGGTGCAGATCCCGATGGGCGGGCCGGGGCAGCGGGTGATCCGGCCAAGTTTGCCGAACCCGACGCCGGGTGCGGGAGGGCAGCCGAATGCGCCGGGTGCGGGGGGACTGGGGGGACCGAATTCGGTTTTGCCGCCGGGGCTGCGGCCGCGGGGTCAATGATGAGATTGGGAAATTCCACGCGGCGATCCGGGGGCATCGCGTTGATCATGGTGATGATCGTGATCGCGGTGTTGGCGATCATTGTGGGGGCGTTCGCGTATTCGATGCGGGTGGAGACGATTCTGGCGCGGAATTCGGAGAACGAGCCGGAGTTCGACTGGCTGGGTCGGTCGGGGGTGGAACTGGCGCGGTATTTGGTGGGGCAGCAACTGGCGATCGGTATGGAGCCGTATGATTCGTTGAATCAGAAATGGGCGGGTGGGCCGGGGAACTCGAACAGCATTTTGGCGAATGTTTCACTGGAGAACAACGTGGTTGGGCGCGGGAAGTTTTCCATCAAGATCGAGGATCAGGAGCGAAAGTTTAACATCAACATGGCGGACGAGATGATCCTCAAGCAGGCGTGCATTTTGGTGGGGGTTGGGCCGACGGAAAGCTCGGCGATTGTGGACTCGATTCTCGATTGGCGTGACCCCGATGAGGCGACGCATCTCAGCGGGGCCGAGAGCGAATATTACCTCAATCTGGTGCCGCCTTACCGGTGCAAGAACGGCCCGCTGGACGACATTTCGGAGCTGTTGCTGATTCGCGGGATTGTGCCGGAGATGTGCGGCATGAAGGGCGTGGGCGGGCCGGTGGTGGCGCAGCCGAAGACCGGGGGCACGCGATTGGCGCTGATTCAGGCGCAGGAGGCGGCGGGGTACACGAATTCGTTCATGAATTTGTTCTGCGTGGCGTCGATGGGATTGATCAATCTCAACACGGCTACGGCTGAGGTATTGCGGCTGATCCCCGGGGTGGATGAGAACATCGCCGAGGCGATCTTGAAGCGGCGGCGGGGTGTCGATGGGGCCGAGAAGACCGAGGACGATCTGCCGTTTCGCAGTGTGGGTGAGTTACAGGGAATTCCTGGGATCTCGCCACAGGGGGCGCAGCAGGCCAATCGTTTCTTCTCGGTGCGAAGTGCGACTTTTGAGGTCACGGTCACCGCGGAGATTGATGGCCGGACGCGCACAATGGTGGCCCTGCTGCGTCGTAATGCGCCCAATGACGTCCGGGTGCTGGTGTGCCGATGGAAATGAAGGGCACGGGTTCAAATCGCCGGCCGGGGCACCGATCCACGACGTTTTCTTTGCATTCATGAAACGATCCCGGCCTTTCCGCAGCGACATCATCTTTATCACCGGAACCGATACCGGTGTCGGCAAGACGGTGCTGACGGCACTGTTGCTCCAGCAAATGCGGAGGAACGGAATCCACGCGCTCGCAATGAAGCCCTTCTGCACCGGAACGCGGGAAGATGTGGAGATTCTCCGCTCCATCCAGGGCGACGAACTGCCCGAACGGCTCGTAAATCCATTCTTCTACCCAGAACCTGTGGCCCCATGGTTGGCGGCGAAAAACAGTGGGAAAACGGTCCGTTTGGGGAGCGCAATCAGCCGAATAAACGAAGCCAAGCGGTGCTGCGAAAGGCTCTTGGTGGAGGGCGCGGGAGGCCTGCTGTCGCCCCTTGGCAGTCGCTTTACGGCGCTTGAGCTGATCGGGGAACTCGATTGTGAAGCCGTAGTGGTCGCTCCGAATCGGGTCGGCTGCATTAATCAGGTCACACTTGCCACCCAAGTTCTCGCCAGCGCGGGGTTGCCGAAACCCCGTGTGGTGCTGATGGGGCAACAATTTCCCGATGCTAGTGCCCGCTCCAATCGTGCCGTGATTCATGAGTGGAACCCTCAGATACCCTTGATAACATTGCCGTTTCTTAGCGACTTGGAGTTTGCTTTCGAAACCCGAAAAGGCCCCCCAAAAACATCGGACAAAGATTTTTTTAAAAAACTATTGCACTGCCCCGAGATGTTGGTAGAACTAATGCAGTTCTTCGGTGCGGCGGTTAACGCAGCGGCAAAAAAAACCGAAAATAAAGTTGACGGTAGGTCGGTAAGGCAGCAATCCTAACAAAAGATTCTGCTGGAGCATTTGAGATGCTGTGCAAAACATGGCTCTCAATTTTTGTCTCCTAATACAAATTTTTGTCGGGCGAAAGTCCGGCTGCTCTTTGAAAATCAAATTGTACGATAAGTAAGAGCCACTCAAAGAGACTCTGTTAGTAGAGTCGCTTTGAGTTTTTAATCAGCAAAAACCCCAAATTAAGTTTGGGTGTCAGACTAACGTTTTTTTAACGGAGAGTTTGATTCTGGCTCAGAACGAACGCTGGCGGCGTGGATAAGACATGCAAGTCGAACGCTAGTTTCAGGGTAGTAATATCTTGAGATTGGAGTGGCGCAAGGGTGTGTAACACGTGGGTAATTTGCCGTGAAGTTGGGAATAACTCGCTGAAAGGCGAGCTAATGCCGAATGTGATGATTGGGAGGCATCTCTTGACCATCAAAGTTGGGGACCGCAAGGCCTGACGCTTCACGATAAGCCCGCGGCCTATCAGGTAGTTGGTGAGGTAACGGCCCACCAAGCCTAAGACGGGTAGCTGGTCTGAGAGGACGACCAGCCACACTGGAACTGAGACACGGTCCAGACACCTACGGGTGGCAGCAGTCGAGAATTTTTCTCAATGGGCGAAAGCCTGAAGGAGCGACGCCGCGTGGGGGATGAAGGGCTTCGGCTCGTAAACCCCTGTCATTTGCGAACAAACCTATTGGTCTAACAAATCAAGAGCTGATTGTAGCGAAAGAGGAAGGGACGGCTAACTCTGTGCCAGCAGCCGCGGTAATACAGAGGTCCCAAGCGTTGTTCGGATTCACTGGGCGTAAAGGGTGCGTAGGTGGTTATGTAAGTTTGATGTGAAATCTCCGGGCTTAACCCGGAAATTGCATTGAATACTACATGGCTTGAGGTTTGGAGGGGGGACTGGAATTCTTGGTGTAGCAGTGAAATGCGTAGATATCAAGAGGAACACCAGTGGCGAAGGCGAGTCCCTGGACAAATCCTGACACTGAGGCACGAAAGCTAGGGGATCAAACGGGATTAGATACCCCGGTAGTCCTAGCCCTAAACCGTGCACATTTGCTGTGAGAGGAATCAACCCCTTTCGTGGCGTAGCTAACGCGTTAAATGTGCCGCCTGGGGAGTACGGTCGCAAGATTAAAACTCAAAGAAATTGACGGGGGCCTGCACAAGCGGTGGAGTATGTGGCTTAATTCGATGCAACGCGAAGAACCTTACCTGGCCTTGACATGCAAGTAGTAGAAGGGTGAAAGCCCGACGAGGTAGCAATACCAGCTTGCACAGGTGCTGCATGGCTGTCGTCAGCTCGTGTCGTGAGATGTTGGGTTAAGTCCCGCAACGAGCGCAACCCTTGTGTCCTGTTGCCACCCCTGCGCGAGCAGGGAGCACTCTGGACAGACTGCCTCGCTTAAACGAGGAGGAAGGTGGGGATGACGTCAAGTCAGTATGGCCCTTACGGCCAGGGCTGCACACGTACTACAATGCCCGGCACAAAGGGATGCTAGACCGCAAGGTGGTGCAAATCCCAAAAACCGGGCCCAGTTCAGATTGTCGTCTGCAACTCGACGACATGAAGTTGGAATCGCTAGTAATGGCGCATCAGCTACGGCGCCGTGAATACGTTCCCAGGCCTTGTACACACCGCCCGTCACATCATGAAAGCCGGCTGTACCCGAAGTCGCTGCGTTAACCGCAAGGAGACAGGCGCCGAAGGTGCGGCTGGTGATTGGGATGAAGTCGTAACAAGGTAGCCGTAGGGGAACCTGCGGCTGGATCACCTCCTTTCTAAGGAGTAAACATCGGTGGTCGGATGTCATGTCTGTTCCATCGGTTAGGTTGATCGGCAAAAGCCGAATGGCTCCCTTATCGTACAATTTGATTTTCAGAGACTGTTCTTTTGATACGCAATTGGTTCGGGTTCCGAAACCGGATTTGGCTAAGCACAATCACGATTACGGGGCTGTAGCTTAGTTGGTAGAGCGTCTGCTTTGCACGCAGAAGGTCAGGAGTTCGAATCTCCTCAGCTCCACCATCGGCTTGTCCAGCCACCGCGATTTCCGGGCCAGACTATCGTGGGCCTGTAGCTCAGTTGGTTAGAGCATGCGCTTGATAAGCGCAGGGTCACTGGTTCGAGTCCAGTCAGGCCCACCAAGCGTAAAATTTTCCGGGTTACACCGGGCGTTCTTTGAAAACTACACACAGGTAAAATTATTAAGGCAAAATACAGTTCGTCCGACAATTGCCACGCAAGTGGCATTTAAGTTTGTGATCAAGCTAGTAAGAGCTTACGGTGGATGCCTTGGTGCCAAGAGGCGATGAAGGACGCAGCAAGCTGCGATAAGCCACGGGGAGCCGCAAGCAGGCGTTAATCCGTGGATCTCCGAATGGGGAAACCCAGTCACTTTAACCAGTGATTATTGTCCGGATGAATTCATAGTCCGGCGAAGCAAAACGGGGTGAAGTGAAACATCTCAGTAACCCTAGGAAAATAAAACGAAGCGATTCCGTCAGTAGTGGCGAGCGAAAGCGGATCAGTCCAAACCGAAGGGACTTGTCCTTTCGGGGTAGCGGGACCTCAATGTGGGAAGATGAATGGTTAGCGTAACAACTTGGAAAAGTTGGCCACAGACCGTGACAGCCGGGTGCGCAAAAGCCTGAAGTCCCCTAGGGGTATCCCAAGTAACGCGGTGCACGTGAAACTCTGCGTGAATCAGTCCGGACCACCGGATAAGACTAAATACTCCTTGGCAACCGATAGTGAACTAGTACCGCGAGGGAAAGGTGAAAATAACCCCTGTTAGGGGAGTGAAATAGATACTGAAACCGTCTGCTTACAATGTGTCGGAGCGCCGCAAGGCGTGACGGCTTGCCTTTTGCATAATGAGTCTGCGAGTTATTGTCCGTGGCCAGCCTAAGTCCTTTTGGGATGGAGGCGAAGCGAAAGCGAGTACTAAATGTGCGACCAGTCACTGGCAATAGACCCGAAGCGGAGGTGATCTACTCTTGAGCAGGTTGAAGCTGAGGTAACACTCAGTGAAGGACCGAACTCGTGGATGTTGAAAAATCCTGAGATGACTTGAGAGTAGGAGCGAAAGACTAATCAAACCCCGTGATAGCTGGTTCTCTCCGAAATCGCTTGAGGGCGAGCGTTGGGTAAGTACTCCGAGGAGGTAGAGCACTGGATGGCTTAGAGTCCCCACCAGGATATCAAAACCAATCAAACTCCGAATACCTCGGATCCCTCTAACCCAGCATTCAGACTGTGGGGGATAAGCTTCATAGTCGAGAGGGCAACAGCCCAGACCGCCAGCTAAGGTGCCTAAATACCATTAAGTGGAAAGGATGTGACGTTACTTAGACAGTGAGGATGTTGGCTTAGAGGCAGCCATCATTTAAACAGTGCGTAATAGCTGACTCATCGAGTGATGTCGCGCCGAAAATGATTGGCGATAAATGGTATACCGAAGCTGCGGATTCAACGGCGATACGTCGTCGTTGAGTGGTAGGAGAGCGTAATCATTGCAGCGAAGCCGGACTGTAAGGGAAGGTGGAGCGGTGATTAGTGAGAATGCAGACACGAGTAGCGATAAACCGGGTGAGAATCCCGGTCGCCGTAAACCTAAGGTTTCCTGGGGTAGGTTCGTCCTCCCAGGGTTAGTCGGGAGCTAAGACGAGGCCGTAAGGCGTAGTCGATGCACAGCAGATTAATATTCCTGCACCGGCATGGCTTAAGGTGGGGATTGACGCAGAGAGAAAAGTGGCGGTGTCATTGAAAGACAAAGCCTAGGCTTCGGCCAAAGCGAGTCACCAGACAATCTGTCTAGAAAACGTCTCCATTGTTCCCCATGTCGCCCGTACCGTAAACCGACACAGGTGGGTGAGTCGAATAGACTAAGGCGCGCGAGAGAGACCTCTCTAAGGAACTCGGCAAATTAGCCCCGTAACTTCGGGAGAAGGGGTGCTCTTCGCAAGAAGAGCCACAGTAAATTGCGTTTACCGACTGTTTAACAAAAACACAGCTCTCTGCTAAGTCGTTAAGACGACGTATAGGGTGTGACACGTGACCAATGCGGAAAGATCAAGGCGACTTGTTAGCCGCAAGGCGAAGCTCCGAACCTAAGTCCCCGTGAATGTCGGCCGTAACTATAACGGTCCTAAGGTAGCGAAATTCCTTGTCGGGTAAGTTCCGACCTGCACGAATCGTGTAACGAGTGAACGACTGTCTCGGAGAGGATCTCGGCGAAACTGTATCTGCGGTGAAGATGCCGCATGCCCGCAGTAGGACGGAAAGACCCTATGCACCTTTACTGTAAGCTCGTATTGGGTTCTGATTGATAATGCTTAGCGTAGGTGGGAGACTTTGAAGCGGGGGTTTAGGTTCCCGTGGAGTCGCAATGTGAAACACCACTCTTTGTCAATTAGGATTCTAACCTCGATTCCTGTTAGCCAGGCGGGGGACAGTGCGTGCGGGTCAGTTTGACTGGGGCGGTTTCCTCCCAAAGAGTAACGGAGGAGCGCGAAGGTACTCTCAGCACGGTTTGTAACCGTGCGTCGAGCGTATGGGTATAAGAGTGCTTAACTGTAAGACCTACAAGTCGAGCAGATGCGAAAGCAGGCCCAAATGATCCGATGGTTGAATGTGGAATTGCCATCGCTCAACGGACAAAAGGTACGCTAGGGATAACAGGCTGATCGGGACCAAGAGTTCACATCGACGTCCCGGTTTGGCACCTCGATGTCGGCTCATCGCATCCTGGGGCTGGAGAAGGTCCCAAGGGTCCGGCTGTTCGCCGGTTAAAGCGGTACGCGAGCTGGGTTCAGAACGTCGTGAGACAGTTCGGTCCTTATCCACTGTGGGCGCAGGAAACTTGAGGGGTTCATTCCTTAGTACGAGAGGACCGGGAATGACGCACTTCTGGTGTGGCAGTTGTTCCGTCAGGGGCATCGCTGCGTAGCCATGTGCGGAAGAGATAAGCGCTGAAAGCATCTAAGTGCCAAGCTCATCCCAAGATATTGTTTCCCGGACCGTTAGGTCCCTGAAGACCCCAAGTAGACCACTTGGTTGATAGGTTAGGCGTGCAAGCACCGCGAGGTGTTGAGCGGACTAATACTAATAGGTCGTGCGGCTTGATCCTTAGTTTCTAAAATTAAGGCGAACTGGTCTTATTAATCTGTGTGTAGTTTTCAGAGAACTACTGTTCTTTTTGATTTTTTTGGTGACTATGAAGCTGCGGTCCGACCCGATCCCTTCCCGAACTCGGCCGTCAAACGCAGCATTGCCGATGGTAGTGGTTGTATAGCTTCCGCGAGAGTAGGTTGTCGCCAATTCTTTACTGATAAATGCCGAGGCGTTCGCCTCGGCATTTTTTGTGTCCGGATGGAAAAATCGGACGGCAGAAGGGCCTCATCCTGTCCGTTCTCTTGGGGATTTAGAGCTTCAAAAGAAGCCACCGCAGCCCACTATGATTCGCGGGTGATCAGAGCCACGACGGCGTGTTCGGGCTGAAGGTAGCGGGCGACTACGACCTGAACCTGATCTGCTGTGACGGAATCGTAAATCGTGGTTTCCCGGTCGGAGTGTTGGAAGCCGAGGCCGTGAAGTTCATCCAAGGCGGCGTTGCTGGCGGTGCCGCCGAGGTCTTGTTTCGAGATTTTCTTCTGGCCGCTGCGTTTGGCCTTGGCGCGCGTGAGTTCGGTGGCCGTGAGACCATCTTTAGTTAGGAGCGCGACTTCTTTGAGGATCTCCTGTTCGACGAGGGCGGCCTTTTCCGGGTCGGTGCCGGCATAGATGGCGAAATAGCCGGGTGTCAGGCCGGAGAAATTCTGCGCACCGACATAGTACGCCAGACCGAGCGACTCCCGAATCCGGAGAAACAGCCGTGAGCCGAGGTCGCTGCACGCTTCCTCGACGAGCTCGAGGGCATAATGGTCTTCGTTGAACAAGGTCGTCGTCCGGAATGCGCACACGACGACCGCTTGTTTCTTGTCGCGCGTGGCGGTGATCCGCGGAGACTTCGCGGCAGTGACGGTGGCCTGGGCTGATGCCGCGAAACCTGCCTGGAGTTCCGCGATGGCGGCGGGGTTGGGTTTCCAATCGGCGAAGGTCCGCGCCACGGCGTCCCGCAGTTTGGTCGGATCAATGTCGCCGTAGACCGCGAGCACGCAGTTGTTGGGAACCGCGAGGCGCTGATACAGCTCGATCACTTGTTCGAGCTGGAGGTTCTGCATGGCGGCCACTTCGCCGAGGGGATCCAAGCCGTAGCCGGATGGGCCGAACAGGGACTGCTTCGCCATTTGGAACGCGCACGACAAAAGCTGGTCGTTCTGCGAGCGGATTTGGGAAATCTGCACTTCCTTCTCCCGCTCGAACGCGGCCTGCGGAAAAATCGGATTCAAAATCACATCGCTCAACAGCTCCAGGCCGGCCGCGAGGTCCACGCTGAGCACCTCGGCGCTCACGCCGAAGCTGTTGTTGCCGCCATAGGTGTCCAGCGACCCGCCGAGCGATTCGATCTCGGTCGCGATCTGGTCGCTCGTCCGGCGTTTGGTTCCCTTCATCATCAAGCGGCTCATGAGATGGCTCGCACCGCTGGTTTCCTTGGTGTCCGTGAACACGCCTCCGCGAAACACGGCGCGAAACTGAACAAAGGGCAGCCGGTGATCTTCCCGCACCAGGAGCCGCAGACCGTTGGGCAGTTCGAATTTTTGCACGACCTGTTCCCGCGTCACCGCGACCGCTTCGGTCTGGCTGCGCAGCGCCGCATCCGGCAGCAGGGCGAACAGCGTCCGGTTCGTGACGGACAAATACTGGCGCGCGACGCGTTGCAAGTCCGCCGGCGTGAGTCGTTGCACCGCGGCTAGGTAGCGTTCCGAAAAGTTCAGATCGTTGGCGGCAATCCAGTTCGATCCCAAATCCTGAGCCTGCCCCTGCATCGTTTTCCGCGTCGCCAGCGTGGAGGTGAAAAACTGCTTCGCGACTTTCGCCAACTCCGCAGGGCTGACCGCTTCGTTCTGCACGCGCTCGATTTCGTGCAAGATCGCCGCCTTGGTGTCGTGGAATTTCTCCCATTCGCAAGTGGCGCTCGCGCCGAAGAGACCCGGATTGCCGGGGCTGTAGGTCCACGCGTCCACCGAAGTGACTAGGCCCTGCTTTTCGCGGACCTCCTGATACAGCCGCGAGCTGCGCCCGCCGCCCAGCAAGTTCGCCAGCACGTCGAGCGCCGGCACGTCCGCGTGGCGGATGTCCGGGATGTGCCAACTGAAATGCAGGTGCGCCAGTTCGATGGGGGAATGCTCGACGATCTCGCGCGGCGCGGTCTGCGCGGGTTCGGCCGGTAGGAACTCAGGGGGGATGGCGCGGGCCTTCGTCTTCGCAAAGCACTCGCGAATCTGCGTGACGACTTCCTCCGCCTGGATGTCGCCCACCACCACAAAGAACAGGTTATTCGGCGCGTACTTCTCGTGATAATAATTGCGGATGTCCTCCGGCTTCAGCTCGTTGAAAATGTCCGGATACCCAATGACCGTGAGGCGATACGAGCTTTGCGTGTAGGCCGTTTCAAACAGCCGCCGGCCCGAGCGCCGGCCCGGATCATCTTGGTTCATGTCCATCTCGCGGCGGATCACATCCATCTCCTTTGCCAACTCCTCCGGTGGCAGCGTCGCGTTCTGCATGATGTCGCAGAGAATGTCGATCGCGACGCGCGCGCCGGTGTTCGGCACGTTGATGTGATAGACCGTGCGGTCGAACGACGTGTACGCGTTCATGTAACCGCCGGCGTCCTGCACCTCCTGATCGATGCGCCCCGCGCCGCGCGTGGTAGTGCCCTTGAAGAGCATGTGCTCCAGCACGTGCGACAGCCCCGCCCCCAGCCATTTCCCCTCGTGAATGCTCCCCGCCTTGCACCACGCCTGCACCGCCACGACCGGCGCGCTGTGGTCCTCGCGCACGATCAAGGTCAGGCCGTTCGCCAGCGTGGTGAGGCGCACGCCGGACGGCAGGGCGGGAATTTCCGCGGTGGGAACAACGGTGGTCTCGGCGGTGGATTCAGACTTCATATAAAATCAGTTGCTGCGGAAAAAGTTTGCGCGCCCAGTCGTGACTCGTGCTCGAATGTGTTCGCCCAGCGGTGTTGCCCGCTGCCGGTGCCGCTCTCCGCCCGTGTTCTCACGGCGCAGCCGACGCGTCATTCGCCCGGGTCTCCGGCTCCGGCAGACGTCCGCTGCGAGCGGGCAAAAACGGCGTCCGAAACGCCGCCACAAAATCATAACCATTCCGAAAATCCTCCCGGCTGTCGGTCTCCGTCTTCGCCAGCAGATTCGTCTCGACCATGTTGAACACGATCTCGCCGAAATCCGCACAGGCCTTCACGCCCCACTCTTCCAGCACCGACAGCGCCATCGGCCCGAACTCCTCCAGCGCATAACCGCGGATGCCATCAAGCAACTCCTGGCCGCTGACGTGTTTGGTCGGGCGGTTCTGGTTGCGCTTGCTCGTCACCTTCTGCGTGTAGTCCAGCGCCTCGCGGAGAAAATAATACGCGTCGCGATGATAGCGCACGTCCTGCTTCAGAATCCGCTCGACCCCGTCTTCAAAATTCGGCGCGTTCATGAGTTTGTCCGGACGTTCTCAATCGGCTTTCCCACCGGCGGATTCGCCGTGCGAAAGACCTTCACCACCCACCCGACCACGAGCAGCGACAGCACCGTGATCAGCACCAGTTGTTCCTGTCGCGTGAGCTTGTTCATTCAGTTTGCTTAGGGTTTCCGGCCGCGCGCTCACGCGACCACGAGGTTCACCAGCTTGCCGCGCACGACGATGATTTTCTTGATCGTCTTGCCAGCGATGAATCCCTTCACCTTCTCATCCGCCAGCGCCGCCGCCTCGATCTGCGGCCCCGTCGCCTCGGTCGGCACCACCACCACGCCCCGCAGCTTGCCGTTCACCTGCACGGGAATCTCGAGCGTCGCCTCGACCAGCAGCGTGGGATCGACCTTCGGCCACGGCTCATACGCCAGCGAGCGCAGCTCCGGGCTGTCCTGCGCGCCGATGATCTGCGCCAGCTCCTCGGCCAGATGCGGCGCGAACGGCTGCAACAACAGGAGAAACTCGCGCAGCACCCGCTTCGGCCGCGTCTCCCACGTCATCGCCTCGTTCGTGAACACCATCAACGCCGAGATCGCCGTGTTGAAACCCAGATGGTCCAGGTCCTCCGTCACCTTCTTGATGCACGCGTGCAACGTCTTCAATTGTGCGCCCGTCGGCTCGCTGTCAGCGATCGTCCGATGCGGCTGAATCTGCTGGAGAAATTCCGCGCCCCGCGCCGGTTCAGCCGCCAGGTTTTGCTCGAAGGCCGTCTCGCTTTCCTCATCCACGAACAAGCGCCACACGCGCCCGAGAAAACGATAAACGCCCTCGACCCCCTTGGTGTTCCACGGTTTCACCATCTCCAGCGGCCCCATGAACATCTCGTACAACCGCAGCGAATCCGCGCCGTATTCCGCCACCACGGCGTCCGGGTTCACCACGTTGCCGCGCGCCTTCGACATCTTCTGCCCGTCCTCGCCGAGGATCAGGCCCTGATTGACGAGCTTGAAAAACGGCTCGGCCGTCGAGACATGGCCGAGGTCGTACAGCACCTTGTGCCAGAACCGCGCGTAGAGCAGGTGCAACACCGCGTGCTCGGTGCCGCCGACGTAAAGGTCCACGCCGGGCGTGGGTTTGGGAGCGGCAGGCGGCACGCTGGAAAGCGGGGAATTGACGGCGGCTCCTGCGGCCGTTTGGCTGATTTCACTGCGACGGAACGTTTCGGACGTTTGGTCAAGGCCGGCAACGGCATGAGCCCCCGTCGTCCCCATCCAGTAACCCTCCGCCTCACGATCAACAAAGGCCGCACTATTCTTCGCGTCGAGGTAACGCAGATAATACCAGCACGAGCCGGCCCATTGCGGCATCGTGTTCGTCTCGCGCACCGCGCCGTCCGGCAACGTCAGCCAATCCTTCGCACGCGCCAGCGGCGGCTGTCCGTCCGCCGTGGGCTTGTAGTCGTCCAGCGCTGGCGGGAGCAATGGCAGCGTGGCTTCCGGCAGGGCCTCGTGATACAAATTCCCGCCCGCGTCGCGCTTCCACACGATGGGAAACGGCTCGCCCCAATACCGCTGCCGACTGAAGAGCCAGTCGCGGAGTTTGTAGTTGATGGTCTTCTTGCCGAGGCCCTCGTCCTCCAGCCAGGCGGTGATTGTCCGCTTGGCTTCCGGCGTGGGCAGGCCGTTGAGAAAGTCCGAGTTGACCGCTACGCCGTCGTCAAGAAAGCCGATGGAATCTTTCCCGTCCGGCGCCTGCACCACCACGCGCACCGGCAAGGCGAACTTCCGCGCAAACTCCAAATCACGCGCATCGTGTCCCGGCACCGCCATGATCGCCCCTGTGCCATAGCTCGCCAACACATAGTCCGCGATCCAGATGGGAATCTTCTCGCCGTTGACCGGATTGATTGCGAACGCGCCGGTGAAGACGCCGGTTTTATCCTTCGCGAGTTCCGTGCGTTCGAGGTCGGACTTGGTGGTTGCAAACTGCTGATACTGCTTCACCGCGTCGCGTTGAGCATCGGTCGTGATTTCCGCGACTAGCTTGTGCTCCGGCGACAGCACCATGTACGTCGCCCCAAACAACGTGTCCGGCCGCGTCGTGAACACGGTGATTCTGGCTTCTGAATTCTGGATTCTGAATTCCACCTCCGCCCCTTCGCTCCTTCCAATCCAGTTCCGCTGCATCTCCTTCAGCGAATGACTCCACTCGATGGTCTCGAGATCGTTGAGCAGCCGCTCGGCCAGCGCGGTGATGCGCAGCAGCCATTGCCGCATCGGTTTGCGGATGACCGGGAAGCCGCCAACCTCGCTCTTGCCGTCGATGACCTCCTCGTTGGCGAGCACCGTGCCGAGTTCGGGACACCAGTTCACCGGCGCTTCGCTCACATACGCGAGGCGTTTTGAGTCGCGAAAGGCGCGGCGCTTTTCCTCCGAGTCGCACTCCTCGGGAAACCGCAGCGTGCTGATCGGCTCCACGCGATTCGTCTCGGGGTTGAACCACGCGTGGTAAATCTGGAGAAAAATCCACTGCGTCCAGCGGAAGTATTCCGGGTCCGTCGTCGCCAGTTCGCGCGACCAGTCATAGCTGAAACCCAGCGACTGAATCTGCCGCTTGAACGTCGTGATGTTCGCCTCCGTGGTCTTGCGCGGATGCTGCCCCGTCTTCACCGCATACTGCTCGGCCGGCAAACCAAACGAATCCCAGCCCATCGGATGCAGCACATTGAAGCCGCGCGCGCGCCGGTAACGCGCCAGAATGTCCGTCGCCGTGTAGCCCTCCGGATGCCCGACGTGCAGCCCCGCGCCGCTCGGATACGGGAACATGTCGAGGATGTAATACTTCGGCACCCGCGCCGCGTCCGCGCCGCCATGCCGTTTGGAAAACGGATGACTCACCGGAATCTTTTCACCCGGATTCCACGCGCGAAAAGTCTGCTGATCGTCCCAGAACCGCTGCCATTTCGGCTCGATCAACTGGAACGGATATTGTCTGCGCACACTCGACATAGGGCGGGGATGTTGGGGAAAGGCCAAGGGCAGAGCAATGGCAGATTCCATCGCGCACGGCTGGACGCAGTGACTCATTGAAACGGACATCGCGTGCGGAGAGACCGGGGAGTTTGGAACTAGTCGGTCCCGCAGGAGAGAGGACACCGTCGGCCCGCTTGCCCCTCTGCGTTCTTCCCATCTCTGCGGTGTCCTGCTGGGTGTTCCGCCGTTCGTCCGCGCCGCTGAACACCGCAGAAACTGGAAGAACGCTGAGAAAACTCGCCGCCGACGTGAGGAAACGGGTTGCCTTGCTGCCGGGCGCACTCGCGGTCGCGAACCCGCGCTGGTAGGGCGCGGTGTCCTCACCGCGCCGCCGAAAACCCGCGGCGTCCGGGTGGCCGACGGCGGGGTGAGGACACCCCGCGCTACCCGCGAAAGATGAATCCGAAAAACAAAATCGCGTAGCCGGGCAAAGGAATGGAGGCAAAGGAATGAAGACCGAAAGTTCCCCCGTCCCCATTCCTTTGCCTCCATTCCTTTGCCCAAAACTCCGCTGCCCTGCCCCCTTGCCCCTCACGCCGCCGCGCCCGCCGCCCCCGCCCCGCCCGGCGTCGCATTCAAATGCAGCAGCTTCGCAAACGCCCCGTTGCGCGCGCTCAACTCCTCCCACGTCCCCTGCTCGACGATCTTCCCATTCTCGAGCACCACGATGTGACTGGCGTTGCGGATGGTCGAGAGCCGGTGCGCGATGACCAACACGGTGCGCCCATGCACCGCCTGCTCGAGCGCCACCTGCACATGCCGTTCGCTCACCGTGTCGAGCGCCGCGGTCGCTTCGTCGAGAATGAGAATCTGCGGATTCCGCACCAGCGCGCGCGCGATGGCCAGTCGCTGGCGCTGGCCGCCCGAGAGCATCGTGCCGCGCTCGCCGACCGGCGTGTTCAGCCCGGCGGGCAGCGTGTTCACGAGGTCCTCGAGATGCGCCTCCTTCACCGCGCGCCGGATGGATTCCTCGGTCGCCTCGGGATAGCCGTAGGCGATGTTGTTCGCCATCGTGTCGTGAAACAGAAACGCCTCCTGTTCGACCACCGCCACCGCGCGATGCCACGACGCCGCGGTGAACCGCCAGTAATCATCGCCATCCACCAGCACCCGTCCGCCACCGGGCTGCCGGAAGCGCAGCAGCAGATTCGCCACCGTGGATTTCCCCGAGCCGGACGACCCGACCACCGCCACCGTGCCGCCCGCCGGAATGGTGAAATTCACGTCCTCCAAACCCGTGCGCCCGCTCGGATACGTGAAGCTGACATGCTCAAAACGAATGCCCTCCTTGAGTCCGCCGAACGTCTCCTCGCCGAACGGCTGGTTTGGATGCACCGGCGCGCCGAGCCATTTCAAAACCTCCGACACGCCGCGCGCCAGAAAGATGAGATGCCC
Source organism: Verrucomicrobiota bacterium (assembly GCA_014193395.1). GTDB lineage: Bacteria > Verrucomicrobiota > Verrucomicrobiia > Limisphaerales > BJHT01 > BJHT01. Next base: position 17,969 of record BJHT01000037.1, read on the forward strand.
CTGCAGCCCGTAGAGCTGGTTCAACAACGGCAACGTGCGCAGCAGGATGAAACCAAACCCGAGCAGATAGCTGCTCAACATCGCCCCCGGCCGCACGAAGAAATAATACGCACACCCTACGATCACCATCGCGCCCGCCACCGCGATCGTCTCCGTGATCGGCACCAGCAGAAAACCCGTGCGCGACGCGCCCTCTTCCGCGCGTGCCTGCGCTTCATTCAGCCGCGCGAAGTTGCCGATCTCATGCGCCTGCGCGTGCGACGTGCGCACCACGCGGATGCCCGCGAACGATTGCAGCACGCACGACGACAACTGCTGGTTGAGCTGCGTGATCTCCTCGCCCGAGCGCGACAGCCGCCGATACATGAAGCCCACCACCCCGCCGATCAGCGCCGCCAGCCCGAGCGTGATCAACGTCAGCGGCCACGAAATGAAGAACAGCATCCCGAGGTAAAACAGCCCCATGCTCGCGCGCTGCACGAAGAGCAGCAGATAATCCACCAGCGCAAACGTCCGGTGCGTCTCGGTGAAAAAAACATTCGAGATTTCCCCCGCCGGACTTTGCTCGAAGAGATGCAGGTCCGCGTTGTGCAGGCGCTCGAACAGGGCGTTGCGCAGGTTGGTCGAGATGCGCCGCCGCAGCACCGTCGCCAGCACCTGGCTGAAGTACCACGTCACGTTTTTCAGCAACACCGCCACGAACACGAGCACGGCAAACGCGAGCACATAAAACGCCGAGTCATGCCCCGGCACCGCCTCCTTCAACCATCGGATCGGCCGCATCGGCACCGCGCCCTCGCCGCCGAGCAACAGCGACAACAACGGCACCAACAGGCTCACCCCCACGCCCTCGAGCAGCGCCGCGAGGATCGACGTGAGCATCACCGCCGCGATCAGATACCGCCCGCCGCGCAAATGCGGCCGCAGCCGCCAGATCGTGGCGAACACATGGCTGATCTCGTTGAAGCTGGATGTCATTGCGCCGGCCCGTCCGCGTCCGCCGCAGCCAAAACCCGCGCGAATGCACCGCGCAGCGGCCCGGAAAGCGTGCGCGCGATAGTTCGCATTCCCCCCGCCAATGGCAACGCCCCAGTTCCGGCGACCCCGAGCAAACTCGGCCGGGACGTGTTGCATGGGGCCGTGACCTTTTCCCTCCTCCCGACGCGTTCGCTTTCGGCCAGTGCCGCCGTCGGCAAAAAGCCCCGGCGAATCAGTCTCTGCTCGAAAGCGATTTGGAATCACCCGTCGCCATCCAGTTGAATCACCAACTGGATGACCCTCACCGTGCCGTACGCCACCGCGAGAAAACCCAGCAGTCCGAGCGTCCAGCGGCCCGACTTCGTCGTCACCCACTTCCGGACCCGTTTGCCGAGCGTCCGCCGCATGTAAAATCCGCAGGCCCGGCAGCGGTCCCGCACCCGCAGATTCTCCTCGCCGCACGCCACACACTTTACGTACAGGCCCTGCCCGCACGTCCCGCACAACCGCGCGTCGCCGGCATTGCCGGCCCCGCACTTCGAGCATCCCAACCGGCCTGGAAGGAGACTCATCCCGCCGGCGGCCTTGAAGACATCCAGTCGCATTTTGCTTTCTTCCCGATCCAAACTTCAACCTGCGCGCAATCTTAGCACCGATTCCGAATAATTTCAGAAGTTCTCATCCTGCCTTCACCACCGGCCATTTTGCGGTGCGCACTCACCCCGACCGCTCGCGCTTCGTTCACGGATTTTTCCTTTGGTCCGCCGCCAGTTATATTACCCGCGTCGTTCCGCGTTCCCGCGCCCGCAGCGCCTACGCCGGGTGCATGTCGCAGGGTTTTCCCACCGCGCCATTCCGTCTCCTCGCGCTGCGACCGGGGAACGGTCGCGCTCCGTTTTGGTGACCGCGGCACCGCACCAGATCCATCGGAGGTTGCAACCCGCTTTTTCGCTTCACGGTTTCCCATTCCCAATTCTTCAGTCCCGCTCCTGCCGCGCGTTTTCCGGGATTGCGTTTGCCAAAGCCCCGCTTCTTTGGCAATCACACGCCGCACAATGAGCAAGTCCGCATTATCTTTTCTCTGGTTCGGGCTGGTCGTCGCCTGCGGCTGTGGCGGCACCGCCCCCGGCATCCGCGCGCAAACGGTTCCCGACGTCACCTTCCGCTGGCACTTCGTCGGCCTGAGCCAAATCAATGCCGCCACCAACGCCACCAAGCTCCGGCAAATCCTCGCGCTGCCCGAGACCGCGAAATTGCAAAACGAGCTGCTCAACAAATGCGGCGGCCCGCTCGCGGAAATGCTCATGCTCGGCCCGGCCACCGACCCGACCAACAGCCCCGCGCCCGCCGCTGCGCTGCGATCGCTCCTCCCCGAATTTCTCCAGCACGAATCCCTTCTCGAAGTCCGCACCACCGCCGACCTCGTCAAGGAATGGCTCGTCGCCGTGCATATTCCCGACGCCGTCGCGCCCGAGTGGGAAACCAAATACCGCACGCTCCTCACCCACGCTGGCACCGCCGCGCCGAGCCAACTCACCTACCAATCCGCGTTCACCGGCTGGCAGGCCGGGCGAAAAGATCGCTCGGGCCTCTACACCTACATGCGCGTCGGCCAGTGGTCCGTCTTCAACTTCCAGCGCGATGGCCGTCCCTGGCTCGCCGTCATGGCCCAGCTCAAGGCCACTGGTCGCCCGCTGCCCGCCGCTGCTGATTACCTGCTCGCGCTCGATGCCGACCTGCCCGCGCTGCGCAAATGGTGGCCGCTCCCCGACTACATCGACTTCCCGAAAATCGCCCTCACCGTCGCCGCGCAGGGCGAGAGCCTCCGCACCGTCGGGCGCCTGCGGTTCCCCGACACGCTCGCGTGGAACTGGCAGCCCTGGCAAATCCCGACGAACAGCCTGCAGGACCCGCTCCTCAGCTTCACCGCCGTGCAGGGCCTCGAGCCGTGGCTGCGCCGCCATCCGGTGATGCAGAAACTGGCCGTTCCCTTCCCGCTGCGACAATTCGTCGTCTGGGCGCACACCGATATTCCGTTCAAAACGTTCGCCGCCCTGCCGGTGCCTGATGCGACGAATCAGGTGCGCCAGTTCGCTCCGCGCCTCGCCACTGCGATGAACACCAACACCATCCCCGCGATGGTCGGTGCCGTGCGTGTCGCCACCAACGGTCTCGAGGCCGTCTGGCTGGGCCTGCCCATCTTCGCGCCCTTCCTCCGGCCCGCCAGCGAACCCGGCGACAACTTCCTCCTCGCCGGCACCATGGCCGGTCTCGTGCCGCAGACGCCCAACACCAATCCCCCGCCGCCCGAGCTGCTCGCGCGCCTCACGTCGCGCACGAACCTCTTCTACTACGATTGGGAAATCACCGAGGGCCGCCTCGCCCAATGGCGGCAGATGAATTCAATCCTCGGGATGCTCGCCACCGTGCCGGCGCTGCCCGGTGCCAGTGCCGCCCAGCCTTGGCTCGACGCCATCACCCCGCATCTCGGCAACACCATCACCGAAGTCACCCTCGAGAAACCGAACGAGTTGCAGCTGATCCGCAAGTCTCACCTCGGCCTCACCGGCTTCGAACTCGTCCAGTTGGCCCAATGGTTTGGGCGCGAAAATTTTCCGTCTTTGCTGCCGCCGCCTGCGCCGTCGCCAGTCCCGCCCGCGCCCGCGCCGCCTGCGGGCCGGTTCCGCCTGCCCGCTGTCCCCGCGCCGCCCGCGCCGCCCGCCGTCCCCAAAGCGCCCCCGGCCCCGCGCTGACCGCCCATGCTTAAACTCGGCGTCAACATTGACCACGTCGCCACCGTTCGCGAAGCGCGCTACCGCGGCCAGCCCGCCGGCGAACCCGACCCCGTCGCCGCCGCGCTGCAATGCGAGGCCGCCGGCGCCCACGGCATCACCGCCCATCTGCGCGAAGACCGCCGGCACATTCAGGACCGCGACGTTCTTCGCCTCCGCGAAAAAATTCGCACGCGGCTCAATCTCGAAATGGCCAACGCCCCCGAGATCGTTGCGTTCGCGCTGCGCCTGAAACCCGACATCGTCTGCCTCGTCCCCGAACGCCGCCAGGAGGTCACCACCGAGGGCGGCCTCGACGTCGTCGCCCAGCTCGCGCCCCTGCGCGAAACCCGCCAGCGCCTCTCCGACGCCGGCATTCCCGTCAGCCTCTTTATTGCGCCCGATCCCGCGCAGGTCGCCGCCGCCGCGCAGGTCGGCAGCGAATTCATCGAACTCCACACCGGCGCGTTCGCCGAACATTTCGCCGACCCGGCCGCGCGCGAACGCGAAACCCAGCGCCTGATCGCCGCCGCACGCCAGGCCCACGCCCTTGGCCTCCAGGTCAACGCCGGGCACGGACTGAACTACGAAAATCTCGCGACCCTCCGCCGCGTCCCGCACCTCGTCGAACTCAACATCGGCCACAGTCTCATCAGCCGCGCGATCACCGTCGGCCTCACCCAGGCCGTCACCGAAATGCTCGCGCTGCTCGCGGGCTACCGCGGCTGACCCGTCCCCGCGTGAAGCTGAAAACAGTTTTTAAACCACGGATGGACACGGATGGACACGGATAAACACAGCGCGACTGTCGCCGCAAACGCGCGAGCGTTGCGTTTGGAGTGCGGTGACTTGTCACCGCTTTCTCAAGGCGACTTGTCGCCGTCGGACGGAAGAGCGCGTGAGCGCAGAGCGGGGCACTCACGGCTCGCGCCAGCGGCGGCGCGCCCGCATGACCGGAGCCGCCCGGAAATTCGACGGCGACCAGTCGCCTGCGCAAAAGCGGTGACAAGTCACCGCACTCCAAACCGCCGCGGCACGAAAGTATTGTGCGGCCTGTGCGGGGTTTTCCGGATCGTCGCACGGATGAAAATCCGCTTTGCAAATTCCCCGTCCCCATCCGTGTCCGTTCGTCTCCGTCCATGGTTAATAACTCCCGCTTGATCCCATGATCCTCGGCACCGGCATCGACCTCATCGAGATCGCGCGCATCAAGTCTTCGCACGACAAATTCGGCGAACGCTTCCTCAACCGCATCCTCCTTCCCGGGGAAATTTTCTACTGCCTTTCCTACAAAAACCCCGCGCCCTACATCGCCGCGCGCTTCGCCGCGAAGGAGGCCATCTCCAAAGCTTTCGGCACCGGCATCGGGAGCGAGTTGACTTGGCACGACATGGAGATCGCCCGCCACCCCTCCGGCGCACCGCATGTGATCCTCCATGACGGCGGCCTCCGACTCCTGCGCGAGCGCCGCGCCGCCCGCCTCCATCTCAGCCTCAGCCACACCGAGCAATACGCCACCGCCATGGCGATCCTCGAAGCTGACGGCCCGCTGCCCGAAATCGTTTTTTGATTCCGGCTGAAACCGGGACCAACCTGGACCGCTCACCCTTTCCACCTTTCCGCTCTTCACCGCTTCAATCTCCCCATGCCTACTCCCGCCCACGAGCATTTGCGCACGGACCCGGTGATGGCCGCGATCATTGCGCGCATCGGTCCGATCGATCTCGCGCCGCGGCGGCTCGCGCCGTTTCAATCTCTCGTGCAGGCCATCGTTCACCAGCAACTGAGCGGCAAGGCGGCGGAGACCATTCTGCGGCGCTTCACGGAACTTTTTCCCGGCCCCGCTTTTCCCAGCGCCGAGGCGGTCGCCGGAATGGACCTTGAGAAGCTCCGCACCGCCGGCCTCTCGCGTCCCAAGGCCGGCTATCTGCACGATCTCGCGCGCAAGACGCTCGACGGCGTCATCCCCTCGCTCGCCGAGTGTGATCGGCTGGATGATGCCGAAATCATCGAGCGTTTCACCTGTGTCAAAGGCGTGGGCCGCTGGACCGTCGAGATGCTCCTGATTTTTAATCTCGGCCGGCCCGATGTGCTGCCGGTGCTCGATCTCGGCGTGCGCCGCGGATTCCAGATCGCCTATCGCAAGCGCCAACTCCCCGCGCCCGCAGCGCTGGAAAAATTTGGCCGCAAGTGGGCGCCGCACCGTACCCTCGCCGCGCGCTATCTCTGGCGTGCGGCGGATGAACCGACGGGGAAGAACGGGTGAGGTGCCTGCAGGCGGACTGCCTCTCCTTTGTAGGAGTCGAGGTAACGAGACTCTGACCTTTTTCGGCGCGAGCAGCGGACTGAGTCTCGGGGGCTGATTGGGACGAGGCGTGTGGGACCGGAGCCTGATGGCAAGCCGCGGCTCGTCGTGTGTTTGGGCGGGCCGCTCGCGGAAGGAGGTTAGAGTCTCGTCACCTCGACTCCTACAAGGGTCGGGAGCGCCCGTGCCCGCGCCCGCGCGCCGAGCTTCACTCGAGCACAAGGATGTCGGCGGCGGCGAGGGTGGGAAGGGTGACGAGGACGGTATCGCCGTCGCGGCGGAGGGTGAGGTTGGGGTGGAAGCAGGACCAGGCTTTGCGCGCGTTGGGGAGGTTGGTGATGCGCAGCTCGAGGTTTTTGCGGTCGCCGTCCTTTTGTTGGGCGAGGTTGACGAGGGTGAGGAGCGTGGATTTCGGGGAGCTGAGGCGGTTGATCGCGATGCCGCGGGCGCTGGCCTGCGTGTCGGGTTTCACGTTGGCGTGTTGCAGCGGTTCGAGAATCACGGCGGTGGCGGTGGCATCGTAGTCGAGGCCTTCGACCATCCACGGGCTGGTCTGGGTGCCGCCTTTGCCCATCGGCGTGAAGGGCATGGCGGGCTGGAGATAGGCCTGTCCCGGCAGCGCGCCGACGTAATAGGCGCGGCCTTTGCCGGTGGCGTTGGAAAGGTAGGCGGGCTGCCCGCTGGAGAATTTCCCGAGCACGGTGGCGGTGGCGGCGGCGGAGAATTCCTCGCGGCTGCACAGGACTTTCAGCGTGCGGCCGTCGGTGAGTTTGAGTTGGTCGAGGGGCTTTTCGAAGAGCAGTTCGAGCCGTGCGCGCAGCGGGCCTTTGTAGCGCGTGTGCGAGGTGGCGAGGCCGCGGCCGAGGACGGGGTCGAGCGTGGTGAGGGGTTCGTCGAACTCATCTTTGCGCGCGGCGCCGGCGGTGGCGAAGAGCGTGCCGCCGGCGGTGACCCACGACGCGATGGCGGTGGCGGCGCGGTGCTCGAGGTTGCGGCCGCAGACGTAGAGCGCGGCGTAGTTTTTGAGCAGGCCCTCGGCGCAGTCGGCTTCGGTGATCATATCGACGCGATGACCGGCGTTGCGGAGCGCATACCAGAGGGCTTTGCGTTCTTCCTGCGAGATGTTGGTTTCCTCGCTGCCGGGCACGACGGAGCCCTGGCTCTTGCCGTTGAGTTCCCACACGTCGCTGGCTTCGCTGAGGAGCAGCGCGATGCGGGCGGGTTCGGTGTGCGCGGGCAGCAGGTGGTTTTCGAGCAGGCCGGCCATGCCGGAAATGGTGCGCAGCGTTTTCCAAATCGGCAGGCCGCCGCGGTAGGTGACGTAGTTCTCGGTGCTGAAGGCGTCGGGGCTGGCCCAGAAGAAATCGAGGTCCTTCACGTTCTGGCCCCACTCGAGCACGGCGCACTGGAGGAGATATTCGGGCGTGTTTCCGGGCCAGTGCGGCATGCAGTAATACATCATCGGCTGGTTATTGTAGCTCGCGCCTTTGCGCAGATAGGCGGCCTCGAAATCCACGACGAGCCGCGAGCCCTCGGGCTGGCAATAGGTGTAATCCTCGGTCCACGCGAGGGTCATCGCGCCGTGTTTGAAGGATTCGATGAAGGACGATTGGTGCATCCAGTAAAAGGGGTGCATGCCGCCCATGTTGGCGGTGGTCTGGACATCGCTCCCGAGTTCCTGGCGAATGGCGGCGGTCTTGTCGGCGAAGGCGGCGATGCCCTGTGCGGTGCGGAATTCCGTGCTGTGCCAGTAGAGGCGCTTGAGCTTCGCGAGGCTCGCGGGGTTGTCTTGCTCGGCCTTGGGCAGCACGCCGATCTGCACGGCGACGTTGGCGGACATGGCGGCGAGCGGCTTCACGTCGTCCCAGGTTGCGAGGCCGAGGCGGGCGGGGGTTTCGCCGCGTTTCTTCAAATACTCACGGAAGGCTTCGACCTTCGCGGCATTCTTCACATCCACGGCGGGCAGGCCGATTTCGTCGCCGTAGGAAACGTAGTGAAACTGATCCTGCACGCCGCCTTCGCGCACATGCTTGATGATGACGGCGGGGTCCTGCGTGTGATGAAAGCTGAGCGAGCGCTCGATGATCGAGCCGCGGGGTTTGGCGAGCGCGAGCATCTGCGGCACGGCCTGCGGGCTGAGATTAGCGGGCAGGGTGTTCAGGCCGATGGCTTCGCGGAAGGCGAGCTCGATGGGCAGGTCGGCGTCGCCCGAGCCGATGGAGCCGGTGCCCGCGAAGAGGCGGAGTTTTTTCGGAATCGGACCGAGCCGCGGCGTGGCGTCGAGGGCGCGCGTCACGTCGCGATAAACGTCGCGGAGCGTGAGCGTGGTCGCGATGCCGTCGGCGCGGTGGAGGTCGGGTTGAACGAGCAGGGTGAGGGCGATTTCGTTCGCGCCGAGTTCAAAGGATTTCACGATTTTCGCGGCGCTGGGCGCGGTGGCGAGGTCCACGGCGAAGGGTTCGCTGAGGCCGGCGGGCTTGCGGGTGGTGCCGGGTTTCGCGTCGGGCGGCAGCGCGCGGAGGGAATAGGGCGACGAACTCTCGGTGTTCATCGTGGGGCCGAGGTCATACCACGGCGAGGATTCGCCGGGCGCGATGGGCGTGGGCCAGTCGCCGTTCTTGCCGCCCGCGAGGGGCTGGCCGGCGGCGTCGTAGAATTTCACGAGGTCGCGATATTGCGCCACGTAGTAGTCGTTGGGCCGGTGACCCCAGTGATTCCACACCATCTTGATTGGCGTGGTGGCGGTCGGGGGATTGCGGAAGCGGAAATAAACGTGGTTGGCGCGGCGCAGTTCATCGAGCAGCGGGTAGCGGGGGAACTTCGGCGCGGAGAGCGGCGCGAGGTCGGTGGTGAGGAGGATGGCGTCGATCGAGCGCGCGCCGCGGGGTTCGGGATTTTTGGTTTTGGCGAGCGTGAGACGGTAGCGGCCCTTTTCCAATTTCGCCTCGTAGCCTTCGGCGGCGTCGTGGTCGAGGCCCCAGTTCCAGTAGAGATCGCCGGTGGTGAGCTTGGAGGTGAAGCAATAATGCTTGGGCGCTTCGCGGAGGCCGTAGGTGTGCTCGAAGACGGGAGGGCCGCCGGCGGCGGGCGTGAGGCGCAGGGCGAAGGCGTAGTTGAAGAACGGCGGGCATTCGTATTTCGCCCAGACTTTGTAAGTGGCGGCGACGGGGACTTCGAATTCGGTGGAGACCTCGGCGGGCGTGTCGGCGGCGTCGGTCATGGCGTTGCGGAGGCGGCTGGCCCAGACGCCGCCGAAGATCATGTTTTGATAAAGGTCGTGGCCCCAGCGGCCAACCTGCCACGCAGGGCCGGGGCCGAAGTGTTCCTGATCCACGCCACGCAGGTCTTCGGCTTCGATGATGATGCGGGTGGGATCGGGCGCGGGCGGGGTGGGCGGGGGCGCGGGCGCGGCGTGGGCGAAGCGGGCGAGGAGCGGGAGGGCGAAGAGGAGGCGGAAGAGGTGGGGTTTCATAGGCTTAAAAGCCGGAGCCTGACGGCGCGAGGAGGTGATAATTCACGACCGGGAGGCGCGAGAGTGGCCGCTCCCAAAACCGGCAGTTCGCGAACGGCGAACGGGTTGAAACCACTAACCGGCATTAACTGGCACTAATAAGAAAAACGGTCGCCAGCGGCTCACGAATACAGTGCGGCTGGGATTGGTTTTTCCCATTAGTGCCAGTTAGTGCAGGTCAGCGGTTTTGTTTCTGGCGCCTTGGAAAAATCCGAGTTCCGGCAGATGCAACGAAGCCTATATGGTCCGGCATTTCAGCGGTGAGCTTGGTGGTGGACTTGGGGCTGGCTCAGAATCGGGGCGCGGGCGGGAGGTTTTTGTCTGCCAAGTTCCGGTGGGTCTGGCGCCGTTGGACTGCTCAGAGCACATGCCCTTCGGCGACCGAGGTGCAGGTGGCGTCGGAGCCGATGGTGCCGAGGGAATAAGTGCCGTTGCCGGGACAGACGGGCATTTGTTTCATGTAGAGGAAGGGGCCGATGAGATCGGCTTCGGTGGGCGCGGCGCCGGTGGTTTTGCCTTTTTCCACCCCCCAGATCTGTTTGGCTGCCTCGATGGTGCTCAGGTTTTTGAGGCACGCATTGCGCTGGGTGTAGAGGCGGGCGCGGTTGAAATAGATGACCGAGATGGACGCCAGCAGGGCGATGATCCCGGTGACGATCATCATTTCGATCATCGTAAATCCGGCACGAGTTTTTCCGACTGGGCGTTTCATCAACGGGCTCGCTTTGCGTTCGGCAGTTGTCAGTCCGGTTCCCCGGTTTTCCGGTCGAGGTGTGCGACGAGGTTCCTGCTGCGAGGGGCCGGCCACAGGCCACCGTCGGCCTGTTCGCTGGCCGCTTCTTTCGACAGTCCAAACCTCCACGAGGTATCGGCGGGCCGCTCGTGGGACTTGAAGTATTTGGTTTCCGGGCGGTTGTCGCGCTTGCGTCACGGCAGACGGGAGGGAGTCACCCGTGCCCGCGGCGGAGGCACGGGACCTGGCTGGGGGAAGTCCGATCTGACGAGAGGCTGGCTGCGGGGTTCGGGCTTATGGGCGGCTCCTGGGGATGGGTGCCGGAAGCCATCGCCTTCGCGTTTCGGTCGCCGCGGGCGGCGATGGCGAGCTGGCCGAGAGAGAGCCGTTGGCCGGCTGCCGCGGGGTTCAGCTCAGTCGAGCTTGTGCGTGCCGCCGAGGGAGCAAGTCGGCGTGGTGCCGGGGGTGAACGGCGCGGAATAGTTGCCGCCCCCCGGACAGGCGGGAATTTTTTTGTCGTCGAAGAAGTCCACGAGCGCGTTGACGTCCACGGAGTCGGTCAGGGCTTTCTTGTTTTCCAAGGCCCACAGCGCGGCGGCGTTCTTGATCAGGCGCAGTTGGGCCTGACAGGCAGTGGCGCGGGATTTCTCCGTGTGCTGGCGGAAGTTGGGAATCGCGATGCACAGCAGGATGCCGATGATCGCGACGACGATCATGATCTCGATCAGGGTGAAGCCGGAGTTCGGACGCGGTTGAATGCGCATAAGGATGGAGGTTTGAGATTGGGTTGGGGGCAAAAACATTTTTACGGTCGAGTCGGGCTTGGTGACGGTCGGGGCGGCGACGGCAGAGGCTGGCTGGCTGCGGCCGACGGCGGACCCATGTTGATTGAAGAACGCTCCTCGGAGGAAAAAGTTGCGGTGCTGGCCGGGCAGATGCTTTTGGATCTTCGGGTCCGCCCGGGGTTGGTGGCGCGGCGGGCGCGTTTCGACTGATTAAGATGTCAGCAGAGCCTTGGGGTGCGGGGGGCTGGTGGCTTGCGGGGCAACCCGGTTCGCAGTCAGACCCGGCTGCCGACGCTCGTCCGGCCTGGCGAAGCGAGCGCCGGCAACTCGTGGCTCAGGCGGTCGCCTTTTCCGCGGTTTTCTCCGGGGCCTTTTCCTTGATCAGGGTGGCGCCCTTGGAACGGAGATACTCCGTGACGGTGGTAATGCCGCCGAGGCTGATGGGTACGCGCTTTTGATTGCGGTACAGGCGGTAGTGGGTGAGCGTTTTCCCGACTTCCATGATCTCCAGGTGCTTGTCTTCAAGCTTCCAGACCTGGCCTTTGGCGAGGGAAATCGGAGCGATGCGGTTTTTAGACTTCATAGTTTACTCTGGCAACAGGGTGCAACCATAGCTGAAGGCCCGCTGCGGTTCAATCTCTTTGCTTGAAATCCTGCGAGGCGAAGTTTAAGGGGCCGCGAAATAGGGTGTCGATGGGCCGTCGGCAGCGGTTTTGGGAGGGCGCGGAGGCCGGGATTTTGCGGTGTCGCCGGGCTTGGGAGCGCGGCTGTGTGCGGATCACCAGCCGCAGCCGGTCGGAATGGCGGGTGGTTTGAAATTTCCCGACCTGCGTGTCGGGCGGGTGCGCTGGTCTTGTGGGGCAGGCTTCCAGCCTGACGGTTCGGGCTCCATCCGTGCCGCCCGTTCCCCCGGCGGCGGTGTGGCGCAACGGAGCTGGGTAAACGGGGCAGGGAACCAGCAGGCAAAGATGCCTGCCCCACACCTGCGGCGGGCCGGGGTTGCACATGGACAGGCGTGGAGGAGTGCGGCAGTTTCGCGTCGAATTTCACCCGAGGGTTGCCGGTGCGAGCGCCGGTGGCCTGACAGGTGTGGGTCGGAAGCACGGAGCATTTGAGCATGAACTATCGCATTGGACTTTCAGTGGTGGCCCTGGCGGTGACACTGGCTGGCGTGGTGGCGGCACCGGCGGCGCAGGTGGTGTTGGTGGCGGGCGGCGGCACCGGGACGGTCGGGGGCGTGCCCGCGACGCAGTTTCATTTGCGCGAGCCATTTGGCGTTGAGTTCGATCGGGCGGGCGGGCTGGTGATCGTCGAGATGGCGCTCGGCCAGCGGGTGCATCGCGTGGATGCCGCCGGCATTCTGACCACGATCGCCGGGACCGGAACGAAGGGGGATGCCGGTGACGGCGGGCCGGCGACGAAGGCGCAGGTCAATGGCATCCACAATCTCGCCATCGCACCGAACGGTGACATTTATCTGGCGGACACTTGGAACTGCCGCATCCGCAAAATCGACGCCAAAACTGGGGTGATCTCGACGGTCGTCGGCACCGGCGAGAAGGGCTACAGCGGCGACGGCGGTCCGGCGGTGGCGGCAAAAGTGGGCGGCATCTACTGCGCAACGTTTGATCCCAAGGGCGAGCGGCTGTATCTCGCCGACCTCCACAATTTGCGCGTGCGCGTGCTCGAACTGCAGACCGGCCTCATCAAACTGGTCGCCGGCAATGGAAAAAAGGGCGTGCCGGCGGACGGCTCGCCCGCTGTGGATTCGCCGCTGTCCGACCCGCGCGCGGTCGCGGCGGACCGGCAGGGCAATGTCTATATCCTCGAACGCGGCGGCCACGCATTGCGCGTGGTGAATCGGCAGGGCGCCATCCGTACGGTCGTGAACGCCAGCGGGCGGGTGGGCGCGGCGGGCGACGGCGGCCCCGCGCTCGCGGCCACGATGAACGGCCCCAAGCATCTCTGCATCGACCTCCAAGACAACGTCATCATCGCCGACGCCGAGAATCATCTCATCCGCAAATACCTACCGCGCGAGGAGCGCATCGTGCGCGTCGCCGGCACCGGCAAGAAGGGTTCCGCCGGCGTCGGCGGGCCGCCGGAAAAGGTCGAGTTGAACCGGCCGCACGGGGTTTATGTGGCGGCGTCCGGCGTGCTCTACATCACGGACAGCTACAACGAGCGCGTCCTGAAAATCATCGAGTGACGTGCAACCTCGCGCAGCGCCGCACCTTCACGCCGATGAACCTGAAAACGACACTTGTGGTGAACCACGAAAGACACGAAAGGCCCGAAAACAAAGGGCTGCAGCGTGCTCGGCCGGCATCGGATAATCTCACATGCCCGGCGGCATCTCCCGAGGCCGCGTGGCCTTCTTCTTTCGTGTCTTTTGTGTCTTGCGTGGTTCCAACTGCTTTTTTCCTGACCAAAATCTTTCGCCGCTTTTCATTCCACCTTCTCGCGCTCGTTGGTGCGTCGTGCCTCGCAGCCGGCGCGCTGGCGGCCGCGGAACTGCCCGCGTTCACGCCGGGAAAACAAACCATCCAGTTCACGGAATCGGCCCTGCAATCGGCCGCGGACGAGGTGAAGTCGCGGCTGCATTCGATCGAGGAACCGGGGCCGTTCGACATCACGCGCGAGAAATTTCAGATCATCGTGCCGAAGACCTACACCCACGCCGAGCCGTGGGGGCTGTTCATCTGGATCAATGCCGGTGATGCGCCGAACATTCCCGCGGATTGGGAACCCGTGCTGGCCGCGCGCAAGCTGCTCTTCGTCGGCGCATTCAAGTCCGGCAACCCGCGCAGCATCTTCGACCGCGTGCGCCTTGCCGTGGACGCGAACATCGGGATGCGGCGCAAATTCAACGTCGATGGCCGGCGGGTGTACGTCTCGGGCTTCTCCGGCGGCGCCCGCGTGGCCAGCATGCTCGGCGTCAGCTACGGCGACATGTTCAGCGGCACGATCCCCTTCATGGGCGTGAATTTTTACACCGAACTGCCGGCGGGCGAGGGGAAGAAATTCAACGTCAGCTACCTGCCCGACGACGAGGTGCTCGAACTGGCGAAAAAGAAATGCCGCTACGTCCTCGTGACCGGCGAGAAGGATTTCAACCGCCTGAACACGCGGTCCGCGCACGAGCACGGCTTCAAGAAGGAAGGCTTTGCGAACGTGCTCTATCTCGAAGTCCCCGGCCTCGGCCACGCGCTGCCCGGCGCGAAAACGTTGGAGCAGGGGATCGAGTTTCTCGACGTGGGCAAGGGGCGCTGAAGTGAGGTAGCCGCCGAGGTGGCGAGGCGGAGCGGTGGATGAAGCTCCAAGCCCAAAACTCAAAGCTCAAGGGAAGCTCCAAGAAACAAGGCAGACCAAACATCACGCCGGGCCTGGCACTGAAAAAACGGTCGCGGGACGAGGCGGTAAGACCGGCGGCACAGACGCAACGCGCAGTCCGTGGAGCTTGGTGCTTCCCTTGAGCTTTGAGCTTTGGGCTTGGAGCTTTTCCCCGCCCGCCTGCGCGCTTTACGGCGGCCGCGATTCCACTAAGCTTCCCGCAATGTCCGCCGAACCGCCGTTCAAATCCTTCACCCAGCTTCTTCACGAGGAGCTGCAGGCGCGCGGCGAGGCCCCGGTGATCAAGGTCTTCCCGGGTGGCGAAACCATTTTCAAGGAGGGCGACCCCGGCGACGGACTGTATCTCATTCTTGATGGCCTGGTGCAGATCTCCGCGATTGTCGGGCAGTCCGAGCGACGCGTGTTGTCGCAGTTGGGTCCGGGCGAATTTTTCGGCGAGATGGCGGTGATCGACAACGCCCCGCGTTCGGCCTCCGCCATTGCCGACAAGGACTCCCGGCTGCTGTTTGTGTCGCATGACGAGATGATGGAGTTGATGCAGCAATGCCCGGCGCTGGCGGTCGCGCTGTTGCGAGATTTCAGCCATCGGATGCGCGAGTTCAACCGCCAGTATGTGCAGGAAATTCTCCACGCCGACCGCCTGACCATGCTCGGTCGTTTCGCCCGGTCGATCGTGCATGACCTCAAGAATCCGCTGAACGTCATCGGCCTCGCGGGCGACATGGCGGCGATGGAAAAGGCCACGCCGGAGATGCGCCGTGAGGCCCGCAAACGCATCCATCAGCAGGTGGACCGGCTCGCGCGCATGGTGAACGAACTGCTGCGCGTGACCGAGGGCACCAAGCAAAGCTCGCTCGAGCCGGGCGATTTCGCGGCCTACTTCCACAGCGTCGTCGAGGAGGTGCGCGAGGAACTGGGCGACCGGCTCGTGGTTCTCGAAATCCAGAATCCTCCGCCCGCCGTCACGCTCCGTCTCAATCCATCGCGGCTGCACCACGTTTTTTTCAACCTCTTCAACAACGCTGCCGACTTCATGCCCCGCGGCGGCCGCATCATGGTGCGCTTCCAGCAGACGCCGCGGGAGTTGATCGCCGAGGTCGAGGACACCGGCCCCGGTTTCTCGGCGGAAACGGCGCGCAAGCTCTTCACGCCCTTCTTCACGCAGGGCAAGCCCAACGGCACCGGCCTTGGTCTCTCGATCTGCAAAAACATCATCGAGGACCACGGCGGGAAAATCGCGGCGCGCCGCGAGGAAGGCCGCGGGGCCATCTTCTCCATCAGCCTGCCGGTTCCCGACTGAGCCGCGCCGATGCCGTCGGCGCACGGTCTTTGGGCGGCAGAAACGGGTGTCCTGCCACCGGTGGGCGACCTTCCCGGCTCACCTGTTCGATTCGCCAAATAGTGAGCGACGGCGTGCGACCGCCACGATCCACACTGGGGCGCGCCCCGTTCGTTCCGCGCCGGGGGGGAAAAGCTTCGACAGCCGCCGCCCTGCCCGTGACGATTCTCCGCAGCAGCCGCAATGAACCGCATCCGCCTACTTTCCGAACACGTCGCCAACCAGATCGCCGCCGGCGAGGTCATCGAGCGGCCGGCCAGCGTCGTGAAGGAACTCGTCGAGAACGCCCTCGACGCCCAGGCCGCGCGCATCACCGTGGAAATCCAGGCCGGCGGCCGCAGCCTCATTCGCGTGACCGACGACGGCGTGGGCATGAGCCGCGACGACGCGCTGCTGTGCCTCGAACGTCACGCGACCAGCAAGCTCCAGCGCGCCGAGGATTTGCAGGCGATCACGACGATGGGCTTTCGCGGCGAGGCGCTCCCGAGCATCGCGAGCGTGAGCCGCTTCACGCTCACGACGCTCGAGCGCGACGCGACCGCGCCCGACGGCACGCAGGTCGTCATTCATGGCGGCAAGATTCTTGAAGTGAAGGCCGCGGGCTGCGCGCCGGGCACGGCGATGGAAGTGCGGCAGTTGTTCTACAATCTGCCGCCGCGGCGGAAATTTCTGCGCAGCGAAGAAACCGAGCGCGCGCACATCCAGCATTACCTCATGCTCGTGGCGCTGGCGTATCCGGCGGTCGCGCTCACGTTCACGAGCGACACGCGGCAGGTGTGGCAGTTGCCCGCGGTCGCGCACGGTGACGACACGGCCTCACGTCTGGCCGCCCTGCGCGAGCGACTGCGCGTGCTGCGCGGCGGGCAGGACAAATTTCTCGCCGTGGATTTCACCGGCGAACTCGAGGCGGCCGCGAGCGAGGACGACGTCGTCCTGCAAGAGCGCAAGACCACGCCGCTGCGGCTGTGGGGCTTCATCGGTGCGCCGGGCGTCTCGCGCTCGACCCGCGAAGAACAGCACGTCTTCGTCAACCGCCGCCCCGTCGAAAACCGCGGCCTGAACTTCGCGCTGACCGAGGGCTATCACACCGCGCTGATGAAGGGCCGCTTCCCTGTCTGCTGCCTCTTCCTCGAGATCGATCCCGGCGAAGTGGACGTGAACATTCATCCCTCGAAGCGCGAGGTGAAATTCCGCCACGAAGGCAACGTGCGTCGGCTGGTGGCCGAGGCCGTGCGCGAGACGCTGCTGCGGTATCACACGCCCGCGGCCTCCGCGCGCCCCATCCCTCCCGCCGCGCCCGAGCCGGATCGGCTTTCGCTCCCAACCGCGACTGGTGCGCCGCCCGCGCCCGCCCTCGCCAACGCACCGGAGCCACTGCCCGAAACCTCCGACCTCCCAAACTTCGGAATCTCCCGGACCGCGAAGCCCGTGATCCCGTGGCCGCAGCGCCCGCCTTCACCCGAATCACCCGCTCAACCACCTCCCGCCACCCGCATCGCCCCGGCACCCACGAGTCCGTCTTCCCCGCCAGCAACCAAGTCCCCCCCCGCGCCAACAGCCATCGCCCAGCCCCGTCCCTCCGGCCCGCCGCTCGACGCGCCCGTCCCGCTGCTCGCCGTGCCGCTGCGACTGGTCGGCGTCATCGGCAAACTCTACGTCGTGCTCGAATCCGACCG
>BJHT01000038.1 GCA_014193395.1 Verrucomicrobiota bacterium
GCCCTGGCGTTGCTGTTCGAGTTTTGGGTAAGCGGGGATTTTGGTTTTCATATTGTAGCCATAATACTACAAATCTGCGGTCAAAACCAAAGGAAAACCACAAAACCCACTTTTATCTCGTACACCCGATTTCGGCGTTCGGGTTGAAAAAGCTCGCCGAATCCCATTCTCTTTGCCTTTTTAGCGGACGTAAATTGAACGTGATGAAAATCCGGCAGGCCCATGTGCAACGCGCAACGAAGGAAACGCAGATTGATCTGCGTTTGAAGATCGATGGCCGGGGCACGGCGGAGATCGGCACGGGCATTGCCTTTTTCGATCACATGCTGACGCTGTTCGCGAAGCATGCGGTGATGGATCTGAAGCTGAAATGTCGCGGCGATCTCGAGGTCGATGCGCACCACACGGTGGAGGATTGCGGGATCGCGCTGGGACAGGCGTTCGTGGCGGCCCTGGGGGACAAGAAGGGGATTCGGCGGTATGGCAACGGGTTCGATCCGCGCAATCCGTTCACGGGCGAGGCGTATGTGCCGATGGATGAATGTCTGGCGCGATGTGTCGTGGATTTCAGCGGGCGGCCGTATCTGGTGTGGCGCGGGATGGACGGGCTGGGCTTGAAGAAAATCTCGCGGGTGGAGAAGGAGCAGGACATGTCGAGCGCGTTCCGGTTCGGCCTGGCGCGGGAGTTTTTTCAGGGCTTTGCGAACGAGGCGCGGTGTAATCTGCATTTGGAATTATTGTATGGCGAAGAACCGCATCATGTGGTGGAAGGATTGTTCAAGGCGTTTGCCAAGGCGGTGGATGCCGCGTGTCAGCGCGACCCTCGGATTGCCGGGCAATTGCCCAGCACCAAGGGGAAATTGTGAGCGCGAAATGAACTTCTCTGAATAGGGCTGACAAGCTCCCGTCCATCGCAATGTCGAAAAAATTCGATTATCAGGCGGCCGAGGACACCAAGCTGGTCGTTAGCGCGAAACGCGGCGACATGGTGGCTTTCGAGGAGTTGGTCGCCCGCCATCGCGACAAAATTTACGCCCGCGCGTTCAGCATGATGCGGAACGAGGATGACGCGACGGACATCGCCCAAGAGGCGTGGGTGAAGGGCTGGCAGCGGTTGAAGCAGTTTCACGGAGATTCCAGCTTCACCACTTGGATGACGCGGATTGTCATCAATTTGTGCTTGGACCAGTTGCGGAAGCACAAACGGCAGCGGGCCGAGTCAATCGAGCATCTGGATGAAGAGTTGGGCGGGGTCGAACGGCAGATGCCGATCGTCTCGGCGAACCCGACGGCGGGATTGGAGCGCGAAGAGTTGCGCAAGCGGATCGACCGGGCCATGTCCCAGTTGTCTTACGAGCACCGCACAGTGTTGGTGCTGCATGAGTTTGAAGAGTTGGAATATAAGGAAGTGGCCAAGATCATGGGCTGCTCCATCGGAACGATAATGTCCCGGCTGTTCTATGCCCGCCGTAAAATGGCGACATTGCTGGCCGGTTTGAAAAACGAGAAAGACAAATGAAAACGGAAATGTTGTTGCAGATTCAATCGTGGGTGGACGGCCGCCTCTCGGCGGGTGAAAGCGCCGAAGTGGAACGATTCGTGGCCGCCAACCCGGACGCGCAGGCCCTCGCTGGAGAGCTGCGGATGACCAAGCTGGCCTTCGCCGGAAATGAGCCGACGGTGACCATGCCAGAATCGCGCGAGTTCTTCTGGTCGAAGGTGCAGCGCGAAATCGCGCGGCAGGAAGCCGCGGGCGTGACGGCGGAGTCCGCTGGCTTTTTTGCCCCGGGTTGGTGGCGCAAGCTGCTGGTGCCGGTGACGAGCGTGGCCGGTCTCGCGTTGGTGGCGGTGTTGGTGACGGTCGCGACGCGCACGGAGGATGGTTCCGACCAGATCGAGTCGCAGTTGGAAGGCGTCAGCACCGTGACCTACGGCGTTCCGGGCATGAAAGTGATCTGGATCGACCGGAACGAGCCGATGTCCGATGAGCCGACGTCGATCGACAATATCGAGACGAAATGATTTCGCTGCGGACAAGCGTTTTCGTCCTGCTGGCCTGCGCCGTTTGGCTGCTGGGAACAGGACAGTGTCCTGCTGGTGTTCCCAACAAGGAACTCAAGCTTGAGGCGCGGCTGGTCGCCGGGACCAACGAGGACAAGGCGCCGAATCCGAAGCAGAAGGGAGTTGATCCCGACCTGGTGAAAACGTTGCGGAAGGTTTTCAAGTGGAAAAACTATTTTGAAGACAACCGCCAGACAGCGACCATTCCGGTGAACGGACGGAAGAAGATCACGCTGAACAGCGAAACCGAACTGGAAGTGGTCAACTTGGGCGGTGACCGGATCGAAGTGAAGTTGAGCCTGTGCGGAAAAGTGGCGACCAAGTCGGTCAACACGCTCCCCGAAAAGGAGTGGCTGACCTTGGGCGGTGCGGACAAAAACAACACCGCTTGGTTCGTGGTGCTCCGGCGCAGCGCCGAGTGATTCGTTTCGGACAACCAGAGCAGATTAGTTATGCGGCATTTCTCGACCCCGGCCATCGGCCGGGGTTTTTGTTTTTCCCAGAGGTCGGGCGGGTTGTGAAGCTGATGGGCTTTCCTCTCCGGCATGGCCGTTGACCTATGGAATTTTCGCTGACGTCAATCCCATTCATCGCGGCTGCGAATCCGTCCTCTGGAGTCATCTGGGAGGCGATGCGCGAGAATTTTTACTGGCTTCTGCGTGATCCGGTTTCCAAGGCGCATCACACGGCCTCGCTGCTGATTTTGTTCGGTCTCACCGGGGTGGTGCTCAAAGCGATGGTCGAGGCGCACAACGCCCGCAATCTTTACACTTGGCCGATCGTGTTGCTGACGCCCTTGGGGCTGTGGGTGATGTTGGCCGGGATGTCATGGGCAGAGGTTTACTGGGTGCCGGGCGCGCGGGATCTGCCCAGTTGGGTGGTGCTCGGATTCGGAATCGCCGCGGCGTTTTTCTGCATCGTGGTGCCGGTGAGCACGTGGATTTTGCGGGGCGGTTACTTCGGGATGGCGTCGGCATGGATCACGACGCTGTGTTGCACTGTCGCCATGCTTTACGCAGCGGCATTGTTTTACGAAGGTATCAATCCCAACCTCGGCAAAGTGGTGCGGCATCACGGCCCGGTTTTCTATCGACTCAAAGCGGACGCCGCATGGCAACCGCTGGGGCGGTCACGGCCCGCGTTGCCCGTCGGTGCGGAGGTGCGGACAGAGGAAGGCTCGACCGTGGTCTTGTTGCTCGGCCGCCGAAATCATCTTGGACTCGGGCAGAACACCCGCATCAAGATCACCGGCTACGGGGAAAAGGGCGGCCTCGAACTCCAGCAAGGTCGTGTGCTCGGTTCAGTCTCGCAGTACGAGCAGGCCTTTCTGCAGGTGGAAACCTACTCAGCGCACATCAACATCAATGTGGCGCTGTTCATGATCACGCTGGATGGCGCGCGAAACACCATCGTGGCCGTGGGCGAAGGCACCGCGGAACTGGCGGGCACGCAGCCGTATTCGCGGGTGGTGAAAGTGGGCAAAGGCCAGGCCAGCACCTGCGTTCCCAGCGGACAGCCGCTGAATCCCCGCCCCGCACTGGGGCAGTCGCTGAAGGACATGGAGGCCTTTCGCACGGCCTTGGAAAACCCCTACAATCAGCGCAGCCGCGAAGCGACCGAGACGTTTTGAACGCCCGCCGCTCCGGCTGTTCCCGCGCCCAGCGCAGATTCCGCAGATTCCTTTTGTCCCCGTTGAATGGCCGTGCGTAGAGTATCGGCCTAAGTGATGAAGGTCGCCTTTGATTCCATAGAAAACGTGCTCGCGGATTTGCGCCGCGGGAAAATGGTCGTCGTGGTGGATGACGCCGACCGCGAAAACGAGGGTGATCTGGTGCTCGCCGCGGAGAAGGTGACGCCCGCCGCAGTGAACTTCATGGCACGCTACGGCCGCGGTCTCATCTGCGTTCCCACGGTCGCCGAGCGCCTGAAGCAGTTGGGCATCGAACAAATGGTGTCGCAAAACCGGGAGAGCTTCCGCACCGATTTTCAAATCAGCGTCGATGCCGCCAGCGGCATCACCACTGGCATTAGCGCCGCCGACCGCGCGCGGACGATTCAGGTGCTCGCCGAGCCGACGGCTGTACCCGACGATCTCGTGCAGCCCGGCCATGTTTTCCCCTTGCGGGCCAAGCCGGGAGGCGTGTTGCAGCGGGCCGGTCACACCGAGGCCGCCGTGGATTTGGCGCGACTCGCAGGCTGCCGTCCCGTCGGCGTCATCTGCGAAATCATGGACGACTCGGGCGAGATGGCGCGCCTGCCCGCGCTCGTGAAATTCGCCAAAAAACACAAGCTCCGGCTCTGCACCATCGAAGACTTGATCAAGTTCCGCCGGACGCGCGAGAAGCTGGTCGAACGCCTCGAAATCGTGCAAATGCCCACGGATTACGGGGATTTTTCCCTGCACCTCTACCGCTCGCACGCCGACGGGCAGCACCACATCGCGCTGGTGAAAGGGGACGTCACGAAACAAAAAAACGTCCTCGTGCGCGTCCACAGCGAATGCCTGACCGGCGATGTTTTCGGCTCAAGGCGCTGTGACTGCGGGCCGCAGCTCCACCAAGCGATGGCCCAGATCACGAAGGAAGGCGCCGGGGTCATCCTCTACATGCGCCAGGAAGGCCGGGGAATCGGCCTCGGACCGAAGATTCAGGCCTACAAACTTCAGGAAAGCGGTCTGGATACTGTCGAGGCCAACCTCAAACTCGGCTACGGCATGGACCTCCGCGAATACGGAATCGGCGCGCAAATCCTCGCGGACCTTGGCCTGCACACGATCCGGTTGCTCACCAACAACCCCAAGAAAGTCGTCGGCCTGGAAGGCTACGGCCTCGAAATCGTCGAGCAGGTCCCCATCCGCATCAAACCCAACCGTCACAATCAGGCCTACCTCCGCGCCAAGCGCGAGAAGCTCGGGCACCTGATCTGAAACCATCCTGACACGCACCCGTCACCCGTCACACGCATGTTGAAACGAAACCAACCCGAGAAACTGGAACCCGTCGGCGGACGCTTCGCCATCGTCGCGTCGCAGTACAACTCCCAATTCGTGGACTCCATGCTCCACGCCGCAGACAATGAATTGAAAAGCGTCGGCGCCGCCGAAATCCAGATCGTACGCGTGCCCGGCGCCTTCGAGATTCCCGTGGTCGCCGCCGAGCTGGCTGCCCGCAAATCGCAACCCTTCGCCGCCATCATCTGCCTCGGAGTCATCCTGCGCGGTGCCACCACCCACGCACAGCACATCGGGGAGACTGTGACCCTCGCGCTGGGGCAGATTCAGATCACCCAACGCGTCCCGGTGATTCACGAAGTCCTCCTGCTGGAAAACACCGATCAAGCCCGCCAGCGCTGCCTCGACCCCGAGCACAACCGCGGCGTCGAAGCCGCCCAAACCGCCCTAAAAATGGCCGCTGTCATGCGGTCGTTGCGCCCCGCCCGGCGGCGCTGAATAGGGGGGGTGACCTCCCGTCGAACGCACGCAAATCGGGCTTTGTGAAAAATTTCACGATTTGCTTGCGCGACCGAAGTCCCCAAGTATTCTGCGCGCGCTAAGTTTGAACCTAAAACTGAACACGATCATGAAACATCTAACCCTCACCGCAGTTTCGCTGCTGGCCGCAGTTGGCATTGGCTCAGCAGGAGACCTTACTGGCAAAATCTCCCTCAAAGGCACCCCGCCGCCGGAAAAGCCCCTCCCCTTGGATCCGGCTTGCGGCAAAGCGCGCACCGACTTCAGCTTGGCACCGGCCCAAACCCGCTTCTACGTTGTGGGCAAAGACGGCGGCTTGGCCGATGTCTTTGTCTATCTCAAGTCTGGCGTCACTGGCAAACCTGCCGTTCCCGCGACTCCCGTCAACATTGATCAAAAGGGCTGCGAATACACCCCTTACATCTCGGGAGCCATGGTCGGTCAGAAGATTCTGGTCTCCAACTCTGATCCCGTGTTGCACAACGTCCATCCGACGCCGGTGCCCCCGAACAAGGAATACAACAAGGCACAGCTCCCCAAAGGCCCGGCGTTGGAATTCAGCTGGGATAACGCCGAGATTTTGCTCCGGTTCAAGTGCGACGTGCATCCGTGGATGTTCGCCTATGTCGGCCTCGTAGATCATCCCTATTTCGCCGTGAGCGGCACGGATGGTAGCTTCAAGATCGCCAACGTTCCCCCCGGCAAATACGTCGTGGAAGCGGTCCATCGCAAGACTGGCAAGCCGCTGACTCAGGAAGTCACCGTCGGCGCCGACGGCGCGAAGGCGGACTTCACCGTCGAAGTCCCCGCTCAGTAATCACTGGGCAATCAGCATAACCGCTGCGGCCCAACCGGGCCGCAGCGGTTCTTTTAATTTCACCGTGTCCGCCGAATCCACCCCTTCCGCAGCGAACCGCGGTCTGCACCGCTTCGCCGTGGTCACCGCCGTGGCGACATTGGGACTTATCGCGATGGGCGGATTGGTGACCAGTCACGGAGCCGGAATGGCCGTGCCCGACTGGCCGACGACTTACGGCTATAACATGTTCCTCTTCCCCATTTCCCTCTGGAAAGGGGGAATATTCTACGAACACAGCCATCGCTTGTATGCCTCGTTCGTAGGATTGCTCACGGCGGTTTTGGCGGTCTGGCTTTGGCTGACCGAGCCACGTCAATGGCTTCGCTGGGCGGGCGTGGGTGCGCTGTTCTTGGTGGCGTTGCAGGGCACGCTCGGTGGCTTGCGAGTAACTCTGTTCAAGGATCAGATCGGAATTGTTCACGCCACGCTCGCCCAGATTTTCCTGCTCTGGATCAGTGGCATCGCGCTGGTCACCAGCCCGTGGTGGTTGAAATTCTCTTCGCGCCCGCCGATGACGGCGGTTAGTCCCGGACTGACTTATAGATTCGCGGCGGTCACCGGCTTGATCTTTGTGCAACTTATCCTCGGAGCTTCCATGCGGCACCAACACGCAGGGCTGGCGGTGCCGGATTTCCCGCTGGCTTACGGCAAAGTATGGCCTGCAACTGACCCGGATAGTATTCTCCGCTATAATCAGACTCGCCTTGAAGTTACCGCCTATAATCCCATCACCGCGCCGCAGGTGCGCCTGCACATGCTCCATCGTGTGGGTGCGGTTTGCATCTACCTCGCCGTGGCGTTCTGCGCATGGGCCTGCTGTCGGCAGCTCGGCTTCCGGCAACCTATGACCCGCCTTGCCTTGGCTTGGTTCGGCATCGTTAATCTGCAATTCCTCCTCGGCGCTGCCACCATCTGGAGTCTCAAGGCGGCGGATGTGGCGACCGCGCATGTGGTGACGGGCGCGTTGGCACTGCTGACCGGGGCTGGATTGGTTGCGCTGGCCCTTCGCGGACGCGCCGTCGAGGCGACTTTCCAGTCATCGGCTAGGTCCGATCTCAATCGCGATTTCTCCCACCAACTTCCCGTGGAGGTGGCGCGGTGAAATCATCCGTTGAAACAATCCCGGTCATTGGTGTGACGGAGAAATCCCGGTCGGGCGTGTGGTCCGAATTGTTCAAGGCTCGCCTCACGAGCTTGGTGTTACTCACCACGCTGGTCGGGCTCTACATGGGTTCACAAGGTTCCGTGAACTACACTCTGATGTTCCACGCGCTGCTCGGAACGGCCCTGGTCGCCTGCGGAGCGGCGGCACTGAACCAACTTATCGAACGCGAGCACGACGGCCGGATGCGGCGAACTGAGAACCGTCCCCTACCCTCCGGTCGCGTCCAACCGGACACGGTGCTCATCCTCGGCGGTC
The DNA here is from genome assembly GCA_014193395.1 of Verrucomicrobiota bacterium. Taxonomy (GTDB): domain Bacteria; phylum Verrucomicrobiota; class Verrucomicrobiia; order Limisphaerales; family BJHT01; genus BJHT01. The sequence goes on from BJHT01000038.1 coordinate 7,810, forward strand.
TCCTCTCCGTTGCAGGCCTGGTCTATCTTACTTTTGCAGTGAATCCGATCACCGGCTTCCTTGGTGCGATGACCCTGGCCTCTTATCTCTTTGTCTATACTCCGCTCAAACGTATCACCACCCTCAACACCGCCATCGGTGCCATCCCAGGCGCGCTCCCACCACTGATGGGATGGACCGCCGCGCGCGGCGAAATCACTCTCGGCGGGTGGAGTCTCTTCGCCGTCCTGTTCTTCTGGCAGCTCCCGCATTTTCTCGCGATCGCGTGGATGTATCGGGAAGACTACGCCCGCGGTGGATTTCGCATGTTGCCGGTGGTCGATCCCGATGGCTCCCGCACCGGCCGCCAAGCGGTCAGCCACACGCTCGGACTCCTGCCGGTGAGTCTAAGTCCCGTGGTCCTCAAACTGGCCGGGACCACTTATTTTGTCGGGGCGCTGTCCTTGGACATTTTATTTCTGTGGTTTGCCATTCAATTCGCCCGCACCCTGACCATTCCACGCGCCCGCCAATTGTTTCTTTTCTCGGTTTTGTATCTGCCGCTTCTCCTTGGACTACTGGTATTTGACAAAATAAAGCCCTAATCAAACTAACTCATACGTAATCTTCCGTTGACATCGGCTTGTCACCCCCGCTAAGAGAAGCGCGCGAATTGCAAAGTGATGAGCCGGGTCGGAAAATCAACCTAGAAACAGACCAATGCAGCCTACAGCGAAAGAAGCCCACCACGGTGACGCCCACGCTCATGCCCACCACGAGGAACTGGGATTCTGGCGGAAATACATCTTTTCCACCGACCACAAAATCATCGGAATCCAATACGGCATCACCTCCCTCGCCTTTCTCTTCTTCGGGTTTTGCCTGATGATGGCCATGCGCTGGCAATTGGCCAAGCCGGGGACGCCGATTCCCGTGTTCGGCGGCATGCTGCAGAGCATTTTCAAGGACATGGCTGCCGGCGGTGTAATGTCGGCCGACCTCTATAACATGTTCGGGGCGATGCACGGCACGATCATGGTCTTTCTGGCGGTCGTCCCCCTCGGGTTCGCCGCGTTTGGCAACTATGTTGTTCCGTTGATGATCGGTGCGCCGGACATGACTTTCCCCCGGGTCAACATGGCCAGTTACTGGGTGTTCTTCCTCGGCTGCTTGGTCATGTTTGTCAGTTTCTTCGTTCCAGGCGGGGCCGCGCAGGGTGGCTGGACCTCGTATTCGCCGCTGGCCACCTTGGTTCCGACCGATGGGCAGACTTACTGGCTGATCGGCATGGTGCTCCTCATCACCTCGTCCCTGTTGGGTGCGGTCAACTTCGTCGCCACGATCATCCAGTTGCGCGCGCCGGGCATGACTTGGATGCGCCTGCCGTGGTTTGTCTGGGTTCAGTTTGTCACCGCCTTCATTCTTTTGCTGGCCTTCCCGCCCCTCGAGGCCGCTGGTGTCATGCAATTGATGGACAAAGTCTTTCACACCAGTTTCTTCCTGCCCAGCGGCCTCGTCGTCTCCGGCACCCCGGTTGACGTCAGCGGCGGTGGCAGTCCGTTGCTCTGGCAGCATCTCTTCTGGTTCCTCGGACACCCCGAAGTGTATGTGCTGATTCTACCAGCGATGGGTATAGTCTGTGAAATCATCGCGGCCAACACCCGCAAGCCGATCTGGGGCTATAAGTCGCTGGTCTATTCCGCTCTGGCCGTCGGTTTCATCTCCTTTATCGTCTGGGCGCATCACATGTATGTCACCGGGATGGGCACCAAGATCAGCACCTTCTTCCAGACGACGACGATGATCATCTCCATTCCGTCGGTGATCATTCTGACCTGTCTGTTTATGTCGCTCTGGGGTGGGTCGATCCGGTTCAACACTCCCATGTTGTTCGCCCTCGCCTTCCTCCCGATGTTTGGCATCGGCGGTCTGACCGGCCTGCCGCTGGGCTTTAATTTCAGCGACATCGCCTTGCATGACTCCTACTATGTCATCGCTCACTTCCACTATGTTGTCGCCCCAGGGAGCATCTTCGGCCTGCTGGCCGGTGTTTATTACTGGTATCCCAAAGCCACCGGGAGATTCATGAGCGAAACATGGGGCAAGGTTCACTTCTGGCTCTCGCTTTTGTTCATGAACCTCATCTTCCAGCCCATGTTTGCGCAGGGTCTGGCGGGCATGAGCCGCCGTATGTACGACGGTGGTGCCACCTACGCCGGCGTGCTTGATCCGGCCACGGGCGATGTGGTCGGCTTGACCAAGCAGATGATCGGTCTCAATACACCGATCACCCATGCGGCGCTCGCGCTCGGGGCCGTGCAGTTGATCTTCATCGTCAATTTTTTCTGGAGCATCCGCAACGGCAAGAAAGTAGAGTCGGACAATCCTTGGAATGCCACCACCTTGGAATGGCAGACGCCCACACCTCCGCCGCACGGTAACTTTGCCTCGGCACCCACGGTCTATCGCGGTCCCTACGAATACAGTGTTCCGGGCTCGGCGACGGACTTTACTCCGCAGAACCAACCGAAGTGATTTGTTGAAGAACTAGAAAGATTTCATGGATATTCCATACACAGTCCATCCCCGGGCCGACACCGGACTCTACAACGCCAAGGTTGGCATCTGGCTTTTCCTGGCCTCGGAAGTAATGCTCTTCGGCGCGCTCTTCTCCTCCTACATCCTCCTGCGTGTCGGTGCTCCCGACGGCACCTGGCCGCACAGCGTGCTGAACATCCCGCTGGGGACGTTGAACACCATCGTGCTGATCACCTCCAGTATCACGGTGGTGTTGGCGTGGGCGAGCCTTAAGCTCAACAACTTCGCCCGCTACCGCGTGATTCAGTCGATCACCCTGCTCTGTTCCCTGATCTTTTTGGTGATCAAGTCCTTCGAGTATCGCGACAAATTCGCCCACTGTCAGGTGGCGCAGAAGGATGGCACCTATGTGGACGGGCACCTCACCGGTTCCGTCTATCTGGACGCCGACAAGAAAACTCGCGAAGAGCACGGCTTCCGCGGTCTTACCTTCAGCGAAGGCCCCAAGGGGTCACAGAAGAAATTTACCTTGGAGTCAGTGACTGTGAATGGTTTTCAAGCCAAGAGCCTGGCGGAGATCAATCAGCCCAAGGCCGGGGTGCATCACGAGCACAAGGACTTCAAGATTGCAGCCGCCCAGATCAAAAAGATCGGGAATTACGGACCGTGGCATAACACCTACATGGCGATCTATTTTACCCTGACCGGCTTGCACGCCTTGCACGTCGTCGGCGGCGCGCTGGTCATAGGTTATATTTGGGGACCGGGTGCGGCCATGTGGAAGACCGATCCCGAACGCTATATCAATCGCGTCGAAGTCTCCGGGCTGTTCTGGCATTTCGTCGATCTGGTCTGGATCTTCCTCTTCCCTGTTCTTTATCTCCTGTAGCCAATTAATTCCAAAATCATGAGCGCCACCACGCCGGAAGAAGTTCACAAGAGTGTCAAAAAGTACCTCGCCGTTTTCATTGCTCTCATCATCGGGACCGTGGTTACGGTCGGAGCGTACTACGTTCACCTCCCCAGCGTGGCCCTGACCGTCGCGGTCGCCCTGTTCATCGCGTCGGTAAAGGCGTTCCTGGTGGCGGGGTTCTTCATGCACCTGATCTCCGAGAAGAAGATGATTTACGGCATCTTGGCCGCGACGGTCTTTTTTGTGATCGGCCTCTGTTTCCTGACCATCTGGTCGATGCATGATTTTCCCGCCAATATGAATCACTCGGTCACCGGTTTCATGTAAGAGGTATGTCGCTGAAGGCCCTCCATATCGTGTTCGTCACCGCGTCAGTCATGCTGGCGGTGGTGGTGGCCGTCTGGGGCTTCAGCAATTATTTCTCGCCGGAGGGAACCCGGACCGACTTGACCTATGGCATCGCATCCGTGGTTTCCGGCCTGGCTCTGTTGGTGTACGGCCGGTATTTCCTGAAGAAATTGAAGAACGTCAGCTATCTATGATCCGCGTTTCCTTTCTGCCCCGGCTGCTCCCGCTTGCTTTCCTGCTCGCGGCGAGCGTCCGTAGTTATGGCTGCGCCGCCTGTCTCGGTAATTCCGATTCGGCAATGGCCCAGGCGATGAACTGGGGAATCATGACGCTGCTGGTGGTCGTTCTGGGCGTGCTGTTCGGCATCGCCGCTTTTTTTGTTTATATCGCGAGACGCTCGGCGCTGGTGACAGCGGGAACCTCGCTGGAGACCTATCCCGAAGACACGAAGAAATTCGCCTGATCTAGTAACATGCTCGATTACATCAAAACCAAACTGTTATTCATGCCGGTCCTCGCTTCCGAGCATGGCAAGGACGTTGATGATTTCATCGTCTATATCCACATCCTGATGGCCGCCCTGTTTGTGGGTTGGTTCGCGTATTTCGTGTACGCGCTCTTCCGGTTCCGACAGTCCCGCCAGCCCAAGGCTGACTACACCGGCGTCACCAGCCATGCCTCGAGTTATGTCGAATTTGCCGTGGTGGTCTTTGAAGCCGTCCTTCTGCTCGGTTTCGCAGTGCCCCTGTGGGCCAAGGTCGTGGACAAATTTCCGGACAAGAAGGATGCCACGTTGATCCGCCTCACCGCCGAGCAGTTTTCCTGGTCGGCCCGGTATCCCGGCCCGGATGGTGAGTTTGGGGCTCAAGACATAAAGGCCTTTGCCCCCGACAATCCGTTGGCCTATGTCAAAGATGACCCGAAAGGCAAGGACGATGTCACGGCTCCGTTGAAGGAGATTCATGTCCCGGTGGACAAACCGGTCATTGTTTATCTCACCTCCAAGGATGTCATTCATTCCTTCAAAGTGGCCCCGCTGCGCGTCACCCAGGACGCCATCCCCGGGATGATTTCGGCGGTGCATTTCAAGCCCACCCTTCCGGGCAGATATCTCGTCACCTGCGCCCAACTTTGTGGCAATGGGCACTCCTCGATGAACGCCTTCTTCACGGTGGACACCAAGGAGAACTTTGCCAAATGGATGGCTGAAAAGAGCAAGGGCGGCGGCGCGACGAGCTTCGAATAATATGATTGAACCTTCCCCCGCTGATCTTCGCTGGGCATCCGCATTTCACGGATGCCGACGGCCGCGAGGGATGGTGATTCGGAGGATTCCCACGTGAACCCCCTCTCCCGTTCCACGCAATGGCTGGTCTGGGGCGGACTTGGTCTCGTGATGCTGGCCGTCACGATTCTCTATCTGACGGGTAGAGTTTCCCCTTCAGGAACCCCGGCGGCAGACAGTCTTCCCGTAATCTCCCGGTTGGAGCCTTTCAGTCTGTTCAATCAGGAGGCGCGTCCGGTGACACTCGATGGACTACGCGGCAAGGTCTGGGTGGCCGATGTCATCTTTACCCGGTGCGCCGGACCCTGCCTGCAAATGACCCAGCGGATGAAGGAATTGGAGAGCGCAGTCGGTCCGCAGACTCCGGTTGAGTTTGTGAGTTTTACCACGGACCCGGAGTACGATACTCCGGAGGTGTTGAAGACCTACGCCCGGCGCTTGGGTGCGGACTCGCCGCGCTGGAAGTACGTCACCGGACCGAAGCCACAATTATTCCGGGTGATGATTGACGGCCTCAAATTCACGGCCTTGGAGAAGAAACCCGAGGAACGCGCTGATCCCTACGATCTCTTCATTCACAGCACCATCTTCATTGTCGTGGACAAGCAGGGGCGGGTCCGCAAGGCCGTCGAGGGTTTGGAACCGGACTACAAGTCCAAGGTTCTGGCCGTGGTCAACCAACTGGCAAAAGAGTGATCTTCGCGCATGACCTTGTCTGACCTGCCCCCGCTAAACGCCGCATTGAATGGCTGCAGCAGCCTCCTCCTGATTGCCGGCTACATCTTCATCCGGCGGAAGAACCAGCGGGCGCACGCCAAGTGCATGATCGGGGCGCTGACGTGCTCGGCCTTGTTCCTCACTTCCTATCTGACCTATCACTATTTCGCGGGCCGGACGGTCTTTCAGAATCCCGCCTGGTTCCGTCCGATCTATCTCACAATCCTCCTGACTCATACCGTTCTCGCGGTAGTCATCGTACCCTTGATCGTGATCACCGCCACACGCGCCTTTCGGGAGAAATTCGAGGCCCACAAGAAAATCGCCCGCTGGACCTGGCCGCTGTGGATGTATGTCTCGGTGACCGGCGTTCTGATCTACTTTCTGCTCTACCAGATTTTCCCCCAACGGCCGTGATCGGACCGGCGCGGGCAACGTACCTTGTTCTGGTCCGCAGACCTCTAACACGGAAACTTCACAGCCCCGTTGCAGCCGTGCGCCCCGCGCTCATGTAGCGCAGGTTTCCAAACCTGCTGTGTCGCCGACTTCCAAGTCGGCAGGGTGTCGGCCTCGCCGGACGCTTTGCGGGTTTAGAAACCCGCGATACAGCAGGCTTGGAAGCCTGCGCTACAAAATTGGCGTGAAATATCCGCCTCTTACTTCCGATTTTTCGCCCGGGATTTCTCCAGCAGCCAGGTGAATAGTTCAGCCGTACCGTAGGCGTTGTCCCAGCAATTGTGACCCACGCCGGGGTATTCCGTGTAACGCGAATCGGCACCCGCGGTTTTCAGCGCCTCCTGCATTTGCCGCGAAAATTGCACGGTCTGGTCCCGGTCTTTGTCGCCGCAGAAATTCCACACTGGCAGATGCGCGTCCGCGAGTTTCTTGGCGTCAGCCAGCTCGCCACGGCCACACATCGGCACGATGGCCGCCGCAAGGTCCGGGTGCTTGACGGCAATCGACCACGAGCCACTACCGCCCATCGACAAGCCCGTGATATAGACGCGGTCTGGATCAGTTTTGAACTCCTGCTCCACCAACCGTAGCATCGCCAGCGCCGCCTGGGTGTCCGCGGTGTCCACCTGCCAGTTGCTGTTGGTGTGACACTGCGGAAAAATCGTGACGAACGGGAAGCTACCCTTCTGTTTCCAAACCGCCGGGCCCAGACCAACCATGATCTGGTCGATCCCATTGTTACCCCGCTCGCCGGCGCCATGCAGGAACAGCAGTAGCGGCGGGCGCTTGGTGACATCGAGTTTGTAGGGAACAAAAAGCACATACTTGCGCTCCTGCTTCTGGGCATCGACAAAGACCCGGCACTGAAATCCCGGTGCGACCCCGTCGGCGGCCGCGAGCGTGATCGGCAACAGGGTGAGGCCCAGCAGAGCGATGGATTTGGCGAGTGAAAACCTTTTTTTCATGGGAATTGAGTTATGTGCCAGGAGCTTAGCGGTGGCATGTCCGCTCGCCCAGCGATTTTGCGTGGCGCTCTGCAAAGTTCACCGCCCCAAAAGTCTCTTTCCATTCCTCCCCCGTGTCTCTTAGGGTCGCCCCGATGAAAATCAGAACGCGTCTGTTCTCCTCCCGTTTCACTGCCGCCAGCTTGTTGCTCTGCTTCGGTTTCATCCTGTCCCCCGACGCCGCCGAGATCCGGCGGCCGAACATTCTCTTTATTTTCAGCGACGATCAGCGGGCGGACACCATCGCGGCCCTGGGGAACTCCCACATTCGCACGCCGCAGCTCGACCGCCTGGTGCAGACGGGCACCGCCTTTACCCGCGCCTATTGCATGGGCGCGCAGCAGGGCGCGGTGTGCGTGCCCTCGCGCGCCATGCTTATGAGCGGACGCACGCTCTTCCGCGTGAGCGAGTCGCTGAAGAATCAGACGACCTGGCCGGAAGCTTTCGGCCAGGCGGGTTACTCGACCTTTATCACCGGCAAGTGGCACAATGGCGGTGAGTCAGTGCTGCGTTCCTTTCAACAGGGCCGGGCGGTCTTCCTCGGCGGCATGGGCAATCCCTACAAGCTTCCGCTCCAGGACATCTCGGCGGACCGTCAGTTCGAGAACAAACGCTTCAGCAGCGAACACTCCGTGAAACTCTTCGCCGACGCCGCAATCGGGTTCCTGCAGAACCAGAAAGCCAGCCAGCCGTTCCTGTGCTATGTGGCCTTCAACTGTCCCCACGACCCGCGCGTCGCGCCCACGCCGTATCACGAAAGGTATAACACCAACAAACCGCCGTCCCCGGCCAATTTCCTCCCGCTTCACCCTTTCAACAACGGTGCCCTGGTCATTCGCGACGAACAGCTCGCGCCGTGGCCGCGCACCCAAGACATCGTTCGCCAACATCTGGCCGACTACTATGCCTATGTCGAGTTCATGGATGACCAGATTGCCCGCATCCTCGCGGTGCTCAAAGCCAGCGGTCAGTTCGAGAACACCCTGATTGTCTTCTCCAGCGACCACGGTCTGGCCATCGGCAGTCACGGTTTGTTCGGGAAGCAGAATCTCTATGATCATTCCATGCGCGCGCCGCTGATCATGGCCGGGCCGGGAATTCCCGCGGGCAAGACCTCTGATGCCTTCTGCTATCTGCTCGATATTTTCCCTACTCTCGGTGAACTCGCACGCGTGACTGCCCCCGTCGGCAGCGAAGGGCGTAGTCTCGCACCTATTCTGGCAGGGCGGCAAACTCAGGGACGCGACTCTATATTTACGGCCTACACCGGCGTCCAACGCGCCCTGCGCGACGAGCGTTGGAAACTCATTGTCTATCCCAAGGTAAACAAGACTCAGCTCTTCGATCTTAAGAACGATCCCTTCGAGTTGCGCGACCTTGCGGCGGTCGCGGAACACCGCGACCAAGTGCAGAAGATGACCGTCCGTCTGAAGGAATCGCAGCGGCAGTTTGACGATACGCAGGCCCTGGATACCGCTAATCCGCAGCCTCTGGAGTTTGATTTCACCAAGGTCAAGCAAGCGAAAAAGCCGACGCCGATTGAGTAGTCTCACAGTTTTCAGGTGGCGGCAGGATGAGAGGCGGTGGCCGGCGGAGTCAGCTGTAACTCGAGTCGGCAACCGGCATTCAGATGGTAGAGATGTGCCAGTCGAAGCGCTCGCTTCGGGCTTTGAGTTTTCGACGCATCGGATGCGGGCAAGGGATTTTGGGGCAAGGGAATGGGAGGTTGATGTGCTTTGCCCGCTGGCCGGTGAGTTGCCGCGGCTTGGCGATTTCGCACCCGACCGGAAAGCGCGGGATTTACAGCCGCTCCCAGCTTCTATAGACCTTCATTCCGTCATGCTACGCCCGCGAAAAAAATACACGGTCTTCGATCTGCAACAGCTCAAGGGCAAACGTTGCCTCTCGCACATCCACGTCAAATCGCCGGAGGAGGCGGCCGCCGCAGAAACAGTTGGCGTTGATTTGATGAGTTGCAGTTTCGACAGTCCCGAGGCGCAGGCGCGGCTGCCGCTGTTGGTGGCCGCGGCTCCGCATAGCTTCCTTTCCGCGGCCACACCGCATGGGTTGGCGTCGCCCGAGGAGGCGATTCGCGTTGCGTTCCGCGCGCTCGAGCTTGGGGCCAGCAGCGTTTATTGCTCGGCCAGTCCGGTTATTATCGGAGCGATGGCGCGCGAAGGTATTCCGGTGGTCGGGCATCTCGGATTGGTGCCGCGGCATGTGACCTGGACCGGTTATCGGGCAATTGGCCGCACCGTCGCGGAGGCGAAGGAACTCCATCGGCGCATGAAGGAACTGGAGAACGCCGGTGCTTACGCCGCGGAGCTCGAAGTCGTGCCGCACAATCTCGCCCGCTTTCTCTCCTCGCAGACTCGGATGCTCCTAATGTCACTTGGCTCCGGCAGCGGCTGCGACACGCAGTTTCTGTTCTCCGATGACATCCTCGGCGACTACGACGAACGGCCGCCGCGCCACGCCAAAGCCTACCGCAATTTCGCCGCCGAACACCGCCGCCTGCAGCAGGAACGCCTCGCCGCCTTCCGCGAATACATCGCCGACGTGCGTGAAGGCCGCTTCCCCGAGCGCTGCCATCTAGTGGAAATGGAGGCTCCGCTGCTCGACGAGGTGGTGCGTGCGCTCGCACGACCGAGTTCGGAAGGAGAGTAGTTTCGCGCGGTGGATTTTCTTGGCAGGCGGAAAATCAATGCCGCCGGTGGAAGGCTGAACCTGACGGTAACTTGAGGCGAGAAGGGTTCGACAGCAGTGAGGCTGTAACGAAGGTTTTCCCCTTGGCTGTTTTTCCTCCAGCAGTGAGTAGGAGATTAGTTGGTCGAGGTAAGAGAGAGGGAGTAGCGGAAAGGTATTCTTACTATGTGCGCCGACATGCACCCCGCCTATTTGTCCGCAGTTGGTTTCCATAGGTGAGCCTTGTCGGCTCAACTGCGGAAAGACATGTGGGTGATTGTCTGGAGATTCGCCGGTTCTGAAACCGGCGCTCCGGGGCGAGAGGTAGGCTCGCGAAAAACTTCAGTCGGGTGCGAATCAGGCGGATGAACCGCGGAGACTTCCCACAGTTCAAGACGACCACAGATGGGAATCTGGCGACTGATTGTTTTGGAACTCGCCGGTTTGGAAACCGGCACTCCGGGGTGGGGGATGGAGCTTCGCGGTCAGCTCGCGAAAATCTTGTCCATCCGGTCCGCGAGATCCTTGAGTCCCTCGGGCGAACCGCCGCCGCCTTGTTCGGCGATGCCCCAGCCGGTGTAGCCGATCTTGTCGAGGGCGGCCATGATGGCGGGCCAGTTGTTGGTGCCTTCGAGGAACTTCACGCCGAAGCCGGCGCCCGGCCCTTTCTCGTCGCGGAGCTTGGTGCTGTATTCCTTGATGTGGAGTTTGAGGATGCGTTTGCCGATGACCGGGATCCATTCCTCGGCGGGGCTGTAGCGTCCGACGTTGCCGATGTCGAAATGCCAGCCGACCCATTCGCTGTTGATGGCCTTGAGGAAGTCATCGGCCTGCTGGGGCTTGGTGATGAAGTTGTTCCAGACGTTTTCGATGGCGATCTTCACGCCGCATTCCTGTGCGGTGGGAATGGCCTTTTTAATCTGCTCGACGGAGCGCTCGAAGCATTGCTCGTAGGTGGCACCGGCATTGACTACGCCGGGGACAAGCAGCACCGAGGTCGCGCCGTAAGCCTTGGCGTCGCGCAGGGATTGGATGAGGCCCGCGAGACCCTTGGCGCGTACGTCTTCGCTGGGACTCGAGAGGGTGAGGTTCCAGTGCGTGCCGCAGCAGACGCTGGCAGCCTTGAGGCCGGTTTCTTTCATTGCGGCGACGACCTCCTCCTGATTCATGTGGCTGTTCGGCTCGACGCCCTCGAAGCCGGCGGCTTTGACGAGTTTCATCTTCTCGAGCACGGAGCCTTTCACGCCGACGGTGCCCCACATGATGGCTTTTTTGATCTCGCGCTTTTTCGGCGCGGCATCGGCGGCGAAAGCGGTGGGGAGCGTGGCGACTGCAGCGGCGGCGAGGGCGCCGGTGTGGAGGAATTGGCGGCGGGTGGCGGTGGTTTGCATGTGGGGTGATAGGGTTGGTTGGTTAGCGTGATTGGCTGGTATGATCAGGTTCGCGAACCGGCTCACGAGTAGCGCGTGCGTCCGGGCAGGGCGATACCGGGGACTTCCCATTTGGTGTCCCAGTCTTTGATGTCGGGCACGAGAACCTCCTTGGAGTTCATCGCCATGTCCCAGGTGATTTCCAAGCCGGTGTAGCCGGCCATGCGGCCCATGATGCCGGCCATGGTGCTGGTGACCATGCGGTCGCCGTTGTTGATCGGGTTGCCGGCGCGGATGGAGGCGAAGAGTTCGTCGTGTTCGACCTGATACATGTCGGGCGTGGGGCCTTCGTATTTCCAGTTGCGCTCGCCATTCAGGTCCGTGGTGAAAGCACCGCGCGAGATGTAGGCGTTGCCCTTGGTGCCGAGGGCGTAGAAGGAGTTCTCGCCGTAGCAGCCGGTGATCTGGCGCTGGGCAATGAAGCCGCGCACACCCTTCTCCCACTCGTAGTTCACCGCGATGTGGTCGTAGATGTTGCCGCCGTTGGCGGGGATTTGCCGGCCGCCGGTCGCGGTGCATTTCACGGGTGGTTTGTCCCCCATGGCCCACATCATCCAATCCACGGTGTGGATGGCCTGCTCGACGAGGCCGTCGCCGGAGAGCCAGGTGAAATTGTACCAATTGCGGACCATCCACTCGAGATCGGTCATGCCGGCGGGGCGGGTCTCGGCTTTGGGCATGGGTTTCACGGGGCCGGTGAGATAGGTGCCATAGACGGCGCGGAGGTCGCCGATGGAACCGTCGAGTATCTTGCCGAAGACGGCGCGCTTGGCCAGGTCATAGCGCCAGCAGAAGCCGGCGACCATCGCCAGTTTCTTGGCCTTGGCGATTTTCACCGACTCGATGACCGAGCGCACGCCCGGACCGTCGGTGGCCATCGGCTTCTCGGTGAAGATGTGTTTGCCGGCCTCGACGGCGGCGCGCAGGTGCATGGGGCGGAAGCCGGGCGGCGTGGCGAGCACGACGAGGTCCACGTTGTCGATGACCTTCTGGTACGCATCGAGGCCGCTGAAGCGCATCTCGGGCTTCACGTTGATCTTCTCGGCGGCGACTTGCGTGGAGAGATTCTTCAGGCTGCGTTCGACCGCTTCGGGAAAGGCGTCGCCCATCGCGACGAGCTGCACGTTGCTGTCGGCCTTGAGCGCCTGGGAGGCCGCGCCGGTGCCGCGCCCGCCGCAACCCACCAGGCCGATGCGGAGTTTGTCGCTCGGGCCAGCAGCGCGGAGGACGGTTGGGAAGCTGAGTTCAGACGCCAAAACTCCGCCGACGGCGGCGGAGGTCTTGAGGAAATCACGACGGGACGAAGGGGACGGGGCGGGGCTGCTCATGAGGTTTGGATGAATTCGTAAATCAGGTTTTAGGCCGGTTCACGGTGGCCGACGCGCGGCTTTCGGAAGGCATTCATAACCGGCCCGGCATGGGTATTTCACCGAATTGAAATCGGTGTGACTATTACTTTGACAACCGCAACGGGCTGTCCCTATTTTGCGCGCCGTTCCGGTTAGACAACAAAAACTCACAAACACAGACATGAAAAAATATCTCTTGCTCGCAATGGCGGCTGGTTCGTTGGCGCTCGTTGGATGCGGTGGCGAAGAAGCTCCCACCTCCACTCCTCCCGCTCCGAAGGCTCCGAAGGCCGACAAAGCCCCGGCGGCTCCCGCGGCTCCGGCCGCTCCCGCAGCGCCTGAAGCGCCGAAAAAGTAATCGGGACCACATCCGGTCTTAAGACAAAAAAGCGAGGCTTCGGCCTCGCTTTTCTTTTTGCCTTGTTCGAGTGCGCTGGTGCGGCGCTCACTTTTCCGCCAGCAGTTTTTCAATCTGCGTGCGGAGTTCCCGATAGGCCGCGTCGCCCTTCACGTACTGGCCACCCGGATGGAGGTGGCGGATGGTGCCGGTGCGATCGAGGAGGAAGGTCACGCTGGTCCAGCGGCGTTTGTCTTTTTGCAACCACCAGGCGTTCAAAGTCCGCCACTCGGGATCGATGGCGACCGGAAATTTGAAGCCGAACTTCCGGGCGAATTCCGGAACCGCCGACGGATCGAGCGGGCCTGGTGCTTTGTGATGATACAGGCCGATCACCTGCAATCCCTGCTCGCCAAAGGAGTCGTGAAATTCGTTCAAGGCCGGCGCGGTCGCCGCGCAGAACTGGCAGTGCGGGGCGGTCCACCAGCGCACGAGCACGACTTTGCCGGCGAGTGCTTTCATGGTCAGCGGCGGGGAGTTTAGCCAATGGGTTACGCGGAATTCCGGGGCCTTGCGGCCGAGCAACTCGTCGCCGTCGGTGGCGAAAGACGGCGTGGTGGGGAAGGTCGCGACGAGGGCCGTGGCGACGAGCAAGATGGTGCGCCGAACGAAGTGCGTGACTCGTGAGTGGCGCAGGGTGCGAACTGGGTGCGAGGTCGGCTTCACGGGATTGAGTGTCGGCAGATTATCGCGGCTGTGGCGCGGAGGAAAGGGAGCGGTGCAAATCATCACCGGAATGCGCCCGTCCTAGGACGCAGCAGCGCGGAGCGCAGTGAGGTGCAGGGAATTTTCCACGCCCTTCGTGCGTGCGGACGTCGCTGCGGCCGGGGACGGCCGCACTCCCGGCGGGCGACGATGAACTACGCCAAGATTTCGCGGACGACGCGACCGCCTTCGACGCCGGTGAGGCGCGAGACGCGGCCGCCGTGGGTGAACTTGAGTTCGTCGTGGTTCAGGCCCAACTGGTGCAGGATCGTCGCGTGGAGGTCGCGGAAATGGATTTTGCCATCGACGGCCTGCGCGCCGGTGTCGTCGGTGCGACCGTAGCTGAGGCCGCGCTGGATGCCGCCGCCGGCCAGCCAGAAGGTGAAGCCGCGTACGCCGTGGCCGGTGCTGTCCTTGCCGTCTTCCGGCGTGAGGCCCGGCCGGCCAAATTCGCCGCCCCACACGACGAGCGTGTCGTCGAGCAGTCCGCGTTGATCAAGGTCTTCGAGCAGCGCGGCGATGGGAGCGTCGGTGGCGAAGCAATTGGCGGTAAGGTCTCGGCGATGATCGGTGTGTTGATCCCAACTGCCGTGATGCACCTCGATGAAACGCACGCCCGCCTCGGCGAAACGCCGCGCGAGCAGGCACTGCCGACCGAAGTCGGAGGCGTGGCAGGTGCCCGTCGTCTTGGTGAAACCGACGCGGTAGCGCTCGAGGGTGGCCTTGGATTCAGTGCTGATGTCGAGCAATCCAGGCGCGGCAGCCTGCATGCGGAAGCCGAGTTCCAGCGACTGGATCACGCCCTCGAGGGCCGTGTCTTCGGCGCGCTGGGCGAGGTGCGCGCGGTTCATTTCCTGCACGAGATTCAATTGCCGGCGCTTGGCCGCGAGCGGGAGATGTTCGCCGGTGATGTTGGCGATGGTGGCCTTGGACATGTCCTCGCTGTTGAGACCGATGGGCGTGCCCTCGTAAATGGGCGGCAGAAACGCGCTGGAATAAACGGAGGGTTTGGCGGCGTTGAGGCTGATGAAGCCGGGGAGATTTTGGTTTTCCGTGCCGAGGCCGTAGGCGACCCACGAACCCATGCTCGGGCTGGGGCGCAGTTTTTCGCCCGTGTGCAATTGCAGGAACGACTGCGCGTGATTGCCGGTGTCGGCGTACATGCCCTTGAGCACGCAGAGTTTGTCGATGTGCTTGGCGGTCTCGGGGAGCAGTTCGGAAACCCAGCCGCCGCTGTCGCCGTGCTGCTGAAACTTGAAGACGGAGCCGGGGTGTTTTTTGGTGCCGGTCTGCGGTTTGAAATCAAACGTGTCGAGCTGCGCGGGGCCGCCGGCCATGCAGAGGAAAATCACGCGGCGCGCACGGGCGGTGAGGCGCGGCGGCCGGGCGATCAGGCTGGGGGCGGCTGCGGCCTGGCTTTGCTGGCCGACCAGTCCGCGCAGGGCGAGCCAGCCGAAGCCGCACGAAGCCATCTGCAACATTTGCCGGCGCGAGGTGTGGATCATCATAAAAAATTTCAGGATTGGCGGATCAATGCGCGCGGTGTGACGCAAATGGTCGCGGATTTAATCGGAACTGTGTGAGGAGATTTGCTGGTCGAAGCGACCAGCCAGCGCCACTGGACGACGCACCCCGCGGAATGACAGCGACGCGGCGCGGCATGCCGCCGTGTCGCAGACCTTCCGCAGCAGCCCGACCTGAGAGACGGTCGAATCGCGCCGCGTCCGCCGGCACAATCGGCGCGCAGTGGATGGTGCCCCGCACACCGCCGCGCGCCGCGGCGGGCTTTGGCCTTGTTCAGCGGCGGACGGCACCTATCGTGCGCCATGATTTCGGGTGTGCGTTCTTTGCTCATGAAAACCATCTCGGCCGCGGTGTGGGCGCTGGGGATCGCGGGAGCGGCGGGCGCGGGGTTTCAGTATGAGTTTCAGGCGGGGCGAAGCTACGTGTATGCGGTGCGCGCGGTGGCGGAGGAACGGGATTACCTGGAGCTGCTGACGGGGACGGTGACGTATTCCGCGAAGGCGGGGGCGGCGGCGGGAAACGAAATCACGCTGGCCAGCCGTCCGGCCTTGGTGCGGCAGCGGGAAACGGCAAATGGCTTGGTGGTGCCGTTCGCGGATTCGCCGGGGCGGACGGCGCTGCGGATCGGCGGATTTCGATTCGTCGAGTCGGGGCCGGTAGGGGGGAGCGAGGTCCAGATCGATTCGCAGGGCCGAACGCCGCGGGGCGCGTCGGGCGCGGCCGGATCGCGGGTGCTAGGCGAGGCGACGCGTCTGATCATCGATCCCTTGTTGCCGGCGGGGAAGCAGTCGTGGAGCACCAGCGCCGATTGCGAACTGGTGTGGGAGGAAACCATGCCGCCCACGCGAGTGACACCCGAGCCGCGCGTGCGCGAGATGCGGGTGCCGGCGCGGGAGCAGGTTTTGTACACGTTGGAAAACGTGGGCGACGAGGTGGTGGTGTTCAAACGGCAGTATGAACTGCGCACGGCCCCGGCGGCGAACAGCGGTCGGCGGATGGTGCTCGCGGGCACGGGGACGAACACCTTCGACCTCGTGCGCGGGCTGCCGGTGACGATGACTTTCGCCGGGGTGCTGACGGAGACGTGGGAGAATGGCGAGCGGCGCACACCGCTGTCGGTGTCTTACAAATTGCTCGAAGGCGCGGAACTGCCGACGCCCGCTCCGGTTTCAAAAAGCACGGGCAAGCTGGCGGGAAAAGCGGCGCTGAAACGGCTGACGACGGTGGAGCACGCGAAGCTGCTGGCGGAATTGCAGGGTGAGGACCGGCTGAAACAGCGGGCGGCGGCCGGGCAGTTGGCAAGTTTTCAACCGGCGGGTAATCGCGCGGAGATTGTGCGGCGGCTGGTCGCGCTGGCGGGGAGCGAGGAGGGTTTCATGCGCGAGGCGGCGATCAAGGCGCTGGCGGTGTGGGGCACGACGGCGCAGGCGACGGTGGTGCTCGACGCATTGCAAGATCGCGATCTGGCGGTGCGGCAGGCGGCGATCGAGGCGCTGGCATTCGGTCGGACAGCGCGCGGAGCGGAGGCGCTGGCGGAGTTGGTGGCGACGGGGAGGGAGTTCAGTCAGGCCAGTCTGGCGTTGCGCGGCATGGGCGCGGTGGCGGAGCCGGCGGTGCTGAAGCTGCTCGAGGATCGGAATCTCGCGACGCGTCGCGAGGCGTGCCAGCTCCTCAAAGCGATCGGCACGCAACAAAGTCTGCCCGCGCTGAACACTGCGGCGCGCGGGCCAGACTCGCTGCTCGCACTGCTGGCGAAGGAAGCGATCAAGGCGGTGACGGCGAGAGGGGAGAAGCTCAAAGATTAAAGCTCAAAGCTCAACGGCGGGGGAAGCGGCGAGGAATGGGGAGCGCGGGAAATCGGAGTGAAGCTCAAAGCTCAAAGTTCAAAGCTCAAGGGAAGGGCCAAGTTCCAAACCGAGGGTGCGGAGCGCGGCTGTATCGCGGACCAGCCGCAGCAGCAATCGGGGAACGGTGCGGAATGGGCTGGCCGCCGTCCGGCATTCCAACGTGCTGCGGCTGGTGCTCCGCACACAGCCGCGCTCCCGCCGCGTACCGCGCGGGATCTGCTCGCGGATGCGGCCGTGAAGCTTGGCCCCTTGGTGCTTCCCTTGAGCTTTGAGCTTTATGCTTTGAGCTTCGCCCTGCTGCTGCTCGCGCTGTTGGGCGTAACCCCGGAGGCGCACGCGCATCGCACGAGCGACAGCTATCTGGCGCTCACCGTGGAGGAGGGGCGGCTGAGCGGAAAGTGGGACATCGGCATCGCTGATCTCGCGCCCATCGTAGGATTGAAACCGGGCAGCGGAACGATCTTGAGCGCGGCGGACATTCAGACCTGTTTGGAACGGGCGGCGGGCTACGCCGTGCCGCGCCTCCAGATCAGCGGTGATGGCCGGCCGGGAACCGTTCGCGTCACGGAGACGAAACTGGAGCATCACACGGACGGAGTCTTTGCCGCGCTGCGCTTCGCGGTGGATGGCCTGCACGACGTGCGTGAACTGGAAATTCAGTATCGACTCTTCTTCGACGACGACCCGTTGCACCGCGGCCTGATGATGGTGGAGGAAGGCGAGCGCAATCAGACCGCTGTGTTTCATCTCGAATCGCCGCGCCAGGTTTTCCGCCTGACGAGCGTGAGCCGGACGAAGGAGTTCGCGGTGTTTTTCCGCGAGGGCGTGCGGCACATCTGGACCGGCTACGACCACGTTTTGTTTCTGTTGGCGCTGCTGCTGCCGGCAGTGCTGCGGCGTTCGGAAGATCGCTGGCTGGGCGTGGAGCGCTTCCGTCCCGCGCTGGTGAGCGTGGTGAAAATCGTCACCGCCTTCACGCTCGCGCACTCGATCACACTCACGCTCGCGGCGCTGCAGGTCGTGAACCTGCCGTCACGCTGGGTCGAGTCAGCCATCGCGGCGTCGGTGATGCTCGCGGCGGCGAACAATCTCCGGCCATTCTTTCGCGGGCGCGAATGGCTGGTGACCTTCGCGTTCGGACTGGTGCATGGCCTCGGCTTCGCAAGCGCACTGGGGGAACTCGGGCTGCGGCGCGAGAACCTCTGGCCAACGCTCGCGGCCTTCAACTTGGGCGTCGAAGGCGGGCAGTTGGTGATCGTGGCCGCGTTCCTCCCCGTGGCCTACCGACTGCGCGCCACGGCCCTCTACCAGCGGGCACTGCTCATCGGAGGGTCGGTGGCGATTCTGCTGATCGCCGTGGGCTGGCTGATCGAGCGGGTGTGGGAAGTGAAGCTGTTCCCGGGGTGAATTACCCGAACGCCACGGTCGGGTGAACGCGCTCACGCCTCAAACCGCAGGTAGAGGCACTTCAAATACGCCGCCTCCTTGAAGGTCGCCGGATGATCCGGCGCGTGCTGCTCGCTCGCGATTTCCGAAAACCGCCGCCCTGAACCTTCCGCCGCCGCACGCACCGCGCCGAAGAATTCGTCCGTCGAAACGTGCGCCGAGCACGACCCCGCCACGAGAATTCCCCCGCTTCGCAGCCGCGCGATGCCGAGGCGGTTCAATCGCTCATATGCCTGAATCGCGCGGCCCCGTTCCGTCTCGCGCTTCGCCAGCGACGGCGGATCAAGGATGATGAGATCAAACTGCCGCTCCTGCTTTTCGAGCCAGAAAAACGCATCGGCCTGCACCGTCTCGTGCGCGCACGCCCGCACCGCCGCGTCGTCCTGGTTCAACGCAAAATTCCGCCGCGCCCCCGCCAGCGCGTGGTCGCTGATGTCCACATCCGTGACCATGCGCGCGCCGCCGCGCGCCGCGTGAACCGAGAATCCGCCGGTAAAACTGAACGCGTTCAACACCTCGCGCCCCGCCGCCAGCGCCTCGACCCGCGCACGGTTTTCGCGTTGATCCAGGAAGAAACCCGTCTTCTGCCCGCGCCGCACATCGGCCTCGAATCGCAGCCCGTGCTCGCGAAAAATCACCACGTCCGGCGGCTCCGTCAACCCGAGCGACTGCCCGTCCTCGACCCCAAACGTGGCCGCGCTCATCTGCATGTTCCGGCTCAACCGCAGCACCAGGTGTTCGTGCGGCAGATGTTCGCGCAGCAGCGACACGATCTCGTCCAGCCGCGGCAACCACGCCGCCGTGTAGAGCTTCAGCACCAGCGTCGTCGCATACCGATCCACGACCAGCCCCGGCCAGCCTTCGCTCTCGCCATTGATGCATCGGTAGCCGTCCGTGCGCGCATCGAACATCCCCGCGCGCCGCGTGATCGTCTCCTGCAACCGCGCCGCCCACCACGCGCGGTCAATCGTCGTTGGCTTGCCCACATGAATGATCCGCACGCGCAGCGGCGAATCGGGATCGAACAAACCCATCGCGAGAAACTTGTCCTGCCGGTCATAGATCACCGCCAGCTCGCCCATCTCCCCTGCCCTGTTCTGCTCCTGCACGCTGTCCGAAAACACCCACGGATGCCGCGAGCGAATCGCCGACTCCGAGGCCTTGGTCACGCGCAGCCGCAACCGCGCAGCCGCGCCGGCAGGCGTTATCGCCGCCGCCGCTGTTCGATTGTTCGCACTGGATATTTCAGACACAACACGAGGCTATTCCGCTCCCAACCACAAGTCACGCGGCCAGACCCGCGGCCGACCAGACTGCGCCGTTCGCGCTCCGCAAAACCTCCGCCTTCCCCCGCCATCCGCGGTCGGTATGCTCACGCGCAATGCGGGTGAAACCATGACAGCTCCCTTTCGTTATCTGGCCACGTTGACCACCGGACGGATCGTGCTCTGGTGCTACGCCATTTGGTACGTGGTGAACGTGGCCCATCATTTCGAGGCGCGGCCGCGGCTCTGGCTGACCTCGCTCGGCCTGAGCGCCATCATTGGCACCGCGCTGCTGCTGAGCACGCGGGCGGGTGCGCACGGCACGACGCGGCTGGATCGCTGGCAAATCTTCCGGCTGTTTCTGATGCCGTTCTGCGTCTCGAGTTTCGCCGCGCTGGTGAAGGACGCGGGCTTCATCCTCATTTTTCCACCGAGCCTGCGGGAGAATGTGGTGGGACTGGTTGCGATGGCCGCGTTCGTGTTCATCGTGCTCGCGTTGAAGAAGTCACGCTTCGCCGAACCAACGGGCAAGCCGGATTAGGCTCAATTCGTTTCGGTTATTTCGCTCCGAGGAAAGCTGGACCACCACGCGTGTGTTCAACACGTCTCGGCAATCCCAACGGGATTGTGTCCTCCAGCCCAGGGTTGCGAGGAACGAACTACCCTGGGTAGGAGCCGGGAAGGTTTTTCAACCCCAACGGGGTTGCGGCGCACTGCCACCGCCGGGCCGCAACCCCGTTGGGGTTGCGAGGAATTACCACGCCAATTCCCAGGGTAGCCTCGCCGACTCGGCGACCCTGGGCTGGAGGCCGGAATCCCGTTGGGATTCAGCGCTGGAATATCCAAAACGCACTGAGATCACGGTCGGGATTGAGGGCGGGTTGCGAACTCAAAACGGCTCCGCCGCCTCCGTGGGCGCTTGCAGTTGCAGCAGCTTCAGCGCGCCCAGCGCAATCTTCACCGGGCCGAACAGCGGGCTTTTCCCCACGAGCTGGCCCTGCTCGACGCGCTCGATCGCGACGGTCACGCGGCCACGCGTGACGAAATGGGCCTGCGGCGTGTGACCCGCC
Organism: Verrucomicrobiota bacterium; assembly: GCA_014193395.1. Taxonomy (GTDB): domain Bacteria; phylum Verrucomicrobiota; class Verrucomicrobiia; order Limisphaerales; family BJHT01; genus BJHT01. The sequence continues at coordinate 28,768 of BJHT01000038.1, forward strand.
GCCGCGCCCGCCGGACGCGCCGTCTCCGCCAACCGCAATTGCGCGACACGCAGCAACGGAATCGCCAGCGGTCCCAACGGCGACTCAACGGTCAGCTTGCCGTCGGCGAATTTTTGCAGGCGACCGGCGACGGTGTCGTTGTTCATCAGCAGCACGAAATCGCTTTTCGGATCGGGGGCCTTGTTCGTCGTGGCGTCCATCCGACCGTCCCATTCGGCGACGGTGAGGTTGCTCAGTTTCATGATGCTCGCGGTCTGGTTCACGAAGCGCAGGATCGTGCCCGTGCCCGCAAATTCCGTCGGTTCCTTCCACTGCTTCACCAGCGCGCCGTCGATGAGGAGGTTGATCGTCTGGTCGGGCTTGTTCACACGGATGGTGACGTGCATCGAGTTCTTCGTGTTGGCCAGCGGCATGAACGCCGCGCCCAGCGAGGAGATGGGGCGCTGCTTGCTCACGACGAGGATGTTCACCGAGTTGTTGTTCAACTGGAGGCTGTAGAAGCCGCCGAAATCCGGTGCGTTTTCCTTTTGCGCGAGGTTGATCGGGAACAGCGAGTCCGCATACAGCGCGACGGCCAGGTTGAAAAAGCCCTTCCACGCCACATCGAACTGGATGTCCACCAGGTTCGGCAGCTTGAAGTCGCGCGCCACCGACGCCGACTGCGTGGCGAGAAACGATCCCTGATGATAGACCCAGCCGCTCGGCTCCGCGTCGGGGATCGGCGGCTTGCCCTGCGTCCAGCCCTCGAGTCCCGTCGGGCCCTCGAAGAGCAGCCCCGGTCGCGGACTTTGCGGCACGATGCTCTCGATGCTGCTGCGCGGGATGTTCAACTCCCCGGCCCACCACGTTTGCAAAATGATCTTGTCATCGAGAATCGCGCCCAAGCTCCCCTCCAGCTCGTCCTGATTGATCAATCGCACCAACACGGGGAACGCCGGCTTGGCTGCGGTTCCCGCGCGCTCGCCCAGTCGCACCTTCACCACGCTCGCCGTCCGCGCCGTCATTTCCTTGGCCGCGTCGGGATGCCGCCACACCAGCCCTTTCTCGGGGTCGTAGGTGATCAACTCGCCGCGCAACCGGTCGCCGTTGGCGAAGTACAGCCCGTCATTCACCGGCCCCGCCGCCGCCGCGCCGGCCACCCGCGGCAGCCACGTCAGTGTCGCGACGACGAGCAAAGCCGCCGCGAAAAATCCCCGTCGCGCGCCGGGTTTGCTGCGATTGAAAATTGGTTTCATCGGACCGCGTGACGCTAGAAGCGGGCCGTGGCAAAGGAAAGGAACTAAACCGGCAACGGACGTAACGCGGGCGCTGCGCGCGGGGCCGATGATCCCATGTGAATTGGGCAGGGGCGTTATTGGCAAGGGAATGGCGGCAAAGGAATGGGAACGCGGAGATATATTGTCGTACGAATCGAAACGGCCCGCCCGGAGCTTGCGTTGCCTGTCACTGCATCGGCAATTGCAACGTGACGCGTTCCTTGCCGCGCAGCACGAGGGCTTTCACCTTTTCGCCGGGGAAACGTTTTTGGAGGAGCCGCGCCAGCATCTCGCCTTCAGAAACGCGACCGGTCTGGCCGTCCAGCTCGACGATCACGTCGTCCTTCTGAAACCCCGCATTCTTCCCGGCGGCGTGTTTGTTGTACTGGCCGACAAATTTCACCCACAACGCCATGCCCTCCGCGCCGAGGCCGCGCCGTGTACGCTCCTCGTCGGCGAGGTCTTCCAGCACGAGACCGCCGGTGGCCATGCCGCGCATGCCCCAGACGCCGACACGACGCGCGAGGTCGGTCTTGGTGCGCCAACCGGCGGGCAGCGCGAGATTCAGCGACTGCTCGGCGCCGCCGCGGCGGACGACGGCAGCCAGCGCGCCCGACTCCGGCGCGCGATGCAGCACCCAGCTTACGTCGGCCGCGGAAATCAGCGGCTGCCCGGACAAGCTGAGCAATTCATCCCCGGCCTGCACCCCGGCCGCAGCGGCGCTGGAACCGGGAAGCACGGATTCCACCCGCGCCGCGCTGTCCGCGGCGAGCTTCAGACCAAGGGTGTCAGCGCCAGGAAACGAAAAGATCAGCTCGGTCGGCAGCGGTTTCTTTTGCTCCCGATAATGGAGGCGCGTGGCATCGCCAATCTGATGACAGTGAACGCAACTGGGCACCACCTTGCCGCTCCAGTTCAGATCGAGCGAATAGCGGCCGACCAGCGTGGGCATCTCCACGGGCGTCTTGAAAGGCGTCGGACCGCCCTGTTTGCCGGCCAGCGCCGCCCGATTGGCCGGATAGCCGCGATGAATGGCGAGCGCCCCCTCGAGCGCCTTGCGATAGCTGGCGGTGTCTTTGTCCAACGCATTCTTCTGATGCGTCCACGAGCCGAAACGCCCATAGACCGTGCCATCGCCGTTGAAAAACATGGTCGTAAACGAGAGGTCGTAATCGAACTGAAACAGCGAGAGATCGAGGGCGTTGGCGTTGATCACCCGCACACAGATGAACTGGTCCAGCAACGGCACCAGCGCCGCGTCGTTCAACACCCCCGCGTCGATCCCCGCGCACGACAGACACGGCACGCAGCGCAGCACCACCAGCAGCGGCTTGCCCGTGCGCTTCGCCTGCGCGAAACCCGAGCGGACATCGTTGTACATCCAGCGCGGATCGTTCTCCATGGTCGCCTTGTCCTGGCGCACCGCGCCCTCGCGGTCCTTCACCGCCTCGGCGAACAACGGGGTGACAAACAAAGACAACGCCAGCGCTACGGAACTGCCGAGTGATTTCATGCGCGCGAACGTGGCACCAGCAGAACGCACGGGCAAACAAAACGAAGGCCGGAGCCTGGCGTCCGGCATTGCTGTTGGCGGGCGCGCGGTGTCGGCGTGCCGACATGACAACCGCTGGATTGCATTGGAGTTGGAAGCTGCGCTGGCCAGCCTGCTCGTCCAAGGCCGGGGCTTTGGTCTTCCTGAGGTTGATTACGGGCCGCGTGGACGGTGCTGACCAAGCGGGCGGTCACTTGTTCCCGAACAGCTCGCTCGCCACCACGGCATGGATGAGCGAGCGGAAGCCGTAGTTTTTCCCTTTGATTTGCTGCACGAGGTCGCGGACGGCGGGCTGGTCGGCGGAGTCGAGGGCGTGGCCGGTCGCGTAGGTGAGGAGCTTGGTCGTGAGAGCGCGGGCGAGCTGGTCGGGGTCGGCGAGGAGGAGTTGCTTGAGGTCGTCGATGTCGCGGAAGGCGCGGCCGTCAGACAGTTTGTCAGACGGGTCCACTTTCGGGCCGTGGAGGTAGGGCATTTTGCGGCCGTTGAGGGTCACGGGTTTGCCGTTGCCGCTGGTGCGGTAGAACTCCCGCCAGCCGCCGATCACATCGAAGCTCTCGAGGGCGAAACCGGGCGGGTCCATTTTCACATGACAGCTCGCGCAGGACTCGAGCTGGCGGTGTTTGGCGAGCTGCTCGCGGATGGTCTTGGTGCCGCGCGTGTCGGGTTCGAGCGTGCCGACGTTCTCGGGCGGCTTGGGCGGCGGCGTGCCGAGGATGCAGTCGAGCACCCACGCGCCGCGCAGAACGGGGGAGGTCGTGGTGCCGTTGGCGGTGACTTTGAGCACGCTGGCCATGGTGAGCAGGCCGCCGCGATGGCTGTCGGGGGGTAGGGATACCTTGCGAAACTCCCAGCCGCTCACGCCGGGGATGCCGTAGTGCCGGGCGAGGCGGCCGTTGAGCATCGAGAAATCGGAGGCGATGAAGTGGGTGAGGCTCAGGTCGTGGCGGAGGACTTCGGTGAAGAACAGCTCAGTCTCGCGGAGCATCGAGACTTTCAGCATGTCATCGAACTCGGGGTAGAGAATGTGGCTGGGCACGGTGAAGTCGATGTCGCGCAGGCCGAGCCACTGGCCGGTGAAGTTTTCGGTGAAGGCGGCGGCTTTCGGATGATTGAGCAGGCGCTCGACTTGCGCGCGGAGCGTCGCGGGTTGCGTGAGTTTGCGCTGTTCGGCGAGCGCGAGCAGTTCTTCGTCCGGCATGGTGCTCCAGAGGAAATAGGAGAGGCGGCTGGCGAGCGCGAAGTCGTCGAGCCGGCCGGGCGGCTCGCGCAGGAAGAGGAAATCGGGCGCGAGCAGAATGGCCCCGAGGGCCGTGCGGATGGCCTGCTCGAAGGTGCGTTGCTCGGCGAGCTTCGCGGCGAAGAGCGCGACGAATGGCTGCACGTCCGCATCGGTGACGCTGCGGCGAAAGGCGCGGCGCGCGAACTTTCGCAGGATGCGATCGGCGTCGGCGAGGGGCTCGGCGGAGATGACTTCGACGCGGTCGCGGAAGTTGTAGATCGGGGCGGGGCCTTGCTTCATTTCGCCGAAGAGACGGCGGTGGCTTTCCGGCGGCCACGTTTCGTTCAGCGGGCCTTCGATGTCGATCCAGTCGATGGCGAGGCCGGGGCCGTCCCAGGTGTCGGCGCCGGTTTTGTGGACGGTCTGCGACGAGGCGAGGCCATAGGGCAGAATCGTGATGGAGGTGCGCGGTTCCATGTGATCCACGAACTCGATGACCTTGGGCGTGCCCGGTGGCGCATCGAAGTAGCTGACGAGATGTCCGCGCGCGCCGCCCATGCCGCCGGAGCCCGACCACACGCGGAAGACGACGGGCTGGTTGGAACTCTGGATGCCCGCCGCGGAAATGCGGAACCGATAGCGCCCGCGTTCGCTGGGATAAAACTTCGTCGGCCCCAGCGCCTGCCATGCGGAGGACGTGAACGCGACCACGCGGCCGGTGTCATTGGTGCGGAAAACTTTTTCGGTCGTCGAGCGAACTTGATGCGAGTCGGTCAGGAGGTAACGCGTCGTCGTGGACTTGGGCTGCGGGCGATTGGCGATGGCCTGGTTCAGCGCGGCGTCCGCCGCTTCGAGATAGCGGTCGAGCAGGAAGGAGGACGTGTGCAGCGCCTCGCCAATGTTGTCGAAGCCGTCGGCCGAGGAGTCGAACGGGAGCAGGGCTTTCAGCGGCGTCGCGACGCCGAGCAGGTCGCGCACGGTGTTTTCGTATTCGGTGCGGTTCAGGCGACGGAGGACGACGCGGCCTTCGGCACGGCGCCGGGCCGCGGCTTCGGCGAGGCGCGCGTCGAGGCGTCGCAAGAAGGCCTGCGCCTGCGCGGGGTCGGGGCGCGGCTCGTCCTTGGGAGGCATCTCGCCGGAGCGCACGCGTTCGAGAATCTCCCGCCAGCGCGCGCTGGTCGCGGCCTTGGAAAAATCGGCGTCCAGCTTGTCGAGCCGCAAATCTCTCTTTGCCTTTTTCTCGCCGTGACAGCGCAGGCAGTGCTCTTGGAAAAACGCCGCCGTCTCGCGGTCCCCCTGCCCTGCCCCGTCGGCCGCGGACAACACCACCGCCCGCGACACCAACATGATCACCGCGCAAAGCCACCGCCACGACGTGGCGAGGAAATTGAGTTTCAAATTTTTCATCGAACGCGCGGTTGGACGCCGCCGCCGCGCGAAGCTGCGAAATGATCGCAGGCGAAGCGACACGAATTGCCGAGGCGCGGGCGGAACGCGAAGAACCGCGTGTGGTAGCGCGCGCCTGCCCTCAGCGCGCCGCTGGCGTATCCGCACGTCCGACGGCGCGCTGAGGACAGCGACGCCCTGCCAGCGTCAGCGGATGGACGAACTTGCGGCGAGGCTGAGAGCGTCAGGCGGGCAGACGGTTCGGGGAAAGTTTCGGACGCTCGGAACGCGTCCCGACCGCCGCCATGGATTTGCACCTTGCCACTCAGTCGCTGGTTCCTACATTCCGGCCATGCGCGCCCTCCTCCTGCTGCTGGCCTGCTGGCTTGCCGTGCCCGCCAGCGGATTCAGCCAGAAAATCAAAATTGATCTCACCAACGAGCGCGATCACTTCCTCGCCGGCGAGCCGATTCGGCTCGCGGTCAAGATCAGCAATTTCTCCGGCCGCCCGCTCGTGCTCGGCCTCGATAACGAATGGCTGAGCTTCACGATCATTGGTCCCAATCGCAAACCACTCGACCGCCTCCAGGAACTCCCGGTGCAAGGCCCGTTCGAGGTTCCCTCCGGCGCGGTCACGAGCCGCCTCTACGAACTCACCTCGAGTTTCGATTTCACCGAACCCGGCCCCTACGCCGTCACCGCCAGCGTTCAGGTCAAAGACTGGAACGAAGCCTTCCGCACCGCGTACCCGAAGAAGATCGAACTCGTGCGGGGCATCAAACTCGTCGAGCAGGAAGTCGGCATCCCGGCGGTCCCCGGTGCCCCCGCGAGCCCTCCCGAGAGCCGCCGCTTCGCCCTCCTGCAAGTGCGCCATAACCAGCAGCTCTACCTTTATTTCCGCCTCGCCGATGCCTCGGGCAGCAAGATCTTGCGGGTCTTTCCCCTCGGTCCGCTCGTGGCGTTCGGCCGTCCCGAATTCCAGATCGACCGCAACAGCTACCTGCACGTGCTCTACCAGACCAGCGCGCGGACCTTCACCTACTGCGCGTTGAATCCCAACGGCGACCTCTTCATCCGCCAGTCTCACGAATACGTGACCAACCGCCCCACCTTCGCCACGGACCGCGTTGGCGACGTGCTCATCACCGGCGGCCGCCGCCGCTTCGTCGCCTCGGACATCCCGCCGTCGAA
>BJHT01000039.1 GCA_014193395.1 Verrucomicrobiota bacterium
CCCTAAAATATCCCTCGCCGTGACTGCCCTTTCGAGCGAACCAAAAACCGCCACGCCGGCGGAGCCGTCGCCGGTTCCCCGCGCCACCGCCCTCGTCTCGGTCCGCCGCTGGCTGGACACCGGCTACGCAACGCTCGACCCGGCCGGCCACATCCTGCAGGTAAATCGCGCGCTTGCCGACTGGCTCGAACTTGCCGCCGAGACGCTGCCCGGCAAATCCTTCTGGCCGCTGCTCACCGCCCGCTTCCCCACGTTCACCGACGCCTTGCGTGAGTTCTCCGAGGCCCCGACGCCCTTCGCGCATCTTTCCCTCGCTTCCGGCAACGCAGTCGGTGCGACTTCGCCGGCGGGCGCGTCTGGCGCGTCCAGCGAACCCGCCCGTGGCTGGTTCCAGCTTGAGCGCACGCTGCATCCCGGCGGCAGCGTCGTCCGCCTCAACTCCGTTCTCCCGCCCGCGCGCGACCTCGCCGATGCGCCGTGGGAAGAACACCTCCGCAACGAATCCTCGCGCCGCGATCTGTTTGTGCGCCTGCTGCGCGCCGAGTCGCAGTTGGAAAATCTGACCCAGCGCTGGCCCGGAGTGATTTTCAACCAGAGCGCCGACTTCACGTTTCAATTTGTCAGCCCGCAAATTGCCGACCTCACCGGCATTCCCGCCGCGGAATGGCGGCGGCGTTTGCAGCCCTTCTGGCAGGTCATTCACGAGGCCGACGCGCGCGATCTGCAGCAGCAATGCCTCCGCGCCGCGCAGACCGGCGAACGCGTCACCAGCACCTTCCGCGTGCGTCATGTCCACACCGCGCAGGTCGCCTACGTGCTCGAACATCGCCAGGCCGTCCGCAGCGCCAGCGGGCTGTTGCTTGGCTACGAGGGTGTGTGGCTTGATATCACACGCCAGACCATCGCCGAGCAGCGGCTCGCCTCGGCGGCGTGGAAGGAAACCCTCGGCCTCATCACGATGGGTCTCGCCCACGATTTCAGCAACAGCATGGCCGGCATTCACGGGCTGACAGATTCCTTCCTCGCGGGTCTCGCCCCCGATCATCCCTTCCACGAGGGCCTCACGCTCATTCTTCGCAACACCCGCCACGCCACCCAACTCGTCCGCCGCATCATCAGCCTGCACCACGGCAAAACCGGCGAATGGAATTATCACGACCTGAACGAAATCGCGCGCGACAACGTGGACCTCGTCCGCATCACCCTCCCGCGCCGCATTGAAATCCGCACCGAACTGGCCGCCGTCCAACTGCCGGTTTACGCCGACGCCGTCGAGTTCCGCCAGGTCATCATCAACCTCGCCCTCAACGCCGCGCACGCCATGCCCGAGGGCGGCACCCTCACCTTCGTCACGTCGCAGCACGACACCCTGCCGCCGCTGGCCCATATTCAGGGCCTGCGCCCGCGGCTCCCCGCCGTCTGCCTCAGCGTGACGGACACCGGCTGCGGCATCAAAACCGCGCATCTCGAGGCCATCTTCAAACCCTTCTTCACCACCAGCGCGCTCAACCAAGGCTCGGGCCTCGGCCTCTACAACGCCCGCCTCTTCGTCGAGAAACACCGCGGCATGATCTCCGTCGAGTCGGTCGAAGGCGTCGGCACCTGCTTCCGCGTCTGGCTCCCGCTGCCCAATTTCAACGAAGGGGAAACCGCCGCCAACGGGGCCGCTGCCAGCGCTCCAGCGGCGCCCATCGCCCGTCGGCAGCTCCTGCTCGCCGGCCCCGCGGGCAGGCTCCGCTCGGACACCGCCGAACGCCTGCGCGTCGCCGGCTATTATGTCGCCAAGACCGGTTCGCCGACGGAGGCGCTCGAATTCCTCGGAGATCCGGTGCAGCGCTTCGATGGCCTGGTGGTCGTCACCGACCGGCATCATCCCGAGTTTTGCGATCTGCTCTCCGAAGTGCGCCAGCGCGGTCTGCCCACGAAAACCATCTTGCAAGTTCTCGGCTGTCGTTCCGATGACCTCGAACCCCGCTGGCTCGCCGCCACCGATCTGTTCATTCCGCCCGAGCTGTCCGGGCCGGACATCCTCGCCCGCCTCGATCAACTCCTCAGTCCGCCCGCCTAGCCCCGCTCTTATGCCCGAGCCAGCCGTCAGCCCCGCCGCCAACTACCGCATCCTCGTCGTCGATGACGAAGAGATCGTCCTCGTCGCCCTGCGCGACACCCTCCGCCGCGAAGGCTACCAAGTCGTCACCGCCACCAACGCCATGGACGGCCTCGCGATTTTGCAGCGCGAAAAATTCGCCGCCATCCTCACCGACCAGATGATGCCGATGCTCACCGGCCTCGAGTTCCTCGCGCAGGTGAAGCAGATCCAGCCCGACGCCACGCGCATCCTCATCACCGCCGTCCTGAATCTCACGACCGTCATCGACGCCATCAACAAGGGCGAAATCTACCGCTTCATCGTCAAGCCCTGGCTGCGCGAGGAACTCCTCGCCACGCTCCGCAACGCCGTCCAGCGCTACGATCTCATCTGTCGCAACGCCGCGCTGCAGGCCACGACGCTCGCGATGAACGAGCAACTCCGGCAGCTCAACCAGTCGCTCGCCCAGCAGATGGCCCGCGTCGCTGAACAGAACACCCAGCTCGCCACCTTGAACCAAGCCCTCGACGCCAACCTCCAGCGCTCCGTCGAGCTGTGCCTGCGCACGATGCAGACCTTCTACCCCACGCTCGGCAACCAGGCCCGCCGCGTGCAGCAGCTCTGCCTCGCCATGGCCGACGAACTCCGCCTCCCGTCCAACGACCGCAAAGTTCTCGAAATCAGCGCGTGGCTCCACGACATCGGCCTCGTCGGCATCCCGCGGTCGCTGATTAAAAAGTGGGAGCAAAACCCCGGCACCCTCAACGACAACGAACGCATCGTCGTCGAGCAACACCCCGTGCTCGGCGAGGAACTCGCCGCCTTCGTCCACCACCTCAAGCCCGTCGGCCCCATCATCCGCGGCCACCACGAACGCTTCGACGGCCAGGGCTACCCGGACCGGCTCGCCGCCGACAACATCCCGTGGCTGGCCCGCCTCCTCGCCGTCGCCGTCGGTTACGCCGCCAGCCCGCTGCACAGCGAGGAAGCCCTCGAGGCCGTCAAGCACGCCAGCGGTTCCCTCTACGATCCCGACGCCGTCCGCGCATTCCTCCGCGTCCTCCCGCGCACCGTCCTGCCGCACCGCGAACGCGAGGTCATGCTCACCGAATTGCGCCCCGGCATGGTTCTGGCCAAAGGGATTTATACCGCCAGCGGCATGCTCCTCCTGCCCGACGGCGAGCGATTAAGTGAACTCAACATCGATAAATTGCGAAACCACAACCGGATTAATCCGATAACACAGTCACTGATCGTGACTGCTTGAGCTAAGAACCGAAGTGGAGCGCGGCCGCGCCGGTACCGCAGGCTTGGAAGCCTGCGCTGCGGATGACAGTCGGGAACCCGCTTCGGAGTCTGGGTTGGATCGGTATCATGGTTCCGCGAGAACGAACAATTACACCCGTCGGCCCGGCCCCGGGATCGTCCGGCCGCGAGGAATGGTGGCGCTGCCTTTTCGAGCAATCGGAGGACGCCCAGCTCATCTGCTCCGCCCGCGGCGAGGTCTTTGAGGCCAACCGCAAGGCCAGCCAGCTCCTCGGCTTCCTTGCCGATCCTGCCCGGCGGCGCGCCACGGTCTTCGAGTTCTTCACGCCCAACGTCGGCCACAAAATCGAGGACTGGCTTCGCCGTCACCACCGCCGCAGCGAGGTCATCCCCGCCGTCGGCCTCGTCGGCCCCGGTTTCCTCAGCTACCTCGTCGATGTTCACCTCACCCCGCTGGACGCCCACACCTGGCTCCTGGCCATCCGCGACGCCAGCCGCCGCTGGCGCATGGAATCCCACGTTCAGCGGCTGATGACCGCCGTCAATTCCACGCCTGACGTGGTGTTTCTGACCGACGCCGATTTCAAAATCATTTTCGCCAACGCCGCCCTCCACACCGTTACCGGCTACTCCCTCGAGGACGTCCTCGGCCGCCCCGCGATTTTTCTCCGCGCCGAATCCGACCGCCCCAAAGTTCACGACTACCTCGCTGCGGTGAAGAACGGCTCCGACTGGATCGGCGAACTCCTCAACGTCCGCAGTGACGGCACCACCTATCCGGTCGAAGCCACCATCTCGCCGATCTTCGATGCCAACGGCGTACTCATCGGCCACGCCGCCTTCGAGCGCGACATTTCCTCCAAGCAGCGCCTCCAAGACGAACTCGAACGCGAGCGCAAATACGCCCTGAGCATCCTCAATTCCCTGGATGCCGCCGTGTACACGATGGACCGCCAGTTCCGCCTCAGCCATGTCAACGACGGCTGGCGCAAAATGCCCGGCCAGCACGGCTGGCTCACCATTACCACCCCGCCCGCCACCGGCATGCCGCTGCTGGATTTCGTCGCCGAACCCGATCACCGCTCCGAGTTGAACTACCTGTTTGAAAGCGTCCTCGCCAAAGGCGAGCCGCATCACATGGAGGTCACCGACTCGGAAAAACGGTGTTGGAACATCAAGATTTCCCCGTGGCAGCAAGCCAGCGAAAAACTCGGCCTCATCTACATCGTCACCGAGCACACCAAGATTCACGAGTTGCAGCGCCAGCTCTTCCAAGCCCAGAAAATGGAAACCGTCGGTGCGCTCGCCGCCGGCGTCGCGCACGATTTCAACAACCTCCTCCAGGCCATTCGCGGCAACGTCACGCTCCTCCAACTCCAAGGCAATTTCGCCCCGCCTCTCCAGGCCCGCCTCGCGCACATCGACGAGGCCGCCGCGCGCGCCGCCGACATCACCCAGCAGCTCCTCTCCTTCAGCCGCCCCACCGAAGACCAGGACAGCGTCGTCGATCTCAACCGCATCATCGAGGAGGTCAGTCACCTGGCGCACCGCTCGCTGCGCAACAACGTCGCCATCGAACTCCGGCCCTACGCCGGCCAGCTCATGGCCCGCCTCGACGCCAGCCGCACCCAGCAGGTCCTCCTCAACCTCTGCGTCAACGCCATCGACGCCATGCCTGACGGCGGCACCATCGTGGTCAAAAACGACCTCGTGGAACTCACCGCCGAACAGGCCGCCAAGGCCCACCAGGTCGCCGGCGCTGTCTTCGCCTGTTGCAGCGTCACCGACACCGGCACCGGCATTCCGCCGGAAGTCCTCAGCCGCATGTTCGATCCCTTTTTCACCACCAAGGAGAACGGCAAGGGCACCGGCCTCGGCCTCGCCATCGTCCACAACATCACCGCGCACTGCGGCGGCTTCCTCGAGATCGACACCGCGCTGGGCCGTGGCACCACCTTCCGCGTCTTCCTCCCCGCCACCCAGCCCGGCACCGCCCGCAGCCTCCCCGCCGTTTCGCCCGACCTCAGCAAAGGCACCGGCCGCGTCCTCGTGGTGGATGACCTCGATCTCGTCCTCGAATTCGCCCGCAGTTTCCTGCTCGCGGCCGGCTACGAAGTCCTCACCGCCACCAGCGCCGAGGAAGCCCTCGTCCTCCTCGAGCGCGAAACCGTCCCCATCGACCTCCTGTTCACCGATTTCAACATGAAGGGCAAAACCGGCCTCCAGCTCATCGACGAAGTCGCCGACCGCTGGCCGAAAACCAAGTTCATCCTCGCCTCCGGCTACCTCGAACAAAACGAGCGGCGCCAGATCGAGCTCTCCTACGGCGCCACCGTCCTCGGCAAGCCCTACAATGTCCGCGAGGCCACCAACCTCATCGCCGAAATCCTCGGCCGCTGACCCGTCGGCAGTTGGGACAGCTCGTCCCCCGCAAACTGATGGAGACAACCGGCCCGGATTTTTCACGCCGATTTTGTAACGCAGGCTTCCAAGCCTGCTGTATCGCGGGTTGCTAAACCCGCAGCGCACTCGGTGAGACCGACACCCTTCCGTATTGGAAGTCGGCGACCCAGCAGGTTTGGAAACCTGCGCTACAAGCGCGGGCGGCCTGGGCTTCGAAGAGGTTATGAAATATCCGGGTGAGGCGATGGGGGCGGTCCATATCATTGACGCATCGTTCCGGTGATGGCGGCGACGAGCTGTCGCCGGCCCTTGTGTAAGCGGGCGGACATCGCTGGGGGCGGGGACTGGCGCACGCCGCTCCGCGATGAACCCGCCACCCCGTTTCCATCCTCGCCAACACCCGCGGCCTGACGTAACACCCTCGGCCATCAGCGCTCCCCGCTTATTATGAAAGCTCTCATCAAAAAAGAACGCCGCCCCGGCCTCTGGCTCGAAGATGTCCCCGCGCCCACGGCGGGCATCAACGACGTGCTCATCCGCGTCCACAAGACCGGCATCTGCGGCACCGACTTGCACATCTACAAATGGGATGCGTGGGCGCAGAAGACGATCCCCGTGCCGATGGTCGTGGGCCACGAGTTTGTCGGCGAAGTCGTGCAGGTGGGGGCGAATGTGAACGACTTTCATCCGGGCGATCTCGTGAGCGCGGAGGGCCATGTCGTCTGCGGGCGTTGTCGCAACTGCCTCGCGGGCCGCCGGCACTTGTGCAAGGACACGCAGGGCATCGGCGTCAACCGCACCGGCGCGTTCGCGGAATTCATTGCCGTGCCGATGACCAACGTCTGGAATCACCATCCGGGCATCGACCGCGAGGTGGCTGCGATTTTCGATCCGTTCGGGAATGCCGTTCACACCGCGCTCACCTTTCCCGTGCTCGGCGAGGATGTGCTGATCACCGGCGCGGGGCCGATTGGCGTCATGGCCACGGCGATTGTGAAACACGCGGGCGCACGGTTCATTGTTGTCACCGACGTGAACGACTACCGGCTCGGGTTGGCGAAGCAGATGGGCGCGACTGTTGCCCTCAATGTCCAGACCGGCAACCTGCGCGACGTGCAGACGCAGCTCGGAATGAAGGAGGGTTTCGACGTCGGCCTCGAGATGAGCGGCAACGCCGACGCCTTCTGCGGCATGATTGAAAACATGTGCCACGGCGGGCGCATCGCCATGCTGGGCATCCCCGCGGCCCCCATCGCGATCGACTGGAACAAGGTGGTTTTCAACATGCTCACGATCAAAGGCATCTACGGCCGCGAGATGTACGAGACGTGGTATCAGATGACCGTCATGCTCGAGAGCGGGCTCGACATCAAACCGGTGATCACGCACCGCTTTCACTACACGGACTTTGAAAAAGGCTTCGCGGCGATGCTGAGCGGGCAATCGGGCAAGGTGATTCTCGACTGGCAATAGCCGCGCTGCCGCCGCGGCGCAACCGTATCAACCATCATGCTCGCCGCCTTCCAAACCCACCTGCACCAGCAACTCGCGAACATCCGCGCCGCGGGCACTTACAAGCGCGAGCGCGTCATCGTCACGCCGCAGGGCACCACCATCCGCGTCGCCGACGGCCAGCCGGTGCTGAACTTTTGCGCGAACAATTATCTCGGCCTCGCGCAACATCCGGCCGTCACCGCCGCGGCGCACGAAGCACTTGAGCGCTGGGGTTACGGCTGCGCCAGCGTGCGATTCATCTGCGGCACGCAGGGTGTTCACAAGCAGCTCGAGGCAAAGCTCAGCGAGTTTCTCGGCACGGAGGACACGATTCTCTACGGCTCATGTTTCGATGCGAATGGCGGCCTGTTCGAGACGCTGCTCGGCCCCGAGGACGCGATCATCAGCGATGAGTTGAACCACGCGTCGATCATCGACGGCATCCGGTTGTGCAAAGCGCAGCGCCATCGCTATCGCAACAACGACATGGCTGATCTCGAAGCGAAATTGCAGGAAGCCGCCGGCGCGCGCTTCCGCCTGATCGCCACCGACGGCGTGTTCTCGATGGATGGCTACATCGCCAACCTCGCCGCGGTCTGCGATCTCGCGGACAAATATCAGGCGCTGGTGATGGTCGATGATTCGCACGCGGTCGGCTTCCTCGGCCGCACCGGGCGCGGCTCGCACGAGCACTGCGGCGTGCTGGGGCGCGTGGACATTCTCACCGGCACGCTCGGCAAGGCGCTCGGTGGTGCGAGCGGAGGTTACACCAGCGGACGCCGCGAAATCATCGAACTGCTGCGCCAGCGCTCGCGGCCGTATCTCTTCAGCAACACGCTGGCCCCGGCCATCGCGGGCGCGTCGCTGAAGGTGCTCGAACTGCTCTCGGCCTCGCCGGCGTTGCGCGACCAGCTTGAGTCGAACACGCGCTACTTCCGCGAGGGCATGGCGAAACTGGGGTTCAATATTTTGCCGGGCACGCATCCCATTTGCCCGGTGATGCTCGGCGATGCGGCGCTCGCGACGCGTTTCGCGGACGCGATGCTGGAGAAGGGCGTGTACGTGATCGGCTTCAGTTACCCGGTCGTGCCGCAAGGGCGCGCGCGCATTCGCACGCAGATTTCGGCGGCGCATTCGCGGGAGGATTTGGGGCGCGCGCTCGAGGCCTTTGCGGTTGTGAAGGGGAAGATGGGGATCTGATTTTTGATTCAGCGTTTCCTGGAAAATGTGATGGGGAAGCTGGCAGAAAAATGAGGGGGCAGAAAAATGGGAAGGCGGATTGAGGGAGCAATTTCTGGCGTGGTGAAGCGTAAAAACTGCGGGGTGGCGCGCGGGCGCGGGCGCTTGTAGGAGCCGACGTCAGGAGGCTCTGACCTTTCCTGCGGGAGGAGCGGGTTACTTCAAAAGAGCGTTGAATCCCGCCTGCTCAAAATGATGGTCGCCGGTCAGTGCGTCCGTCAGCCCTTCGCCGCTCATCACTAGAAATGAAATGCAATCGGTGAGCGACCAGTCTTTGTCCAGCCGCTGCGCGTAAAGCCCCAGCCCGCGCGTCTGCAAACCGGCGTCCAGCGCCACGATTTTCACACGCGGATCCTCCCGCAGCGAGGCGTGCAGTTCGAGAAACGCTCCGCGATTGCGTGCGCCCGCCAGCGCGTTGGCGAGTTCCAGAATCACCCAGTCGGTGGTGACGATGCCGCCCTGATGACGGTTGGAGAGAGCGATGGTCCGTTCGTGGGCCGCATCACGGGGATTGACGGCAGCAAGGAAGAAAAAGGTGTCGGCAAAGACCGCCTTCATCGCTTGGGCGTGCTGTAGAGGTAATGGTTGTGCTGGGCGGCAAGGTCGGATGGAAGACCGTCAACCTCGCCGGCGATTTTCAGCAGCCGGCGCGTGAGTTCATTGCCTGCCTCCAGAGGAAGTGTCTCTACCTGCACGGCGGTGCCGTCTTTCCAATCAGCGGGGAGTCGCACGATGCCGTCTTCAACAATGCCGGTGACTTTCATGGTCACAAAGTAACACGCCACCCGTAGCCCTGTCAGCCCCGCTCTTCGTCACGGAGTCCGGCTGCGGTTCAGACGTTGAACTTGAAGAGGAGCACGTCGCCGTCGGCCACAACGTATTCTTTGCCTTCCATGCGGTAGAGGCCTTTTTCGCGGGCGGCGGCGACGCTGCCGCATTTGACGAGGTCGGCGTAGGCGACGGTCTCGGCCTTGATGAAGCCGCGCTCGAAATCGCTGTGGATCACGCCCGCGGCTTTGGGCGCGGTGTCGCCGGCGTGGATGGTCCAGGCGCGGACTTCCTTTTCACCGGCGGTGAAGTAGGTGCGCAGGCCGAGGAGATGGTAGGTGCTGCGGATGAGGCCGCCGACGCCGGATTCCTGCACGCCGAGTTCCTTCAGAAATTCCTTCGCCTCGTCGGGCGAGAGATCGACAAGATCGCTCTCGATTTGCGCGCTGATCACGACGGCTTCGCAGGCGAGGTGGGTCTTCACGTACTCGCGGACTTTCTGGACGTAGGGATTGCTGTCGGCGGTGGCGAGGTCGGATTCCTTGACGTTGCACGCGAAGATCGTGGGCTTGTCGGTCATGAGCCAGAAGAGGCGCGAGATGGCCTTGTCTTCGGGCGTGAGCGTGAGGGTGATGGCGGGTTTGCCGGAGTCGAGGTGCGGCTCGATTTTGGCGAGGACGGCGTCTTCAGCGACGGCGAGCTTTTCACCGCGCTTGACGTCCTTGGCAATGCTGGCGCGCTTTTTCTTCACGGCCTCGAGGTCGCTGAGGGCGAGTTCGGTGGTGATGGTCTCGATGTCGCGCACGGGGTCCACGCTGCCGGTGACATGGTGAATGTCGGGGTCCTCGAAGCAGCGGACGACCTGCACAAGGGCATCGACTTCGCGGATGTGGCTGAGGAATTTGTTGCCGAGGCCCTCGCCTTGGGACGCGCCTTTGACGAGGCCGGCGATGTCCACGAACTCAATCGCGGCGGGAATGACGACGTTGGTCTTGGCGATTTTTTGCAGGACGGCGAGGCGGTCGTCCGGGACGGTCACGATGCCGACGTTGGGGTCGATCGTGCAGAAGGGGTAGTTGGCCGCCATGGCCTTGCGGGTGCGGGTGACGGCGTTGAAGAGGGTGGACTTGCCGACGTTGGGCAGACCGACGATGCCAGCTTTGAGCATAAGCAGATGGGTGAATCAGGGGGCGATGTTACCGGAAAACTGGGCGGGTGGAATCAGGCCGCGGGCTTTGCCATGCGCCTGTCCCTGGCCCTCGCCGTGGCGGCGGGAGCAACCGGGGCGGACGCAGCCGCAGCGGCTGCAGCGGCGTCCGCCTTGGCCGTGGCCGCGGCTACGGCGGCGTCGATGACTTTACGGAACTGCTCGATGCCTTCATCAAAGGCGGCGGCCATGGGCAGGACCTTCGTGCGGGGGATGCGGCGCTTGAATTTCTTGAGGTTCGCGGCGGCGGCGGGTTCGTCCATTTTGTTCGCGACCACCAGGTGCGGGCGCTTGACCAAGTCGGGGTCGTAGAGCGCGAGCTCGTTGAGGATTTTTTGGTAATCGTCCCACGGCTCGCGGTTGTCGGTGCCGGCCATGTCCACCAGGATCACGAGCACTTTGCAGCGTTCGATGTGGCGGAGAAACGCGTGGCCGAGGCCGACGTTTTTGTGCGCCCCTTCAATCAGGCCGGGCACGTCGCAGACGGTGAGGCGCTTGAAATCGGGATACTCGACGATGCCGACCTGCGGCGTGAGCGTGGTAAATGGATACGGGGCGACCTTCGGGCGGGCGCGCGAGATGGCACCGAGCAGCGTCGATTTTCCCGCGTTAGGATAACCGACCAGGCCCACGTCGGCGATGGTGCGCAGCTCGAAACGGTAGTTGCCTTCGTCGCCGGCCTCGCCGGGTTGGGCGAAACGCGGGGTCTGGCGCGCGGCGGTGGCGAAATTACGGTTGCCCAGCCCGCCGCGTCCGCCCTGGCAGAGGAGGAAGCGCTGGCCGTGCGTCGTGAGGTCGGCGACCAGTTCCTCGCCGGGAGCGCCGTGCGCGCCGGGGGATTGCTTCGGTTCTCTTTCGGGAATTTCCTCGGCCGCCAAGTCCACTTCCACGGCGCGATCGCGGCCGGAATGGCGGATCAAGTCGCGCTGCCTGATCGCGCTGGGAATCGTCGAGTCGGCGATGTCAGCGGGCATGTCCTCCTTGTAGCCATCGCTGTCGGTGATGGCTTCGGTCTCGGTCGCCGGCGGGGGCGGGAGTTTCCAAACCAAGGTGCCGCAGGGGACTTTGACGATCAGGTCTTTGCCGGCAAGGCCGTCCATGCCTTTGCCGCCACCCTGGTCGCCATCGTCGGCGATCAAGCGGGGTTTGTAGAACTGGCCGATGAGATTGTTCAGGTCGTGGTCGGCCTCGAGGATCACGCTGCCGCCGCGACCACCGTTGCCGCCGCTCGGCCCGCCCTTGGGACGGTAGGCTTCGCGCGTGAAGGCGACCGCGCCTTTTCCACCGTGCCCGGAGCGGGCGTAAACTTTGATTTCGTCAACAAACATGCGGGTGGCCGACCGGAGGCGCTGCTGGCGCGGAAAGGTTCAGCCGAAATAAAAACGGCGAGGCCGGAGACCTCGCCGTGGAGAAAACGGAACAGACCCGAATCAGGCGGCGGCCAACTCCGGCGTCGGCGTGACATTGACGCGGCGGCCTTCGCGATCGAACAGGATGCGCCCGGTGACCAGGGCGAACAACGTCCAGTCGCGGCCGACGCCCACGTTCTTGCCCGGCGTCCACTTGGTGCCGCGCTGGCGGACGATGATGCTGCCCGCGCTGACGACCTCGCCGCCATAAGCCTTGACGCCAAGACGCTTGCTGACGCTGTCGCGGCCGTTACGGCAACTGCCCTGACCTTTTTTATGAGCCATAAATTAACCTTTGATTTCTTTGATCTGGACCACGGTGAGTTCCTGCCGGTGGCCGGTGGTTTTGTGATAGCCCTTGCGGCGTTTCATCTTGAAGGAGATGACCTTGACGCCGCGTTTGTGTTCGAGCACGTCGGCGACCACGCTGGCGGCGGCAACCGTCGGCGCGCCGATGGTGACCTTGCCTTCGTTGTTCACGAGCAGGACGCGGTCAAAGGTGTGCGGCTTGCCCGCCTCGACCTTGAGCCGTTCGATCTCGAGTTTGTCACCGGCCGACACCCGGTACTGCTTCCCGCCTGTTTCAACTACAGCGTACATAAAATTGTTTTCCCAAAAGGGACGGCGATAACACCAAAGCATCATCTGAGTGTCAACTGCCATTTCGGAAAAATGCGCTGATCGAAGCGCGACAAGGCATGGGCCGCACCGAAAGAGGGGGGGGAAAGCTCAAAGTTCAAAGCTCAAAGCTCAAGGGAAGCAGCAAGCACCAAGTGGAAAGGAGCGCGGGGTACGGAGGGGACAATCGTTGATTGAGCTTCCGCACGGGCTGTGTGTTTCCGCTTCGTGCTGCGGTTCGGCCCTCGCTCTGACCGGCTTGGAACTTGAACCCGCCTGGAGCTTCCCTTGAGCTTTGAGCTTTATCCTTGGAGCTTCCGCCCCGCGTCCGCGATCTCTCCCAGCGGCCCCGCACGGTCACTTCACCTGGAGTTCCTGCTTGATGCCGAACTTCTCGACGCGCTTGCGCAGGGTCGCGCGGGTGATGCCCAACATGCGGGCGGCGTGGACTTGGTTGCCGCGATGCTCGCGCAGGGCATTGATGATCAGTTCGCGTTCGACGGCGGGGATGAGCTTGCAAACCGGATGCGCGCGCGCCCACAGGAAGAGCGCGCGCACCAAGGGTTGAATATCGTCGGTTGGATTCGCGGACGGCGCTCCGCCGCCGACTGGCGTGGCGGCGGTGGGGCCGGCCGCGGTGGGCGCAGGCGCGGCCTCAGTCTTCGGTGCGGCGACGGCGCGGGTGATTTCGGGCGGCAGATCGGCAGGCAGGATGGCCTCACCTTTTGCCACGACCAGCGCGCGTTGGATGACGTTCTCGAGTTCGCGGACGTTGCCGGGCCACGGGTAGTGCTCCAATTGGCGCAGGGTCTCGGGCAGGATGACTTTCGGCGGCGTGCCGTGTTTGCGCGCGTATTTCTGGAGGAAATAATTCACCAGCAGCGGAATGTCGCCGCGCCGTTCGCGCAACGGCGGCATCGCCAGGCGCACGACATTCAGGCGGTAGAAAAGATCCTCGCGAAATTTCTTTTCTGCGACGGCTTGTTCGAGCGGCTTGTTGGTGGCGGCGATGATGCGGACATCGACAGACACGGGCTGGTTGCCGCCGACCCGCTCGAAGGTGCCCGATTGCAGCACGCGCAGAATCTTCGTCTGCGTCGCCAGGCTCATGTCGCCGATCTCGTCGAGAAACAGCGTGCCGTGGTTGCACTGCTCGAACTTGCCGATGCGCTGCACGGTCGCGCCGGTGAACGCGCCCTTCTCGTGCCCGAACAATTCGCTCTCGAGCAGGTTCTCGGGAATGGCCGCGCAGTTGATCGCCAGGAAGGGCTGGGTGCTGCGTTTGCTGTTGTGATACACGGCCCGCGCCACGAGTTCCTTGCCCGTGCCGCTTTCGCCCGTGATCAGCGCCGTGGCGTCCGACGCCGCGAGCTGGCCGACGAGCTTGAACACGTTCTGCATCGCCTCGGCGCGGCCCACGATGCCCTGCTCGTAATCCTCGCTCTCGAGCAACGGCTGGAAGCTGACGGCCTGCCGCATGTCGCGCGCGGCCTTGAGCGCGCTGGCGACGATCTCCTTGAGCTTGGCGATGTCGAAGGGCTTCAGGAGGTAGTCATACGCTCCGAGCTTCATCGCCTCGATGGCGGTCTGCGTGGTGCCGTAGGCGGTCATCATGATGACCAGCAGCTTCGAGTCGGTCTGGCGCAACCGCCGCAGGGTCTCGAGACCGCTGATGCCGCCCATGCGCACGTCCATGATGACGAGGGTGGGCTTGAGCTTGGGGATGAGCTTCAGCCCTTCCTCGCCGCTGTTGGCGGGCACAATCTCGATTTCCGCCGAATCAAAAATCCGGCGGAACGAGTACTGCACGTCCGTTTCATCATCGATCAAAAGTATCTTTTCCATGGATGGCGTTGGGCTGTTCCGAATCCAGCGGCGGACCTTACGCGTGTCGGAACGGGAATGGCATGACTTTTTTGGCGGCGACGTGGCGGGGCGCTGCGTGACATGGTCGCAGAAGTGGAAGCCGGCAGTGATGCTGCTTCCGCGCGGTGGGTGGGCAGATTTCGCCGGGCTGAGAGGCAGGGAGCAGGAGGGATTTTTGGCAGGGGAATTTGGGGCAGTGGAATGGGAAATTTTTCTGGGAGATTGATCTGCGTTCCGTGATTCCTTCGGTCTCAATTCCCCGTCCACATTCCCGAACCCGTGTTTCCATGCACGGTTCGGGACCCTGCCGTCATGGGACGGGAAAAAAGGTGGCTGCCCGGGCGGGGGGGCGGTACGGTTTCGGCGAATCCAACAAAGCTTATGGCAAACACGAATTCGGATGTGGGCGGGCTGCTGGTGCAGAGCGGGGCGCGGATCAAGCTCTCGGCGCTGCTGGTGGGCGCGGCGTGGTGGGTGGTGACGTGTCTGGGGGTGTGGTTCTGCCTGCTGGTGCTCGATAATTTGCTGAGCCTGCCGGCGGGGTTGCGGCTGCCGCTGGCGATCGCGGGCGCGGCGTTGTCGGGCGTGGGGTTTTTCAAGCGAGTGTTCCGCATTGCCGCGACGCGCATGGCACCGGAGCGGACGGCGGTGCTGCTGGAGCACAAGTACAAGATCGAGGACAACGTGTTGATCAACACGTTTCAGTTCAACGGGCGGGAACTGAATGCGGCGGAGAAACCGTTTGTCGCGCAGACGGCGGCGCGGTGCGGGAGTTTGCTAAATCGCATCAAGCTGGAGGATTTGTGGGATCGCGAGGATTTGATCCGCTGGGGCGTGGGCGCGGGGATCGTGCTGGTGTTGTGGATCGGGTATGTCGCGATTTTTCCGAAGCACGCGTTCAACGCGGTCGGCCGCTATGTCGTGCCGTTGGCGGACCGCCCGCCGGTGGCGTCGGTGGATTTGAGCGTGCGGCCGGGGACGGACGTGACGGTGGTGGAGGGGGATAATCTGGAGGTCGTGGTGAACGTGACATCGCAGAAGCGCGAGATGGGCATCCCGCTGCTGGTGTGGAAGGAGCGCGTGCCGAGCGTCGAGGCGGTGAAGTCGGCCGGGGAGAACATCCCGTTGTTCGCCGCGCCGGGCGGCGGCAAGGGCAAATACACGTACACGTTTCCGGATGTGCGGCGGTCGTTTGCGTTCCGCGTGTTCGCGGATGACGCGTATTCGCGCAGCGTGCTGGTGCAAGTGAAGCCGCTGCCGCGCATCAAGGAATCGTTCTTCCGCCTGACGCTGCCGGATTACATCGGGCTGGGCGCGATCACGAATCCGGGGCCGCCGGCGTCGATCTCGGGGCTGGCGGGATCGAAGCTGGAGACGGTGCTGGTGTTGGACACGGCGATTGAGGGCGGCTATTTGCGCGAGGCGTATCGGACCAATCAATTCAAGCCGAACGGCCCGCGCTGGTCGGTAAGCACGACCATCACGAACTCGGGCGAATACGAGGTGGTGATGACGGGCGCGGGCCTGGCGAAATCGGTGAGCCTGGCGCGCGGGGCGATCCGCATGGATGCCGACCAGGCGCCCGAGGTGGACTTCGTGACGGACGACCGCAACCGCGTGGTGACGATGATGAGCAAGCTGAGGCTCGACGTGCAGGCGCGCGACGACTACGGGCTGGCGAACGTGACGATCTCGCTGCGCGCGGCGGATCAGCAGACGGATTTCAAGGTGCTCAAGAAATGGACCTATCTCGGGCCACCCGGAAACAAGGGGCCGGTGAAGGAATCGTTCACGCTGGAGATTGATCCGAAGACGTTTCAGTCGGACATCAACTACGTGATCGAGGCGCTGGCGTGGGATTTTCGCCCGAACGCCGGGCCGGCGAAATCGCGGCCGATTCAGTTGCGGGTGAAGTCGCTGACGGATTTCAAGGTGGCGGAGACGGACCCGCTGGGTGGCGCGATTGCGAGCCTGCGGCAGACGATTGCCGCGCAGAAAAAAGCGACCGACCTGACGGCGAACGTGAAGACGTATCTCGAGGAGGTGTTGCAGAAAAAGACCGTCGTGGCGCGGCGGACGTCGATGGCGGGCTTGCAGGGCGATGCGCAGAAGTCGGGGCACGCGACGATCGGCGAGTTCAAGAAAAGCGCGGAGGGCACGAACTATCTCACGCGCCTGACGCCGCTGGTGACGGGCGAGATGAAGCTGGTGCTCGAGGACATTCCAAAGTTCGACGAGAAGGCGACGAACGCCATTCCCGCGCGGCTGACGGCGATCGAGAAACGGCAGGCGTACATCCTCGACGAGCTCACGCAGATTCTCGGGAAGATTGCGTCGGCGAAGGATTCACAGAGCAAGACGAACGAGCTGGCGAAGGACAAGGATCTGCCGCCGGATATTTCGAAGGAGGACGCGGCCAAGGGCCTGCGCGATGACATGAAAAAGTACATCGCCGAGCAGGAGCGGCTGTTGAAGAAGTCCAAGACGCTGATGGACCAGGGGCCGGAGGATTTGAGCAAGGACGAGAAGGACGCGATCCTCGGCGAGCTGGCGCGCGAGGAGAGCAAGCTGGCGAAATTCCTCGAGGACAAGATCAACGATTTCAGCAAGCTGCCGCAGCAGGATTTTGCGGATGGCGCGGTGGTGAAGGAGGCGAACGAGGTTTTCCAGGAGGTGAAAAAGGCCGAGGGCGCGCTGTTCGACAAGAAGATCGAGCTGGCGGTGCCGGCCGAGCAGGGCGGTCTCGAGAACGCGAAGAAGCTGGTGCAGAATCTCGAGAAGTGGCTGCCCAACACGCCGGACACGACGAAGTGGAAAATGGAGGAGGCCAATGCGCCGGCGGATATTGCGATGGCGGAGTTGCCGTCGGAGTTGGAGGACATTGTTGGCGACCTGATCGATAAGGAGGAGGAGATGACCGAGGACGTCGAGGATGTGACGAGTCCGTGGATGGACTCGATGGACAAGGGCGCGGGCTGGGACGCGGCGGATGGGAACATTTCGAGCATGAGCGCGAAGGGCGTGACGGGAAATCAACTGCCGAACAAACAGGAGATCGGCGGCCGCTCGGGCGAGGGGCGCGAGGGGCGCAGCAGCGGGCAGATGGTCGAGGAAACGGCCGAGGGCAAGGGCGGACGCGAGACGCCGACGCGGGTGAGTCCGAGTCCGTTTGAGCCGGGGCAGGTGAAGGATTCCAACAAGGACTCGAAGGGCGGCGCGACGGGCGGCGGCAAGCAGTCGGGTTTCACGGGCGAGGGTTTGCGCGGCACGCCGCCGCCGCCGACGGATTCGAGCAAGCTGCCGCGGCTGGCGGAGGCGCAGGCGAAACTGCGGCAGGAGGCGGAAAACATCGCGCTGAAGCTGCGGAAGTACAACATTCCCACGGGCGATCTGGAGGCGTCGATCAACGCGATGAAGCGGATGGAAGGCGCGATGGCGAAGAAGAACGGGCTGGAGGTACGGCGGTCGTTCAGCCAGGCGTTGAACAACCTGAGCGCGGCGAAGAAGAGCATCCGCGCGGAGGCGACGGTGAACCGCGAGAAGGCGTCGAAGCTGCCGGGCTGGCAGCGGGATGAGATTCGCACCGGTCTGAAGGAAGGTGTGCCGAAGGGGTACGAGCAGATGATCGGCGAGTATTTCCGCAATTTGGCGGAGAAGAATAAATGAGGCCGGGGGCGGGGACGGGATTGGCCGCGACGAGGCTCAGCACGGCAAAGCCACAGGCGGAGGATGGCTGGTTTTGGAGTGCGGTGACTTGTCACCGCTGTCGTGAGGCGACTTGTCGCCGTCGGACCACCGAGAGCGCGGGTTTGCAACGTGGCGTTCACGGCTCGCGCCAGCGCCAACGCGCCCGCGTGGCCGAAGCCGCATGGAAGTTCGACGGCGACAAGTCGCCTGCGCAAAAGCGGTGACAAGTCACCGCACTCCAAAACCCGGCGACGCGAAAGATTCGGGCAGGCCGCGCAGCATTTTTTGGATTGGAGTTCAAAAGGCAGAAGACGGAGACCGGCACGCGGTGAATTGAACGGCGATTATTCTTAACTATGAAACTTGGATGGCTGGCGGGAATTGGGTTGGCGTGCGTGACGGCGGGCTGGCGCGCGAGTGCGGCGGACACTGTCGCGCCCGCGGTGCCGCTGGTGAAGAACGGCGGCTTCGAGACGGTGGATCCGGCGGACAAGGACAAGCCGCAGTTTTGGGACCGGCTCGACGGCGTGGGCGTGCAGTGGACCAATGCGCCGGCGGACGACAAGGGCCGCGCGGGTGGCAAGGCGATCCGCATGAACACGGCGATTTCGGAGAAGGATTTTGTGGCGCAGTGCAAGAAGGTGGGCTTGGAGAAGTGGGTGTTCCCCGACGCCGCGGCCAATGCGATCGCGGAGACGTACGGGCTGTCGTATTACTCGGATTCCATCCCGGTGGTGAAGGGGCAGAAGTACAAGGTGACCGCGATGTTCCGCGGTCCCGGTGGCGGCGCGAAGATTTGGGTGCGCGGTTACGGGATGTTTCAGGGGGAGATGCGGCGGCGGTACGAGGCGCAGTTTTCCTGCGTCGGCAATCCGAATGCGTGGACGGAAAATTCGATGGAGTTCACGCCCTCGAAGATGCGCGATGTGTCGGAGATGAAGGTGATGCTCTATGCGTATTATCCGGCGGCGGTGTACTGGTTCGACAGCGTGAAGATCGAGCCGGTGGGCGAACCGGTGACGGGACCGCAGAAGAAGTAGCGGGGGCGCTGAAAAGCTCAAAGCTCAGAGCTTAAAGCTCAAAAAAAGTTTCCCAGTGCCAAGCGTCTTCGCTGCCGACAAGGATTTCCCTGATACTTGGCGTCGATCCTTCCACGATCATCGGAGTTCGACGCGGACTTGGAGTTTGAGAATTGCTGCTTCCCTTGAGCTTTGACCTTTGAGCTTTTTGTCTCTCAGCTTCGATTCCACCCAATTCCGCACGAAGCATCGAACCACCGAAAACAGGAGCGCGGCTGAATCAGGCGGCGGGCGGCGACAGAGGCGGAGGCGGCGCGGGATTCAGCCCGGCGATCTCCATGGCGAGCACACAGACGTCGTCGCTGAAGCCGCAGCCGAGGGTGAACCGCTGCACTTCCTGCAACACCGCATCAATCAGCTCGCCGCCGTGAAAGGCCATGACCTTGCGCGCAGCTTCCTGAAGTTCCTCGACGGTGTAGAGCGTGTGGTTCGGATCCTCCACTTCAAACAGGCCATCGGTGAACAGCAACACGGCGTCGTCGGTGGTCGCGGTCATCTCCATCGTGGGATAGCTGGAACGCGCGGAGAGACCGAGGGCGGCACGACCTTTGCCGTCGTGGTTGGCCATGAGGCTGATCTGTCCGACCTGACGCCGCAGAAGAAAGGGCCGTGGATGGCCTGCGTTGGCGAAGCGGATCGTGCCGGTCCGGAGGTCGGCGACGAGATAGAAGGCGGTGGTGAGGATGGGCGAGCCGGAGTTCCGCAGCATGGTGCAGAGATCGCGGTTGAGCCGGGTCAGGAATTTTCCGGGGTCGGTGGCCAGGGGTTTCAATTGTTCCACCAGCCCGCTGATCATGGCGGTGACGAGCGCTGCGCGGACGCCGTGGCCCATGACATCGCAGAGAAAAATTCCGGCCTCGTCATCGGAGAGCGGGAGCACGGTGAAGTAGTCGCCGCCGACGGCTTCGTTGGGGAGGTAGCGGTGATGAAAGCGCACGCGGCTGGCGTTGACGGGCGCGGCGGCGGGAAAGCTGGGATAGATGTCCGGGAGGAGATTCTGCTGGAATTCGCAGGCCATGCGCAGGTCTTTTTGCAGCTCTTCATTTTGCGATTCGAGTTCACGGCGATGCCGGTCCAGTTCGGCGTTGGCGGCCTGGAGCTGGTCCTCGGCGCGTTTTTTGGCGGTGATGTCCCAGAAAATTCCCTGCAGGCCGGTGATGACCTGGGCGGCGTCGCGGAGCGGGGTTTTGACGACTTGAACGTAGATGGTTTCGCCGCCCGGGGGACGGTGGGATTCCACGGCCTCTATGGGTTCGCCGCCTTGCAGGACGCGGCGGTCGTCGCCCTGGTATTTGGCGGCCAGCTCGGCGGGGAAGAGGTCGGCGTCGGTGCGGCCGAGAATTTTTTCCAGCGGCAGGCCGACCGTCTGGCAGAAGCGCTGGTTGGCGAAGGTGAAGCGGCCCTCGAGGTCTTTGCGAAAAATATTCTGCGGCAGGTTTTCGACCAGCGAGTGATAGAGGTGCTCGGAATCGCGGAGGCGTTCGGCGACATCCTTGCTGGCGGTGATGTCTTCGACGGTACCCTCGTAATAGAGCAAATCGCCGCCGGCCCCGCGGGCGGCGCGGACATTCTCCGTGATCCAGATGATCTCGCCGTTCTTGCGGTAAATCTGCGACTGAAAATCGGTGACCGTGTCGTGCTCCTGCATGAGGCGGATGAATTCGGCACGGCGGCCCTCCTGCACATAGAGCTTGCGGGCGATGTCGGTGACGCTGGCGGCCAGCTCCTCGGGGGAGGCGTAGCCGTAGATGCGGGCGAGGGCGGCGTTGGCCAGCAGGAAGTGGCCTTCGGGTGAGGTCTGGAAAACGCCTTCGACGATGTGCTCGAAGATCCCGTGAAATTTCTGCTCCGCGGCGATCAGCTCGTTTTCGTGCCGGTGTCGTTCAATGGCGTAGATGATCGCGCGGCTGAGGAACGGCGGCGTGAGCTGGGTGGTGATGAGATAATCGGCGGCCCCGGCGTGCTTGACCTCGAGCGCGAGGGTCTCGTCATCCACCTTGCCGAGCACGAGGAGGGGGATGGTCGGGTTGAGGAATTGCAGCAGCGGGATGTTTTGGAGGCCGGCGCCATCGGGAATCGCGAGGTCAACGAGGACAACGTCGGGGCGCAATTCCAACAGGCGGCGCGTGCCTTCGGAGAGGCTGGCGGCCTCGGACACGTCGAACGCGGCCGCCTTCGTCTGGCCCAGCATGGGCCGCAAGTAGCGAACGAAATCCGCATCGTGCTCGATGAGGAGAACCTGATAGATGGGCGGGTTCATGTTTTGCGCCGGAACCATCAATGATTGGCGCGCCGGTTGCCAGTCCGAGTTTGGGTGTCAAGCGAGCCGCCCGCTGTCGGCGCGCGGGCGGCCCGTAACGCCAGTCAGCCCGGAGAGGCTGGGATGCTGCGAATCTTGCGGCCTCGCCCAGCGCTTCCGGGCTTGGCGTCAGAGCAGGCGCAGCCCGACGCCATGACACGTAAAAATAAAAAGCCCGGCCTCATCACGAGGCCGGGCTGCGTTGCGGTCAGCGGGATTTACTTGGCCGGAGCCGGGGCCGGGGCCGGAGCCGCCGGAGCCTCGACCGCCGACTTGGCCGGCTTGCCGAGCTTGCCATCCGACCACTCGTGAATCTTGCCGAATTTGTCCAGGCCGACATAGGCAAGGGCGAGGATGATGAGGAACACGATGACCTTCGGCCACGGGCTGCTCGGTTCCGCATACGGATCGACCGGGTTGTAATCCGCGCCGGCAGGCAGTTTGGCCACGTCGGTGAGGGAACCGCCGAAGGGCACGTTGAGTTTGGCCTTGGCGTTTACGGCCCAGCCGTTGGCGTCGAGAATCGGGCCGAGGTTGCGTTGGCGGAGCTTGAGCCACGCCACCAGCATCGAGGGGCCGGAGATGGCGAGGATGATGCCCAGCAGTCCGAGCGGCATCCAGGCGCCGAGACTGATGAACCCGGAGATGAGACCACCAATCAACGTGCCGATGGCTCCGACACCGACGCCTAACGCGGCGACCACGCCCACGTCGAACTTCTTCGGCTCCGGCGCGGCCTTGGTTTTGTCCGCATTGGCGACCGCCGTGGCAGCACCGGCAACCTTCGCGTCAGCCGCGGCCTCGGCGGCGGCGGCGCGCTTGGCGGCCATTTCCTCGATCATCCGGACGAACTTTTTGTAAGGCGCCCAGAAGGCTTGGCGGATGCTGATCGGGTTATCGACGATCTTGGTGATCGTGGCATCCCAATCGCGACCTTTGCGGTCGTAGAAGATGCCGTTGCGCCCGACCATGAGGTTGTCGGAGTCGCCATCGGTGAACG
Organism: Verrucomicrobiota bacterium; assembly: GCA_014193395.1. Taxonomy (GTDB): domain Bacteria; phylum Verrucomicrobiota; class Verrucomicrobiia; order Limisphaerales; family BJHT01; genus BJHT01. The sequence goes on from BJHT01000039.1 coordinate 22,425, forward strand.
CGGCGGCGATGGTCATCTTCTCGCCGGAGGGCCGGGTGCAATCGACATAGGCGAGGTAGGCCTTGGCCAGACCGGCCATGGCGGCGTGTCGGCCCCCGTCGGTGACATGAACGCACAGGTCGCAACTGCGGCCGTCGAGATACAGCGTGCCGGCCTGGAAGATGGCCTTGGCGCTGCGGCTGTAGAAGTCGCGGAAGGTGACGAAGTTATTGACCAGTTGGGCGAGGTCGCGGTTGAGCCGGACGAGCTTCTCGACGGACCCGATGGCGGCGGCCTCGGGTTCCAAGGCTTTGTCCTTGGCGATCAGGGCGCCTATGGCGTCCTTGCTTTTGCCTGCGAGAATCTGCCGCACGCGCTGGAGGCCGAGCTTCTCGACACTCGCGCCGGACTTCGAGCCAACCCACGTCTCGTAGGCGGCGACTTTGCCCGCGATTGTCGTCCACTCAGATTCCGTCAGGCTGGTCTTGTCGCCGAGCAGCGGTTTGACGACGGCGGATTGCAGCGTCGCCAGCGCGCCGGCCCACGCGGGGTTCACGCCTTCCTTCAGCGCGAGCGGCTTGCCAGCTTCGACCTTGGCCAGCGGAAAACCGGAGACTTCGGCGGCGCTGATCGAGAGATCCTTGGCGGCGAGGGTGAGATATTCCTTTTCTTCACGATTCAACGCCGCGATGGCGCGGGGATCGAACGCGGCGAGACGGCAGCGGGAGAAATAGTCGTCAACCTTGGCTTTGACCGCCTTGACGGCACCTACGGCACCGGCGGTGGCATCGCCCAGCGGCAGGATATTGGCGGCGTCGCTCTCGGCCTTTTTGTTCCAGTCGGAGAAGGCGGCGGCATCGGCGAAGAATTGATCCACCTTGCCTTGGGAAACCCCGGGCTTGCCGCTGCGATCAGTTTCTGCGCCGAGGCAGGCGATGATGTCGGCAATGACGGCCTTGGTGTCGGCGTCGCTGGCGGCGTCGGCGGGAATGATGCCGTCGCCATTGAACACGGTCTGCGCGAAAATCTTGGTCGGGTCAGCGAAGTCCTCGATCGCAATGGCCGTGGCGTCTTTCTTGCCGAGGTTCGTTAGCACCTGTTTGGCGGAAGCGAGGAGTTGCTTGCCCGCGGCCGTGGAATCATTGATCGAACTGAGGGAGAGGGAGGACGATCCCTTGAGCAGGTCGTCGGCATTTTTCACCGCCTGACCGGCCCATTGCGTGGCCGCGATCAGCTCCGGCGCGCGGATGCGCCCGTCCTTGTCGATGTCGATGAGGTCGAGCGTCTTCGGGTCAAATTCAATGCCGCGGGTGGGGCAGGCGAGGGCGACCCAGAGCTTTTGGTCGAGGCTGCCGAGGTTCAGCAGGTCGGCACCAGTTTCCAGCCGGACTTGGTCAAAGCCGCCGGCGCGATAGAATTTCCAATTGTGTTTCATACTGATTTTTTTCCGTCGTTTGTTGGTCGATCCACAAGATCAACGGCAGCGACGCTAGGTATGCAGGGCCGGGGGGTAAATGCGTAAGTTTACTCGTTTCGCTCCGCCGTCGTGCGTCCCTTGGGTGCGGCGGCGGCGGAAGCCCAAGGATGAAACGGGAGATATCCAATCGCCGCACGAGGCCGTGCCGATCCTCAGCCGTGACCGGTCAGTCGAACCGAAGCTGTTGGGCCACCGAGACGCGCGCCGTGAGGATGTTGCGGGTGTCCGGGCCGCCAGTTCAGCCCGCCACCAATTTGTCCCTTTCCCTTCCCTTGCTCCAAATTCCCCGGTCAAATTCGGCCCCGCGCGCAGCCGCATCGTCCCGCGCCGCCAATCAAATTGCCCCTGTCGCGCCACGCCCGGAGCGCACCCCGGTCCCAGGATTTTGGAGTGTTCCGTTGCTCATCGCCGCCTTCCCGCTGTGCGTTCCTTCCGATCTCTGCGGTGTTCCACTCCGCGCCCCGACAATTGGGGCGTTTCCTCAAAACACCGCAGAGATTGGAAGGAACGCAAAGAGGGAAAGTCCGGATGCGCGCGCACCGCGTACTTACTCACTGCGCACGCATTCCCTGCGGAGGCGGTCAGAGTTTTGCCTTCCCCCTTGCCGTTCCACGCGCTCCGCGTTGGCTGTGGCCCCGCCGTCCTGGGATGATCCGATCTCTGCGGTTTCCGTTCCCGTTTTCAACGGTTGAGAAACCGCTCAGACCAGTTCCGGCTCCGCGATTTCGCGCGGCGCGGCGAAGAGCGGCGTGCCGTCCCGGGCTTCGGGATACTCGAAAATTTTCCCTTCGAAATTGCGGATGACCACGCGGTCGGCGTTGCGGCTGAGCACGTACTCGGGATTGACCGGCACCTTGCCGCCACCACCGGGCGCATCGATGACATACTGCGGCACCGCGTAACCGGTCGTGTGCCCCCGGAGACTTTCCATCACCTCGAGGCCCTTGCGCACGCTGGCTCGCAGATGCGCGGACCCGGCGATGAGGTCGCACTGATAGAGATAGTAGGGCTTCACGCGGCACAGCAGCAGTTTTTGCAGATGGGCGCGCATCACGAGCGGGTCGTCGTTCACGTGCTTGAGCAGCACGGACTGGTTGCCCAGCGGAATGCCCGCGCCCGCCAGGCGGCCCAGGGCGTCGCGCACTTCGGTGGTCAGTTCGCGCGGATGGTTCGAGTGAATGCTCACAAACAGCGGATGAAACTGGCGCAACATCGCGCACAAGTCCGGCGTGATGCGTTGTGGCAGAAAAATCGGAATGCGCGTGCCGATGCGGACAAACTCGACATGCGGGATCGCGCGCAGGCGGCTGAGGAGCGTCTCGAGTTTTTCATCGCTCAACAGCAGCGGATCCCCGCCGCTCAACAGCACGTCGCGAACGGCGGGCGTGCGCCGGATGTAATCAATCTGCTGCTCGAAGTTCGGATGAAAATCGTACCCCGTGGCGTTGCTCACCAGCCGCGAGCGCGTGCAGTAGCGGCAATACGCCGCGCAGCGGTCGGTCACCAGAAAGAGCACGCGGTCCGGGTAGCGATGCACCAGGCCGGGCACGGGTGAATGCGAATCTTCGCCGCACGGGTCGCTCATTTCCCATGGCGCGGTGTGGGTTTCCTCAAGGCGGGGAATGACCTGCGAGCGGATGGGGCAGCGTTCGTCACTGGCGTCGATCAGGTTGAAAAAGTAGGGCGTGATGGCCATCGCCAGCTTGGTGTTGGCAAGCTGGGTGCCGGCGTATTCCTCGGGGGTCAGCGTGGGCAGAAAGCGCTGGAGCTGCCCGAGCGAGGTGATGCGGTGCTTGAGCTGCCAGCGCCAGTCGTTCCAGTCGTGCTCGGAAACATTCGCCCAGAATCCGCGGCCGGCGCTGTGAAATTGTTTCAACTGATTCAGGACTGCTGACGCCGATTCAGCGGACCGGCCGGCGTCATCTGCCACGAGATTATCCATGTGCGGGCGAGCATAAGATTGAGGTCCGAACTGTCAAGCAAGCCGCCCGCGCCGGTTGACGCGAGACCGGGGAAAAGCTCCAAGGACAAAGCTCAAGGCTCAAGGAAAGTGCCAATTTCCAAGCCCCGGGGGGCAGATTTGGGCGGTGGCGGCGTGCTGCCGGCGCCGGTGCCTGCAAGTTCGGACGGCGCCTCGCCCCGCGAGTCGAAGCCGGATCGCGGACTCCTCCATCACTCGTACCCGGAAAAACCGTGCTGCTCGCGCCCGGTGTGTTGCCGCCCTCCCTGGCGCTTGGCGCTTGGTGCTTCCCTTGAGCTTTGTGCTTTGTGCTTGGAGCTTCGCCCCGCGCCCCGCTTTCCTAGTTCACGGCCGGCCTCCCGCCGTCTCCGTCTCGCCCGTCCTGCGAAAATCCTCGCGGATGACATCCAGCAGATCGAGCTGGCGGATGGTGTTTTGGATGACGGCGTTGTGCGCGCCTTGAATCCGGTTGCGCAGATCGGCGCGCATTTCGATGCGTCCGCGCTCCTGCACGTAATCCGCCAATGTTTTCCGGTAATCCAACACCAGTCGTGACAGATCGCGCGGTGCGTTCCATTGCAGGATTTCGAGCTGGCGGACGGTCTGCGTGAAGACCTGCCGCTGCTGGGGAAAATCCAACTGCATGAGCCCGTCCTGCAGCCGCAGGTTTTGCCGGCGCGCCAGCTCGCCGCCAGCCGTCGGGGCTTGCACGGCGGTGTGGAGGATTTCATCCAGCCGTTGCAGCGCGATGCTTTGCGTCCAGTTCATGTGCTGATCGCGCCCGGTGAGATTGATCACCGTGACCGACCACCATTTCTCGATCTCGAGCGCGCTCCGAAAATGCCCGTTGAAGGCCTTCAGAAAGGCGAGCTGCGGGTTCAGGTAATTGCCGAGTTCGCGCGTGAAATTCACCAGCGCCACATTCCCCCCGGACAGCCGCAGCAGACTGGCCACGAAAATCTGCGCCGAATAGCGATGCGTCTCCCAGCCCGCGCCCACCAGTTGCGCATTCGACGGCAGGTTCATGTCCGAAAACGACAGCGCGCCGTGCTGGCGCAGATGCGCGCGCGCGACGGCGAAATGATCACGCGGCGTCGTCTCGACCACCAGCACGCGGCGCGGCTCCGGCACCAGCGCCGGGCCGCCGGCGATGAGCACCTGCGCGGTCAGCCCCTCCACGAGCCACTGCGGCAGGTTCACCACGCGCCCGCCCGATGAGCGGTTGGCCATTTCCTGCAACATCGTGTGCGTGACCGCCGTCACCAGCCGCGTGCGATCCACCCGCGTCGGCAGCGTGAGTTCATACTGCCAGCCCTGGGAAAAACGGATCGGCTTCAGGATGATTTCCGCCGTCGGCGGACCGGCGTGCAGGCGAACATAAACCCGGCCCTGAACCAGGCTCGCCGCCCCCATTTCTTGCAACAACACCTCGCGAATCCGGTCGCAAATGATCGCCAGCGGCCCCTGCTCCAGCCGCACCAGATTCGTCGCCGTCAACGACGCCGGCGACTCCACCTCCGCCGCCGGCGAGCTTGGCGCAAAGACCACGAACTGCCCCGACCGGCTCGTCATCGCCATGCCCGGCTTGAACGGCGTCGCCGCGCGCACGGGAAAACCGCCGGCGAAAAAAAACGCCACGAGCAAGGGCAACATCCTCCACCCGCGCATCCGGCCGTCGCTCGTCATTCCGCCGACGCACCGGCCGCGCGCCGCGCGCTGCGGACTTCGGGACGACCGGGCGTGCATGGCACCTCAACTCTTGGAACTGGCCGGCTTGGCCGGCTTGGCCTCCGTCTTCTTCGCGCTGGCCGCGCTGCCCCCGCCGCTGCTGGCACTGGACGACGCCTCCTTTTTCGCTCCGCCCGAACTCTCGCCCCCGCCGGATGCGCCTTCCTTTTTCGCCCCGCCCGAGCTTTCGCCACCGCCCCCCGCCGAGTCCTTTTTCGCCGACGCCTTGTAGTTCTCGCTCCGGTAATCGGTGATGTAAAAACCGGTGCCCTTGAACAGCAGCCCCGCCCCGCCGCTGATGGCGCGCTTCACCTTGCCCTTGCCCCATTTCTTCATCCCGCACAGCTCCTTCGGACACGTCGTGACCGCCGCGGCGGACATCGGTTGAACCAGTTCAAAGTGGTGGTCGCATTTCGCGCAGGAGTATTCGTAGGTGGGCATAAATAGTTGGCTACTGTGACGCGACTAGAACACGCGCTGCATCCACCCGTCAAGATACGCCGCCGGAACCGGGCGCGCCGACGCAGCCCGACACGGCCCGGAGTGCGGCCGTCCCCGGCCGCAGCGACGTCCGCATGGAACGAAAGCGTCCGACCAATCCAACGCTCTCTTCGCACATCCCATTTCTGCGGCGTGAACGCCACGCTCCCGGCGCAGCCGCGCGCGGCTCCCGTACCGCAGGTTTCCAAACCTGCTGTGTCGCGGGTTTCCAAACCCGCGAGCCATCCGACCACCCGCAACGCCCCGGCATGTCGCACGCGCCCCGAATGCCGCTGCCCCCGCCGATTTGGAAATCGGCGATACAGCAGGTTTGGAAACCTGCGCCACGCTGGCCGAGCGCGGACGCGCCCGCCGCGCCGCCCTGCTTTACATTTCACGCCCCGCCAGCGAGCCTCCCGCCAGCCCCCTTCTGGTCGGCAGCATCCGCTCTCGCCGTGGGGAAATCAGCGTATGTCTTTTCAAGCAGCCACCGTCCTTCGCCGCCCGTCCCGCTGCTTTTCACCAGCGCTGGCGGGGCTGCTGGCTTGGTTGCTCCTCTCCGCCTCCCCGCCCCGCGCGAACGCCGCGGCCACCGCCGTCGTTGCCACCACGAACACCGCGGCCGCCACCCCCACAGCGACGCTCGCGAAGACGAACGCCTGGCCCACCGCCGAGTTCCTCGTCGAACGCGTCGTCGAGCGCTCGGCATGGAACGAAACCCAGCAGATTCGCAACCGCTACAGCTTCACCCGCCGTCACATCACCGACGAACTCACCGACAAAGGCCTGCTGAAGGACCGCAAAGACCGCGTGTACGAAGCCACCCCCATCGGTGGCGTCAGCCACTCGCGCCTCGTGCTCAAGGACGGCCAGCCGCTCTCCGCCAAGGAGGCGAAAAAAGAGGCCGAGAAAGAACAGAAAGCCTGGGAAGCCTCGACCACCGGTTTGCAGCAACCCATCACGCCCGACAAAGGCCGCAGCATCAATCACGACCTCGTGCAGCGCTTCCATTTCGAGGTCATCGGCGAAGAGCTGTTCCGTGGCCGCCGCTCCTACGTGCTCACGATGGAACCCAAGTCCCGCGATCTGCCGGTGAAACAATTGCAGGACAATTTTTTCAACAAACTCGGCGGCAAAGTCTGGATCGACGCCGCGGACTACGAGGTCGCCAAAGCCGAGATTTCCCTGCGCGAGAAAGTCCCGATCCTCCTGAACCTGATCGGCGCGATGAACAAGTTCACCATCCACTTCCGCAAACAACGCCTCCCCGAGGGCGTGTGGCTCACCGACCGTTCCTGGGTCGATCTCGAGACGCGCAAACTCATGCTCAACTCCCACGTCAACCACCTCCTCGAATGGCGCGACTTCAAACTCGTCGGCCCCGCCCCGACCAACTTCGTCCCCACGTCAGCCACGCCCGCGCGCGCGCCCTCGCCGTCACCCACGCCCGCGCCCGGCCCACCTGTGACGCCCCCCAAACCGTGATCTTCCCCACCTCCGCGCCCGCCACTTTTTCAAATCCTAAAATCCTGAAACCCACATCCCCCTTGTACCTCCCCTCCACCCTGCCCCTCACATCCTTTTTCCTCGCGGGCTGCTGCTGCTGCACCGGCCCCGCGAAAAAAACGGCCATGCAACCGCCCGCCGCCGCCACGGCCGCGCCCACCGTCGCGACCTATTCGATCGTCGCCTTCGATCCCGCGACCGGCGATCTCGGCGTCGCCGTTCAGAGCAAGTTCTTCGGCGTCGGCAGCGTCGTGCCATGGGCCAGGGCCGGCGTCGGCGCCATCGCCACCCAGGCCGAGGCCAACGTCACCTACGGCCCCGACGGTCTGCGCCTCCTCGCCGCCGGCAAGAATCCGCGCCAAGTCGTCGAGATCCTCACCGAGACCGATCCGCGCAAGGAAGTCCGCCAGTTTGGAATCGTCGATGCCCGCGGTAACACCGCCGCCTACACCGGGACCAAATGCAACGACTACGCCGGTCATTTCGCGGGCAAAAACTTCGCCGTCCAGGGCAACATCCTCGCCGGTGAGGCCGTGATCAAAGCCATGGAAACCGCCTACGTCGCCGCACTGAAGAAACCCGACACCGAACTGGGCGACTGGCTCGTCGCCGCCCTCGACGCTGCGGAAAAAGCCGGCGGCGACAAGCGCGGCCGCCAGTCCGCCGCCCTCCTAGTCGTCCGCGAAAACAGCGGTTACGGCCGCGCCAACGACCGCTACATCGACCTCCGCGTCGAGGACCACGCCGAGCCGATCCAGGAACTCGCCCGCCTCGTCGAGATGCACAAACGCTTCTACCCCGCCGCCCACCGCAACCGCCCCCAACGCGCCCCCACCGAGTAACGCCACCCGCCGCCCGCCACGGGCCGGGAAAACTCCCGCAGATTCAGGGCGACCACAGACTAAATTCCCCATCTGTGGTCGCCCTGAATCTGCGGGAGATCTAGGCCTTTTTTTCCTCCCTGACCCGCGTCCAGAATTGGCGGCGGAAGCTATTATCGATCCAGCCCGCAAGGGGGATTGGCCAACGGGGAATGACAAACCATGTCCCCATTCGTCTGCCCCCATTCGTCTGCCAAAATCCGGCGATTCCTGGTCCCACCGCGAGCGCCCTCAGTCATCGGTCGGACCTTTCCAAGCACTGTCCGAACGCTCCGCCGCGCTCCCCGAGTGTCCCACTTTGGGGCAGTTGGTTCAGTGCAACGGTCATGCCGGAAATCGGCCTCACCGTTCCTCCGCACTACCCGCAGGTTACCCGTCCGTACGGCGACGGCGGCGCAAACCACTTGCGCCTCAACCCTTCCGGCCCCCCTGCCGATAGCTTGCGTTGACGCCCGCAGGGTGCGGACGCACGGACGGAGATTCCCTAATCCGTTCCCTCTGCCCGCCACGGCAAGCAGCCTGCTAGAGAGGAGATGGGAGCTAGTACGAATGAAAACCCGCAGACAACCAAACCCGTCGCCGGCCAACGCCGTCGCCGCGTTCTCGCTCATCGAGGTGCTGACCGCGCTTGGGTTGGTGGGGATTCTATTCCTGTCCGTGTACACGGGCCTCGGCACGGGCTTCGCGGTGATCGGCGTCGCACGGGAGAACTTGCGCGCCACGCAGGTGATGCAGGAGAAACTGGAGACGCTCCGCCTGTATAGCTGGGACCAGATCAACTCGAACGGCTTCATTCCGAAAACCTTCACCGCTCCCTATCAGCCGGGCGGCGGAACCAACTCCGGGCTCATTTACAGCGGGACACTCACGCTCACCAATTTCCCCGGCACCGAAAGCTACTGCACCAACCTGCGCCTGGTGACCGTTGAGCTGAAGTGGACCTCGGGCTCGGCGCCCCGCACGCGGCAGATGCAAACGGCGGTCTCGCGGTATGGATTGCAAAATTACATCTACTAGGCGACGCGCCCGCCGCGGCTTCACGCTCATCGAACTGCTGATCGCCACCGGGACCGGCTCGATCCTGCTGGCGGCGTTGGCAATCGTGGTCTTCCACGCCTCGCGCAGTGTCGCCGCGCTTTCCAATTACGTGGACCTCGATCGCATGAGCCGCCAGACCCTCGACCGCATGGCACTGGAGATCCGCCAGGCCGACTCTGTGACCGCCTATCGCACCAATGAAATCTCCTTTGCCTACAACGGCGGCACCCTGACCTATACCTACGATACCACCGGCAAGAAACTAACCCGCACTTACGGCGCGCAAACGGACACACTGCTCAAAGAGTGTGACAGTCTCACCTTCTCCATCTACCAACGGAACCCGATCGGCGGCACCTATGATGTCTATCCCACCGCGACCACCGCGACCGCCAAGCTGGTCCAACTCACCTGGACCTGCTCGCGCAAAATCCTCGGCCAGGCCGTAAACACCGAAAGCGTGCAGTCCGCCAAGCTCGTCCTGCGCAAACAGTAGTTATCCGGCCGGAAAAGGTTGTAACTAAGAAACCCTAGGACTTACTCCAATCGACACGGATGAAAACCAACTCTCTCCGCCCAACTTACGGAGTAGGTTCCCGGCACGTAAGTTCAACTTTCTCGTCCTCCCCCGTCCGTGTGTATTCGTCCGACAATTCCACGGAGTGCCCCGGTGCTTTGAAACGATCGGAGCGCGGGCGGTCCCCGCCCGCAGCGGCCGCAAGCCCGCGACCGAGTCTGAAATTTGAAGCGCCCCGGCTCCGATGTCGCCGCTGCGACCGGGGACCGGTCGCGCTCCGCCTGGGCTGCGGCTCCGCCGCGCTGTATTTATCCGTAATTAAACTCTGCCTTTAGGAGTTATGAAAATCCGCGTCTCCACCGAATCCGGCAGCGTGCTCGGCACCTGTCTCTGCACGGTCGCGATCATGGGCATCACCATCGCGGCCTATCTCGATCTGGTGAGCGCGCAGAACGCCTCGGTGGCCCGGTCGCAATCGTGGAACGCCACCATTCCCATCATCGAGGCCGGGATCGAGGAGGCGCTGGCGCATCTCTACCAGAACAGCACCAATCTCGCCGTGGACGGGTGGGCCTTGTCCGGCGGGAACTACTGCAAATTCCGCTCCGTCGCGAATGGCTGGGCCTTTGTGACCATTTCCAATATCAATCCGCCGGTCATCTACTCGCGCGGCTTTTCGCCCGTGCCGCTCAAGTCCGGCACCTATGTGGACCGCCTCGTGCGCGTGAAAACACAGGGCAACAATATGTTTTCCAAAGGCTTGTTGACCAAGGGCCAGATTACCCTCAACGGCAATGGTCTGGTGGACAGTTTCGACTCGACCAATCCGGCCTACAGCACCAACGGCGCTTACACCGCCAGCAAGCGGAAGGCGACCGCAGGTGTCGCCAGCAACGCCGGCTTGGTCAACATCCTGCTCACAGGCAACAGTTCGATCTATGGCAACGTGGCCACCGGCCCGGGCGGCACCATCGGCGTGGGTGCCAATGGCAAAGTCGGCGACCTCGCCTGGATGGCCGATGGCACCAAGACCGGCATCCAACCGGGCGCGTCGAAGGATGACATGAACGTCGCCTTTCTGGATGTCGTCGCGCCCTTCACCGTAGGCTCGCCAATGGGAGGGGCCTCCGGCTATCAATATGTCGCCAGCAGCAGCGGCAACTATCAGATTGCCGGTCTTACCGGTAGTCTCTGGGTTAAATCCAATGTCAACGCCGTGATTCTGATCGACGGCGACATCAATCTTACCGGCCAGAAGAAAATACAGATTGATCCCGGCGGCAGCCTGCAGATTTACATGAAAGGCGCCTCGGCAAAAATCGCCGGCAACGGCGTGGTCAACCAGTCCGGCAGCGCGACCAATTTCTTCTATTGGGGGCTGCCTACGAACACGGAACTAACTGTCAGCGGCAATGGCGCTTTCAAAGGGGTCATCTACGCCCCGCAGGCAGACTTTACGATGAATGGCGGCGGCAACAACACCGAGGACATCGTCGGCGCGAGTGTCTCCAACACCGCCACGATCAACGGCCATTTCCAGTTTCACTACGATGAAAACATCGGGCGATTGAACATGGGCCGCGGATATGTGGCGATTTCGTGGGATGAATTGTAGCGACCACGACGCGAAGGCCGGACTAGAAACCACTAACCGGCACTGACCCGCGCTAGTAAGTCCCAGCCAGGCCTGATCTGGCGAGTGATGTCTTGCTTGGAATCTTATTAGTGCAGGTTAGTGCCGGTTAGTGGTGCTCCCTTCTACTTGTCGAGCAGCCGCCAATTCAGGTTCCCCCGCGTTTATCGGTGGCTACTTGGGCGGGAACGGGAACTTGCGGAACTCATAGGTGTCACCGCCGATCCAGACTTCCGTCACCACCCCTTTCCACGGTTCGAAGTGTTTGCCCCGGGTGTCACGGAAATTTGTCAGCGGCAGCTTGACCGTCTCGCCCGCGGGAACCCGCGCCAGCTGGGCTTGTAACGCCTCGGGCGCATTCGCCTCGAGGCGCACCACCACATTCGTCCAGTCGAACAGGTTTAGGTTTTCGACCCGGAGTTCGACCAAGTTCACCTCGATCCGCGCATGCAACACCTGCTGGGCGGGCGGCTTGGGCCGCGCGGGATTGACAATCCACGCCAACACGACGAAAGCGAGCAGGCCCAGGCCCAACCGCAGCGGGTAGTTCGGGGCTGCTGCCCGGCGCGGCGTTTCACCGCGCTCCAGCGAATTTGGCGATGGTTCGGCGACGGGCGCAACTGCCGCGGTCTCCGGGTCGGCTGGGGCGGGCGGCGGCGGCCGAAACGCGATGATCTGCTCGACGATGCTGTTGATGGGCCGCGCGTCCGGGAGACCTTTGCGGATGAAGAGGGTGTCCAGCGGCAGTTGTCCGGTGTGCCATTGCTCGTGCAATTGGCCCAGCGAGAAAGGTCCGCGGGTTTCCTCCCCGACCAGCAAAAAGTATTCATCATCGTCCGCCAGCGCCATTGGGCGCGCATCCTAGCGTCCGCGACCCAAAGCGCAATCGGCGTTCCGGTCGTCCGCCGGGGTCCATTTGGCCCGGAGTGCGGCCGCGCTTGGGCGCAGCGACGTCCGTGCGCCCGGAGTCCGTAGAAACATCCCCACTCCTCCCCCGCTCCACCGTGATGCGCCGCGGGGACGGGCGCATTCCAAAGGGGTGTCCCAGCGGCGCTGAAAAGAGGCGCTTCTTACGCTCGTCGCTCCAAGAACCCCCACTTGCGCCCGCCCTGTGCATAAGTCGCCCTTGATTTTTCCCAAACCCTGCCGCCCCGCCGCAATCCCATCCCCCGGCCCCCCATTTCCCTTTCCGCCCCGTGACGGCGCCCAAATCCAGTGTTTACGCTAAAGCCCGTCCTCGGTTTTCGCCGGCGTCCCCGTGCAGTTAACACTCCTCCCGCGTTTGCCCGAATCTTCCGCCCAGCCCCGAGGGGCGAATTGGATTTTCCTCCGCCTGCCCCAAGTCCCCGCAACCCTCCGCTCCCACCCCGTGCCCGCCGGGCCCGCCCTCGCTAAACCGTTAGTTTTCAATCCATTGCCGAGATGCTCTCCGATTCCAAAGCCGCACACCGCACGTCATTTTCACTCATGCCCGGCCGCCCGAACCTCGCAAAATCAGGGGTGAACTGGGCGCCGCCGTGCCCCGGCCCTCGCGCCCGTCGCCGCCGTTAGGCGCGCTTTATGAGGGTGTTGCGAAAGTTTTCGTAACAAGCTCGCCTCCAAATCAATACGACTAAAATGACGGGGGTGGACGGCGGCACTCGCAAGTTAGCTTTCCACCGGTAGGCTGGCCGCATGAATTCCAACCTT
>BJHT01000040.1 GCA_014193395.1 Verrucomicrobiota bacterium
ACTTGCGCGCATTCAACGCGGTGGTCGAGCACACGGCGGAGGACATGACGGCGACGGTGCAGGCGGGCGTGTCGTTGACATTGCTCCAGTCCGTGCTGGCGCGGCGCGGACAATGGCTGCCGATTGATCCGCCGAATCCCGAGCAGACCACCATTGGCGAAATCCTCGCGGAAAATCTCAGCGGGCCGCGGCGCTTCGGTTGCGGGACGATTCGCGAGACGCTCATCGGCATTCAGGTGGTGCTGGCGGATGGGCGCGTGATTCGCGGCGGCGGCAAGGTGGTGAAAAACGTGGCGGGCTACGATCTGTGCAAGCTGTTCGTCGGCAGCCGCGGCACGCTCGGCGTGATCACCGAGGGGACGTTCAAGCTCTCGCCGCTGCCCGAGATTGAAGCCTTCGTGCAATGCGCCGTGAACACGCCCGAGGAACTCGCGGCGCGCGCGCAGGCGGTGATCGAAGCCGGTCTCACGCCCGTGGTGCTCGATGCCCACAACCTCGATCTCGCAGCCTCCGCCGACGCAGGTCTGCGCGTCAGCAAGCAGCTCGCGCTCGTGCTTGGCTTCGCGGGCGCGCGCGAGGATGTCGTGGCGCAACTGGCCCGCGCCGCGGAACTCGGCATCGCGGAGCCGTCGAGTCTCGAACACGAGCGGCGCTTCTGGCCGCTCCACGCCGCGCCGGCGAAGCGCTGGTCGCTGCTGCCCTCGAAGCTGGCGTCGGGCGTCGCGACGCTGGCAGGTGTGCCGTTTGTGGCGCGTGCGGGCAACGGACTCCTGTGCTTCCGCGACGGTCCCGAGGTTCCGCGTCCGGCCCTGCCGCTCGATCTCGCGCGGCGGCTGAAGAACGAATTTGATCCGCACCACATCTTCCCCGATTTGCTGTGAACCCACCCGCCCGCACTCCCACTGCGCCCGGTCCCGCGCCGTTCCTCGATAGCAAGGAATCGCTCGCGTGCATTCATTGCGGCCTGTGTCTGTCGTCGTGCCCGACATATCTCGAAACGGGCAACGAGAACGATTCGCCGCGCGGGCGCATCTACCTGATGCGCGCGATTCAGGACGGCCGGATGCCGCTCGCGGAGACGGCGGTGCATCACATTGACCTGTGCCTCGGCTGTCGCGCGTGCGAGACGGCGTGTCCGAGCGGCGTGAAATACGGGAACCTGCTCGAAGCCACGCGCGATCACATCGAGGGCCACTACCAACGCCCGCTGGCGCAGCGTCTCCTGCGGCAGGGTGCCATTGAACAGATTTTTCCGTTCGGGGAGCGGATGGAGTTGGCGCTGCTGCCCGCGCGGTTGGCGCAGGCGACGGGGCTGGCGAGATTTTTGCCGAAGTTCGCGCGCGATTCGCTGGCGTTGATTCCTGAGAAATTTTCCTCGGCGCGATGGCTGGAGGTTTCACCGGCGACGGGCGGAACGCGGCGCGGCGCGGTGGCGTTTGTGCGCGGCTGCGTGATGAACGTGATGTTCGGCCCGACGCATCTGGCCACGGTGCGACTGCTGAATCGCGCGGGCTACGACGTGGTGACGCCGCCGGACCAAGGCTGCTGCGGCGCGTTGTATGCGCACGGCGGGAACCTCGCGGCGGCGCGCGAATCGGCGCGGAAAAACATCGCGGTGTTCGAGGAGCGCGAGGTCGAGGCGATCATCATCAATGCGGCGGGGTGCGGCTCGACGCTCAAGGAATACGGGCATTTGCTCGCGGGCGATCCGCTGTGGGCGGCGCGCGCGCAGCGGTTCAGCGCGAAGGTGCGGGACCTGAGCGAATGGCTGGCGACGAGCGGCTTGGCGACGCATTTGGCGCCCACGCAGTTCGCGTCGCCGGTGACATTCCACGATGCGTGTCACCTCGCGCATCCGCAGAAGATCACGCAGCAGCCGCGGGCGCTGGTGAAGGCGGTGGCGGGGAGCCGTTTCGTGGAATTGCCCGAGGCGGAAATCTGCTGCGGCAGCGCGGGGAGTTACAATCTCACCGAGCCGGAGATGGCGGGACGGCTCGGCTCGCGCAAGACGGGGAACATCTTGCAGACCGGCGCGAAGACCGTGGTGACGACGAATCCGGGGTGCATTTTGCAAATGCAGGCGGGCCTGCGCGAAGCGGGCGTGAAGGATGTGGAGGTGCTGCACCTCGCCGATTTTCTGGACCGGCATTGTCATTACTGAGGAAAGCGCGTGATGAGATTGGGAATTACTTGGTATGGGCGGGGGGACAATTCGGCGGCGGCGAATAGTGCGGCGAGAATGGCTGAACCGGCCGCCGCTCGTAGCCGCCGACGTGAGGAGGCGGACGGCCCCGTCTACCGCCCGATCCGCCTGCCAACGTACCTCCTCCGCTTTTCGGGTTCCGGCTCAGCACTCAGTTTCTCCGCACGCCAACGACAACAGCGGCCCGACGAACGCGCCGTCGCCAACCTGAATCTGAACACCAATCCCCGGAACGGATTTGGCAAAGGAATGGAGGCAAGGGAATGAAGACAAAAATTTTCCCCGTCCCTATTCCTTTGCCTCCATTCCTTTGCCTGAAATTCCGTGCGCCCATCGGTCCGGTGCCGCTCGTTGCCATCGTCTTCCCTCCGCCTGCCATGTGCCTTGGCTCCATGCAGCGCGGTCGCGGTGCTCGGGATATCCTCACGTCGGCGGCTACGAGGGCGTTTTGGGGAGTGAACCACAGAGACACGATGAGCACAGAGGGGGGAAAGAAGGTGGTGCGATTGGCTTTTCTGAGCGCGCTGCTCTGCCTGTTGGGGGCCTGCCCAGCCGCGGCCGCCGACTTCGATCTGGTCCTGCGGCGCGGGCAGATCGTGAACGGGACGGGGAAGGCGGCGTTCGTCGGGGATGTGGCGGTGAAGGCGGGGCGCATCGTGGCGGTGGGCACCTTTGCAGGGCAGGGGACGACGGAGCTGGATGCGACGGGATTGGTCGTGGCGCCCGGTTTCATTGATGTCCACACGCATGGCGAGGATGTGCTGGACCGGCCGTTGGCGGAGAATTTTTTGCGGATGGGCGTGACGACGCTGGTGCTCGGGAACTGCGGCTCGTCGAAGCTGGAGATCGGGGAGTTGTTTCAGCAGCTCGGGACGAATCCGCCGTCGGCGAACGTGGCGACGCTGATCGGGCACAACACTGTGCGCGCGGCGGCGATGGGCGGGTCGTTCATGCGCCCGCCGACTGTGGGCGAACTGGCGCGCATGAAGGCGGCGGTCGAGAAGGGGATGAAGGAAGGCGCGGTCGGTTTGTCCACGGGCCTGATTTATCTGCCGGGAACTTTTTCCAAGACCGAGGAACTCGTGGCGGTGGCGAAGGTGCTGACGCCGTTCGATGGCATCTACGTGAGCCACATGCGAAGCGAGGGGGAGAAGATTTACGAGGCGCTCGACGAACTGATCACGATCGGGCGCGAGGCGAAGGTTCGGGCGCATGTCTCGCACCTCAAGCTGTCGGGAAAGAAGCACTGGGGGCAGACGGAGAAGGTGCTGGCGGTGCTCGCCGGGGCGCGGGCGCAGGGGGTGAGCGTCACGCAGGATCAGTATGTGTACACGGCCTCGAGCACGGGCGTGAGCCAGTTGCTGCCGGACAGCTCGCGCGAGGGCGGGAGCGAGAAATTTGCGGCGCGCATCAACGATCCCGCGCAACGCGCGAAGATCGTCGCGCAAATGACCAACTCGCTGGCGCGGGGCGGACACGACGGCTACGACTACGTGACCATCGCGTCGTGCCGGCACGATCCGGGGATCAACGGCCTGACGCTGCCCGAGGCCGCGAAGCTGCGGAAAGGCAGCGCGGCGGTGGAAAAACAGATCGAGCTGGTCTTCGATTTGGAACTGAACGGGCGCACGACGGCGGTGTTTTTCGGGATGAGCGAGACGGACTTGCAGGCGTTCTTGCGGCACACGAACACGATGGTCGCATCCGACAGCGGCGTGCGGAAATTTCAAGACGGCGTGCCGCATCCGCGCGGCTACGGCAACAACGCCCGCGTGCTCGGCCGCTACGTGCGCGAGCTGAAATTATTGTCCGTCGAGGAAGCCGTGCGCCGCATGACTTCGCTGCCGGCGGCGACCTTTCGGCTCGGTGACCGCGGCCTCGTGCGCGAGGGCTTTTGGGCGGACCTGGCGGTCTTCAAAGCGGACGCGGTGCGCGACGAGGCGACCTTCAAAGACCCGCATCACTACGCGACCGGCTTCCGCTGGGTGCTCGTGAACGGCGTGGTGACGGTGGACAACGACCGCCACACCGGCGCGCGCGCGGGCGTCGGTGTGAAGCGGGCGGAGAAGCGGTGAGGTTGGGAAGAAGCGGAAATAGCAAACCGCGGATGGACACGGATGGACACGGATAAGAAGCGGAGGTGCGGGCGATGTGGAGTGCGGTGACTGGTCTCCGCTTTCCCGAGGCGACTTGTCGCCGTCGAAGTGAGGGAGGCGTGGGTGGGCGATGGGGCGTTCACGGCTCGCGCCAGCGCGGAGACGCTCGCGAGATCGCGAGGTCACGTCAGTTCGACGGCGACCAGTCGCCTGCGCAAAAGCGGTGACAAGTCACCGCACTCCAAACCGCGACCACACGCAACCTTTCCGTCGGGGGGCGAGGTGAACGCCGCAGCCACCGGTGAGTTGGCGGCAGTGTTCCTCTCGGACTGGGATCGCGGGCGACTTCCACAGAAACAAAAAGGGGGGTGGCCGATGAAATGGTTCCTGCGCCCGCTGTGTCCCAGGGGAAATCAGCCGACCGAGCTGGAGCCTCGACTGTTTTCACTTCGCCGTATAGCCGCCGTCCACCGGGAGGTTCACGCCGGTGATGTAGGCGGCGGCGTCGCTGAGGAGGAAGATGACCGCGCCGCCGAGGTCGTGGCTGTCGGCCATGCGGTTGAGCATGGTGTGTTCGCAGTAGCGCTTCACGAAGGCCTCGGGTTGGAGGTTGAAGAAGCCGCCGGGGGCGAGGCAGTTCACACGCACCTGGCGCGGGCCGTAGAGGCCGGCGTAAAAGCGCGTGAGGTTGATCATGCCGCCCTTGTGGAAAAAATAATCCGGCGGCAGATCGCCGATGTTCGTGCCTTCGTATAGCTCGTAGCTCGGGCCGATCATTCCCTGGATCGAGCCGATGTTCACGATGCTGCCGCGGCCGGCGTCGGCCATGGCCTGGCCGAAGACGCGGTGCATGAGCATGAGGCCGGTGGCGTTGACGCGCATGGATTCCGCGAACTGCGCCGCGGTGCCGTTCGCGCCCTTCATCGGGCGCAGCACGGAGTTGTTTACCAGGCCGTGCAGGCAGCCGAAGCGTGCCTCGATGCGCGTGCGGAGGGCGGTGACGGAGGCTTCGTCGCCCTGATCGAAGGACTCGGCGAAGACGCGGTGGCCGCGGGCAGTTTCCTCCTTGGCCACGGCGTCGATTTTGTCCGCATTGCGGGAGGCGATGATGAGCGTGGCACCGGTCCCGGCGAGAGCGGCGGCGAGGCCGCGACCGTATAATCCGGCCGCGCCGGCGGGCAGCACGACCTTGTTTTCCAAACTGAAACTGGGGAGGGCTTTCATGGGGTGGAGCGGTAAACGGAAGCCGGCGCGACCGGTGCGACGATCTGGTAGTCGGCCACGAGTTTGTTGAACGCCGAACCCAGGCTCACGACGTCCGCCCCGAGATTGAGGATGCGCCAGCCTTCGGCCTCGAGTTCCGCGCGCGGCGCGATCATGCCGGGAGACATCAGATATTTCCCATGACGCAGGGCGGCGGCAGCCACGCGCTTGCGGGCGGCGACGACCTCCGGCGCGCCGATCTGCCCGGCCTTGCCGATGAGATGGCTGTAGTCGCCGGGGCCGAAGAGCAGCACGTCGAAGCCGGGCACGGCGGCAATGGCTTCGACGTTTTCCAAGGCTTCGGGGGATTCGATTTGCAGGATGAGCAGGCGCTCGGTGTTGCTGTGGTGGAGGTAGTCGGCGACGGGAATCTGGCAGAACGCGCCGTCGATATTGCCGCCGTCCATTGGCCGCCGACCGAGCGGCAGGAAGCGGGTCATCTCGACGACCTTGCGGGCCTCGTCGGCGGTGGTGACGTGCGGGACCATGATGGCGGTGGCGTCCATCTCGAAGGGTTTCACGTAGTCGCTGTAGCTGCCCTTGCTTACGCGGATGATGCTGTCGAGGTCGTGGAGGCGCGCGGCGCGGACCTGGTTCTCGAGATTGGTCCAGTCATTGGGCACATGCTCGTTGCAGAGCCAGACGGCGGAGGCGCCGGCGAGGCCGGCCATTTCGACAATGCGCGGGTCGTTGAGGTTGAGCTTGAGCGTGCAGGGGTTGCGGCCGGCGCGCAGTTCGCGGAGGAGACGGGAGGGGCGGAGTTTCATGGGAGTGGATTTTGAATTGGGTTTGAGGAATCGGAAATCTGGGGCTTAGCCGCGCGCGGGCAGCCAGCGTGGATGCCTGGCCTGCAATTCGGCGGCGTAGCGCTCGAAGGTCGCGTCGCTCACGGAGGCATACGGGGGCAGCAGGCGCAGCGGAAACTCCGGATCGTGCAGGCGGCAGAAGAGTTTGTCGTACGCGCCGTCCATGTGGGCGCTGGTGCCGACGACGGCGAGCAGGTCGGCGAGCATTTCGGCCAGTTCCTGCTGCAAGGTGCCGAGCAACGCCAGATTCCGCTCGTGTCCGGCGCGGAAGTATTGCCGGCCCAGCGCCAGATTCGTCGAGGCCAGCGAAATGAGGAGGCCGCACTCGCCGAGGACTGTCGCCTTCGCGAAGCCCACTTCGGTGATGAAATGCTGCAACTGCGGCGCGTCCGTCAGCAGGCTCCGCAGCCGGGCCTCGTCGGTGGTGCTGTTTTTGGTCGCCACCAGATTCGGGTAGTGCGCCGCGAGCCGTCCATATTCCGCACCGGTGAGGATGCGACCGGTGCGCTGCAGGTTGTAATGCAGAAACTCACACTCCGGAAACCGGCCGCAGGTCTCGCGAAAAAATGTCTCCACCTCCGGGTCCCGCAAGCCCCCCCAGCCCGGCAGGGTCAGTTGAAAGCGCCGGGCGCCCAGCGCGCGCGCCCGTTCGATGCGTTCGATCACGGTGGGCAGCGAGAGGCTGATCAGGCCCACCATGCTCTGCACGCCGTCCCCGCGCGTCTCGGCCAGGAAGGCCCGGGTGATGGCGTCGAACTGCGCCTCGGTCACCGCGTAGCCTTCGCCCGCCGTCCCGAAAATGTAGAGGTCGCGGATGCCGTGGGCGAGTTGGTGGCGCACCGAACGACGGAAGATGTCTTCAGCGAACGTGTAGTCGGCGTGCCACGGCACGCAGCAGGTGGCGAGAATTCCGCAGCGATAGCGTTTGGGTGGCGGCATGCGCGCAGTGGGTTTCAAGTGCCGGGCGAGGCCGGAGGCTGCACTTCGGCCAGCACGTCGGCGACGGCGATGATTTTGCCGCCTTGCGCGCGGCTGCGAATGCCCGCGATGAGGACGGCCATGAGTTCCACGGTTTCCGCGAAGGGCAGGGGAGCGGTGCCGCGCCGGAGCAGGGCGAGGAAGGCGAGCAACTGCTCGCGGAAGGCGTTGTAAGTGTCGGTGAGCGTGAGCGCCAACTGGCCGCGCGTGCCGTACAGATGCACCGCGCCGAAGCTTCCGTAAGCATCGTGCAGCGCGCCAATGGTCACGCGCACGCCGCTGCGATGCGTGATGTGCATGATGTCGCCGCCCGCGTCCGTGAGCGCCTGCACGCTGGTGAAACCCACGCCGAGCAGCGGCTCGACTGCCTCGAGCGCGTGGATGCCGTAGCGCTCCCAGGTCTTGCACGTAAAGCTCGTGATCCAGCGCAGCTCGCCGACGTGCGCGCGCTGGGCCTCGGTCAGGCGCATTTCGGGGGCGTAGCGCATCCCGCTGGTGGAGAGCAGCACCTTACCCGCGCGCTGCCACGCGGCGAACTGGCGCAGGTCGGCGATGTTCGTCGCCAGCGGCTTGTCGATGAACACGGGCAGCCCCGCCTCGATGAACGGCCGCGCTCGGCGCATATGATCGTCGCCGTTGTCCGTCGCGATGATGACCGCGTCCACGTTGCCGATGACGTCCTCGGGGCGCTTCACGACGTGCGGAATCAAGCTCGCTGCGGCGACCTTGGGCGCGTCGGCGGGATCATCGGTCCACACATGCGTCACGCGTGCGCCGGGCACGCCCATGCTGTCGAACGGCTGCCGGCCGAGATACACGGGGATGCTGGGATACGGGCACTTCGCCATTTCCGCCGGGTTGTAGCCATTGATGATGGCACTCCACGAATACGGGTGGCCGTTGCCTTCGATCATGCCGAGCATGGCGAGGCGGAGTTCTTTGGCGTGTGTGCTCATGCTAAAAAAGAGCGGATAAAATGGCCGCAAATGCCGCGGAGCGCGACCGGTCCCCGGTCGCAGCGCGTTCGCCGGCGGGAGGGCGTTGGAAGTTTTGCGGCACCACTGCGAGTGCGGAGCTGCTGCGGGCGGGGACCGCCCGCGCGCCGAACACCGCGGAGCGCGACCGGTCCCCGGTCGCAGCGTGTTTGCCGGCGGGAGGGCGTTGGAAGTCTTGCGGCACCATTGTGAGTACGCAGCTGCTGCGGGCGGGGACCGCCCGCGCCCCGAAGGTCGAGCCGCTCGCAAGGTTTCGGCGGATTCATCAGAGTGTGACCGGCAAGCCGCTGGCGATGGATTGCAGCGCGGCCTGGTTGAACTTCAGCGTCTGCACGGCTTCCTCGAACGTGCAGAGTGGCGTCGGTTTCCCCTCGGCGCCGTCGAGAAAAGCATGCGCTTGCGCGATGAACAAATCGTCGCGCTCCAGTGGCGGCGGGGCGTGCCAGGTCCACGCCGTCTCGCCACGCCGCTGCACGCCCCAGCGCTGCTGATGCACCTCGATCTTCACGCTGCCGCGCTCGGCGTGGAACCGGAGCGTGGTCTCGTTCGGGGCCTGAAATTGATTCATCGCGTAGCTCACCAGCGCGTCTCCGTGCCGCGCGCTGACATTCACCGTGTCCTCGACCGTCACGCCTTCGAGCGCCTGATGCGCTGCATCGCCGAAGAGCCGCGTGCAGGGGCCGAGGAGCCATTCGACAGCGTTCGCGAGATGGGTGAGCGCGTCCTGCACCGCGCCGCCGCCGAGGTCATGCCGCGCGTAATAAATCTCGCGATACGCCGGCCGATAGGTCGGGAAATGCTGGCCGGCGATGACGCTCGCGTGCAGCACTTTTCCCAGTTCGCCCGTGCGCAAAAATTCCCGCGCCCCGGCCACCCACGGCATCAGGTGATACACATACGCCACGGCGACAAACCGCTGCGCTTCCGCGATGGTCGCGCGCACCGCCGGCACCAGCGTCGCGTCAATGGCCAGCGGTTTCTCGATGAAAACATGCAGCCCCGCGCGGAGGAGCTGCCGCGCCATCGGCAGATGCAGCGGGGCCGGCGTGGAGATCACCGCGGCCTCGAAGCGCGCGTCCGCCAATGCCTCGTCGAACGACGTGAAGACTGGCGTGCCGTAGCGCTGTTGCATCGTCGCGAGCAGGCCGGCGTTGGTGTCGCACGCCGCGACTGAGCAGCGCCCGGTCTTTTGGAAACATCGCAGATGCCGTTCGCCGATGCTGCCGCAGCCGATGATGAGGATGGAACGCATATCGCGGCGTTTCTAACGACGCGGCGTGGCCGAGGAAAACAGATTCGTCCGGGGAGTGGGCGGTTCGCGCGGTCACGGAATGCGCGCGGATCGGGAGTGCGGGGATCTGTCACCGCTTTCTCGAGGCGACTTGTCGCCGTCGCATGGCGGGAGTCGTCGGCGAGGAATGGGGCGTTCATGGCTCGCGCCAGCGGTGGCGCGCTCGCGTGATCGGAGTCGCATCGAAGTTCGACGGCGACCAGTCGCCTGCGCAAAAGCGGTGACAAGTCACCGCACTCCAAAACGCTGGCGCGCCGGAGTGGCCGCCCACGTCGTTGCGTCCATCGGGGCGCTCGCCGTGAACACCTCGGACGAGAGAGTAGTCGGTTGCTCCCGAGATTATGATAACTTCCTTCATCACCAATGCCGCACCGCCGTCGAGCTGCGCCGATTTTTTCAGAGCCGGACATTTTTTCGGGACGCCCTCGCTGCGGTTGCTCGCTGCCACAATTCTGCTCGTCGCTCCCGCATTCGCCGAGCAGGGAACCCCCAAAGGTCAGAAGGAAACCTACGACTGGGTCGTGCCCATGCGGGCGCTGGCGCGGGAATTCAAAGGCGACGACGGCAAGGTGCTGCGGCTCGGCGACTCGATCACCTACGCGAATCCGAGTTCCGCCTTTCTCCGTTATGGCAAGGAACGCACGCCCGAGCAGCTCGCCGTCTGCCGCTGGATGAAGGCCGACGGTCGCGACAAATCCAGCGGCGTCTGGCTGTCGATCAACGACCAACCCGGTGGGCGCAGTCACACCGCCGCCTCGGGCGTCACCACCGCGCAATTTCTCGCGGGCGGCAAAGGCGGGTTGCCGAAACTGGACGACCTCATCCGCGACCACAACCCGCAGATCGCCTGCGTGCTCCTCGGCACCAATGACGCCAATGCGCGCCAGACGCCCGAGACCTTCGCCAAAAACCTCGCCGCCATCGTCGCCAAGCTGCTCGCGAACAAGACCATCCCCGTGCTCACCACCGTGCCGCCCCTGCGCGGCAAGACCGATCTCGTGCGGCAATACAACGACGCCATTTGGAAACTTGCCGCCGAGCACAAACTCCCCGTCGTGGATTACCACGGCGAAATCATCGCCCGCCGCGCGAACGACTGGGACGGCACGCTGATCAGCCGCGACGGCGTGCATCCGTCCGCCGGGGAAACCGCCGGCCCCGCCACCGAGGCCAATCTCTCCCAGTGCGGCTACCTGCTCTTCGGCTGGGCGACGCTGAACAAACTGGTCGAGATCAAGCGGGAAGTGATCGATCGGAAAAACTGACCCCGAACGCCAAAGCTCCGCGGCCGCGCGAAACCGGGGGGAAGTGTGGTGGCAGGCGGCACGCGGTGGCTGCAGAAGACAAACTTCGCGGCGCTGTCGCTGCGGGATTGCGGTTTGGCAGCCACTGATCAGACCGGCGCAATTCCTCGAAACGAGCCTTCACCCCGCGACCGGATTTTTCCACTTCAGCCCGCGAAACCGCGCGAAGTCGGTGTCGGTCGAGTACAGGCAGCAGTTGTGTTCGATCGCCAGCGCGGCGAGATGGGCGTCGGAAACCAGATTGCCGACGGCGTTTCCGCTGCGGAGCATTTGCTGAAAGATCGTCCAGTGTTTTTCGGACGGGTGGAGCAGTCGCACGCAGGGCTGGTCGAGCCAGCTCTGCACTCGTGCGATGGCCTCCGCGAGCGTGAGCGGACGCTGGTGCAGCCGGGCGTTGGTGCCGATGCGGATGAAGGCGCTCAACACCGGCCAGCACAGCCCCACCGGATCAGAGCCGCTGAGCTGAGCATCCCACCACGTCCGCGCCGCCTCGTGGTGTTCCGACAGCGTGTCCTCGGCGTAGAGGAGCAGATTCGCATCGACGAGGATCATGAGTGTTCCTCCCCCTCGGCGCCGGCGATCAACTCGGAGATGTGGTCGTAGCTGAAGCCGCGGCGCAGGCCCATGGCGCGCGGCTTGGTGCGATAGGGCTTCGCGGCGGGCGGCGCGAGAATCTGGTCCAAGCCCGCCCGCAGCGCGGCATTGATCACTTCTTTGAACGGCTTGCGCAATCGGGCGGCGCCCTGCTTCGCCCGGGCGGCCACATCATGGTCCAAGGTCAGGGTGGTTCTCATACGGGCATCATGATGCCTGCCAGGGTGGTGTCAACGCACGCCGACGCGCCATGGGGGACTTTCGGCACCCCGGCTGGACTCCGCGAACGCCGCCGCCGGCCATTTCGGTTGACGCTGGAAATGCCGGGCTGAATGCTGCCGCCCACGCCCGTTCCCAAACGTCTGTCTCTCATTCGCCGCCTTATTTGCCGCATGAAATCGCCCCGCCTTGCCCGCATTCTTCTCGCCGCCGTCGCGCTCGCTGCGCCCGTCGCTCCCGTGTCCTCCTCGGCCGAGGATTGGCCGCAATTCCGCGGACACAACGGTTGCGGCATTTCGTCCGGCAAACCGCTGCCGGTCGAATTCTCCGCGGAAAAGAAAGTGCTCTGGCGCGCGAAGCTGGGCGATGGCGTGGGCGCGCCGGTGATTGTGAACGGCAAGGTTTTCTCGACGGCGATGGTTGGCGAGCAGAAGTGCGGCGTCTTTTGTCACGAGGCGGCGACCGGGAAATTGCTCTGGCGACAGGACCTCGCCACCGGCGCGCTGCCGCGCATCACGCCGCCGAACAGCCACGCGTCCTCCACGCCCGCGGCCGATGCGGAGCGCGTGTATTTGTATTTCAGCACGCTCGGTCTCGTCGCGCTGGACGCAGCCAGCGGCAAGGAAGTCTGGCGGCACGCGCTGCTCAAGCCCGCGTATCTCATGGACTGGGGCGCGGCCGGTTCTCCGATCCTGTACGGCGGCATGGTGATTTTCTGCCAGGACGATGATCTCAATCCCTACGTGCTCGCGGTGGATGCCAAAACGGGAAACCAGCGGTGGAAAACGCCGCGTCCGGAAATGCTCGCGGGCTACGCGTTGCCGGTGATCTGCGACGCCGGGGGCCGCACGGATTTGATCGTCGCCGGCTCCGGCAAGCTCAAGGGCTACGACCCCGCGACCGGCCTTGAACGGTGGACCTGCAACACCCTCGTGCGGACCATCATGACCTCGCCGGTCGTGCAGGACGGCATCATCTACCTCGCGGTGCAGAGCTACGGCGACGCGACGCGGACGTTGAAATTTGCGCTGCTCGAATGGCTCGACACCAACCAGGACGGCAAACTCTCCCGCGACGAGATGCCCAAGGAATTCCTCGAACGCTTCGACATTTCCGACAAAAACAAAAACGGCGTCATCGACCCCGACGAACTCGACACCGCCTTCCAGCATCCGGGCAACATGGCCGGCGGCGGCAACATCATCCAAGCCATCCGCGGCGGCGGCACGGGCGATGTCACCAAGACCCATGTGCTCTTCAACCTCGACCACAAGACGCCCTCTAATCTCTCCTCGCCGCTGCTCTACAACCACCGCCTCTACGTCGTGAAAAGCGGTGGCCTGAGCAGTTGCTACGACGCCCGCGACGGCAAGACGCTGTGGGAGCGCACGCGGCTCGGGAATTTCGGCGACTACTACGCGTCGCCCGTCGCGGCCGATGGCAAGGTCTTCATCGCCGGGCGCAACGGATTCATCGTCGTGCTGCAGGACGGCCCCGAACTGAAGGTGCTCGCCAAAAATGATCTCGGCGAAGAAATCATCGCCACGCCCGCCATCGCCGACGGCCGCCTGTTCGTCCGCACGCGCGAGAGCCTGATCTGCATCGCGAACGAGGCGAAGTGAGGGGGCGTGCCGTGCTACGAATCGGGAATTTGAAACCAGGATGAACCCGGATGAACACGGATAAAATGCACGCACCGGCCGACCGACATGCTGTGGAATGCGGGGACTTGTCACCGCTTTCGCAAGGCGACTGGTCGCCGTCAAACTGCGGGAGGCGTCGGCGAGGACTGGGGCTTTCTCGTCTCGCGCCAGCGCGGGCGTGCGTGCGAGATCGGAGCCGCACGGATCTTCGACGGCGACAAGTCGCCTGCGCGAAAGCGGTGACGAGTCACCGCACTCCAAAACGTGTCGCGAAGCATCCCGCCGCTGCCCTCATCCGTGTCCATCCGTAGTTAATAGTTTTCCGTTCTGAATTAGCTCCTCCCTCACCATGAGACACCCACTGTTCGCCCTTCCAACACTCGCCGCCTTCGCCCTCGGCCTGTGCGCGGCGTTGCTGCCAGAACACGCAGCCTCGGCCGCCGCTGCGCCGCGTGTGACCATCGTCGTCGGGGCCAACGCGCCCGCGCTCGAACAACTCGCCGCGACGGAACTGGCCAGCCAGCTTCAGAGTTTAGTCGGTGCACAAGCAACCACCCAGACCGCGCTGCCCGCCGATGACGCCGCCGTCATTCTCATTGGCAGTCCGCAGACCAGCGCCGCGGTGGATGCGGTGTTCGGCAAGCAATGGCCGAAGCTCTCGCGGCAGGGGCACCTCGTGAAGAGCGTGCCCTTCCAAGGGCGCACGGTGCTCGTGCTGGGCGGCGGCAGTCCGGTAGCGAGCCTGTGGGCCGTGCATGAATTCGGCTATCGCTGCGGCATCCGCCACTTGTTGCACGGCGATTTTCTGCCGCTGGAAAAGCCCGCGTTCACGCTGGCGGGATTCGATGTCGTGCTGGAACCGCGCGTGAAGCGGCGCGCGTGGAGCGCCTTCATCGGCCAGCCGTTTGGCGCGGAATCGTGGAGCGTCGCCGACCACACGCGCCTGCTCACGCAGCTCGCGAAGCTCAAGTTCACCCACATTGTGCTGCCCGCCGCGCTCACGCCGGTCGCCGCGTTGCGCGTCGATGGCGACACGCCGGGACGCAAGGTGTTCGGCGGCGCGCGACAGTTTGAGAACGCCGACCGCGGTGACGATTTTCTACCGCGCATCAAAGCGGCCGCCGCCGCGGTGGGCATCTTCGTGCAGGTGGGCGAAATGCCCGACGCGATCGAGATCAACCCCGGCCCCGCCAACGCGTCGGTGCTGCCGCAGTTCAATCTGGAGACGCTCGCGACACAGTTGAACGCCCTCCGGCTCAAGCCCACCGCGGGTTTTGTCGCGCGCGTCGTCATCCCCGGCGACCTGAATGCCAGCGCCCATTTCCTTTCCCGCGCCTCGTTCGCCGACCAGCTCACCGCCGCGCAATCCGTGAGCGATCTGGTCACGCCCATCTGCGGCAAGGAGGTCGATGAACGGCTGTTGAAAGGCTTCGGCCTCGCCGCCCAAGCCGCCGCGCTGATCACCGCCAACGATGCCGCCATCGCCGTGCCCGCCGCACGCATGACGCTGCGCCATCTCGAAGCCAAGGCCGCCCCGCCGGCGTGGCTGACCGAGGCGAAGAATCTCTACGCGCAGGCGATGAACGAGATGTATCGCGCCAACACCCGCGCCCGCGACGGCGCACGTCCCTACATTTTGTATCACGCCAAGCGCTTCGAGTTTGCGCTGCATTATCTCACGAGCATTGAGTTGCTCTGGAAGGCCGGTTTCGCCGGAGCGGAAGGCAAAAACGAGGCGCGCACCCAGGCCCTCGAACAAGCCGTGGAAGCGATGTACAACGCCCTCAACGCGCTGGCCGATGTCGCGCGCGACGCGAGTGATCGCGGCACCATCGCGATCCTGAACGTGCACGCCTACCGCCCGCTCCTTCAGACCCTCGAGGCGGCGGCAAAACCGTAAGAGCCTGTTTGACAAGTCCATCGAGCCGCGAACGACTGGGTTTGGAGTTCCCCGTTTACGCGGCGAGGTGGGCGCACGTCACCTGCACCTCGTAAACGCGGAACTCCAAACCGGGGTTTTAGATCGGTGCCAGGACCACACCGGCGTTGCCGATCGGCTCGGTGGGCGTCGGCTTCCATTTTATCTCAGGGCGATCCGTCGCGAGCCGGCGAGGTGCCGTGCGCTTGACACCTGGAGAGCGCGCGCCGAATCATCCGCCACCGTTCAACCCATTAGTCATTCAACGATTCAACCCTTCACTCCCATCGTTATGAAACTGATCCCATCACTTCTCACCGGCATCGTCGGCCTGCTGGCCGCGGCGATGACTGTCGCGGCGGCGGAAACCAAGAGCCTCGTGCCCGCGTTTGGCACGGCGGGCAAGGAGTACACGATCAAGGCCAAGGACGACCACAAGATTTCCGGATGGCTTCCCGATTTGTGGGTGGACAACTCGGAATGGGCCGCGGTCACGATCACCTACACGAAGCTCACGGATGCGCCGGCCGAGGGTGTGGGCGCGGTGCGCATCCAGGTGGTGAAGGCGGACGAGGGTCAGATGCAACTGACAAGCTGGGCGGGCAAGCTCAAGTGTAAGGCGGGCGGGAAGTATGTCGTGGAGGGCTGGGTGCGCAGCAAGGACGCGGCGGGCTTGAAGGTCGGCCTCCGGCAGCAGGGCGATCCGTATGAATTTTACGCCGAGCAGGATTTGGACACGACGCCGGAGTGGAAACGGTTCATGTTCAACTTCTCGTTCAGCGACGAGAAGGAGGGCGTGGTGATGTTCACGAAGCCCGAGGTCGGCACGGTGGATCTGGCAGGCGTGGTGGTGACGGAGAAAGCGGCGGCGGAGAAGAAGTAGCGCGCTTGGATGCTCGCGGGTGCGGAGCTCGGCGGGCCGTGCAATACAGCGGGTAGCGGTTTGCCGGGCCTCCCGTCGAGCGGTCCTTTGCCGCAGCGGATTGAAACAGGTGGGGCGGAATTGATGGCAAAGGAATGGAGGCAAAGGAATGGGGAATTGGGAATGGCCCCGTAGCTTTGCCCTCCACCCTCCCTATTCCTTTGCCTCCATTCTTTTGCCCATCCTCGGGGAATTCCGCTCGCCGTCACCGCCTGAAACGGAGCTTGGTTTCCCTCCGCGCGTACGCACACTCCCCGGCCATGAACCTCGTGGAAAAACCGTGCGCCGCGCACCGTCGCGTCGCCCAATCCTGCCTCCTCGCGATGACCACCCTTCTCACCGCGTTCGCCGCCAGCAACGCCGGCCCCGCTGCCGCCGCAGAGTTGCCCTTCTTCCACGCGCAGCCTTGCTTTGTCGTCGCCACCAAGCAGGTCGAGGTCGCGGTGACGCAGACGGGCGGGCACATGGCGCCGGTCACGTTCTTTCGCGACAGCGCCGCGCCGGTGCGGCCGTACTACGTCAGCCCGTGGCAGGACGAGCCGCCGGCGAAAATGCCCGTGCCCGTGCTTGTCCCGTTGCGCGGCGATTTCTTCTGCCTGCCGTTTGGCGGGAATTCCGAGGAAGTCGCGGGCGAGAAACATCCGCCGCACGGCGAGACGGCCGGTGAAGCGTGGCGGCTCGTCGGCACCAAGACCGCTGCCGACGTGACGACGCTCACGCTCGGCCTCGAGACCAAGGTCCGCACCGGGCGCGTGACGAAGGAACTTTCGCTCGTCGCGGGCCAGAACGTCGTTTACTCGCGGCACGTCATTGAGGGCTTCGCCGGGCGCGTGCCGCTCGGGCATCACGCGACGCTCGCGATGCCGGAGGCGGACGGCGCGGTGCGCATCGCCACGAGCGCATTCCGGTTCGGCATGACGTGCCCGTCGCTCTTCAGTGATCCGAAGCAGCGCGAATACCAGGCGTTGCTCCCCGGCGCGAAGTGGAGTGATCTCGCGAAAGTTCCCGCCGCATGGAAGGGCGCGCCTGACGCCGATCTCACGCGCCTGCCCGGTCGCTATGGTCACGCGGACCTCATCCAGCTTGCCAACGAATCGTGGGAGAAAACCGGTGGCCCCGCGTGGACGACGGCGACCTTCGCGGATGCCGGCTACGTCTGGTTCGCGTTGAAAGATCCCGCCGTCCTGCGCACCACGGTCTTCTGGATGGAGAACCGCGGGCGTCACGGGCATCCGTGGAACGGCCGCAACAACTGCCTCGGCCTTGAAGATGTCACCGCGTTTTTCGCCGACGGCCTCGCCGCCTCGACGCGCGAGAACTTGCTCACGAAAGAAGGCGTGGACACCGCGCTCACCCTGCGCGCCGATCAGCCGACCGCGGTGAACTACATCCAGGGCGTCGTGAAAATCCCCGCCGGCTTCGAGAACGTGCAGTCGCTCGAATTTGCGCCCGGCGCGGTGACCTTCATCTCGACCACCGGCCAGCGCGTCACCGCCCCCGTGCGGCATGAGTTTCTGAAGACCGGCAGGCTGTAGAGATACCGCCCGCGTCCGGCAGGTTTCTCAGCTTGGAAAACGGCAATTCGATGAACCACGAAAGACACGAAAGACACGAAAGACACGAAAATGGGGCGTGGAATCGCGGGTTCCGCTCGGGGCGGCTGCCGCCCCACCCGCTGAACCAACCACTCGCCGCCTTGTGTCCTTCTTTCGTGTCTTTCGAGTCTTTCGTGGTTCCACCTGCTTTCTCTGCGATCAACCCAAACCCGATTCATCTCTGATTCACCTCTTATGAAAACCTCCTCCCTCGCCCTCCTCGCCTGCTCGCTCGCGCTGCTGCTCGGCTGTGACAAGCCGGCGCCCGCGCCCACCTCGCCGTCTGCCGTCCCGCCGCCGCCCCCGGCCGCCAAGGCGAAGGGCACCATCGGCGTCTCGCTGCTCACGCTCGACAACCCTTTCTTCAAGGTCATCGGCGACAACATCACCGCCGAGGGTAAAAAGCGCGGCTACGAAACCATCGTCGTCAGCGGCGACAAGGACGTCGCCAAGCAGGGCAATCAGATCAAGGACTTCATCGTGAAAAAGGTGAGCGCCATCGTGCTGAGTCCGTGCGATTCCAAGTCGATCATCCCGGTGATTCAGGAGGCCAACGCGGCGGGCATCCCGGTTTTCACCGTGGACATTCCGTGCAACGAACCGGGCGTGAAAATCGTGACGCAGATCGCGACGGACAATTACGGCGGCGGCAAGGAGGCGGGCCGGGCAATGATCGAGGCGCTGGGCGAGGCGGGCGGCAAGGTGGCCGTGCTGCATTTCAAACAGGCCGAGTCCTGCCAGCTTCGCGTGAAGGGCTTCCGCGAAGTGATCGACGCGCACAACGCCAGCGGCAAGGCGAAGATCGACATCGTGACCGAACTCGAGAGCGGCGGCGCGAAGGACGCGGGCTACAAGGCCGCCGAGGACGCGTTGCAGGCGAACGGGGATTTGCGCGGCATCTTTGCCATCAACGATCCGGCGGCGCTGGGCGCGCGCGCCGCGCTCGAAAAGGCCGGCAAGACGCAGGTTTTGATCGTCGGTTTCGACGGCCAGCCCGAGGGCAAGCAGGCGATCAAGGACGGCAAGATTTACGCCGATCCGATCCAGTTCCCCGACAAGATGGGCGTGCAGATTGTCGATGCCATCATCCGCCACTCGAAGGGCGAATCCCTTCCGCCGCAGATGCTCATCCCCACGAGCCTCTACAAAAAAGCCGACGCCCTGAAGGATCCCGAACTGAAGTAGGGCGGGAAGAACGGGGAATTTTTTTAACCACGGATGGACACGGATAAACACCGATGGGGAGCGCACGCCGCTGGCGTGCTGTTTTCGGCGGCCCGCCGAAAACCTCGTCCCACAAACTTTCTCGGGCGGCGGCAATGGCAGACCGGGGAACGAGGGTTTGGGCGGGCCGCCCAAACCAGCACGCGGGCCGCGTGCGCTCCCCATACGTGCAACCACGGATGGACACGGATGAACACGGATGAAGACCGACGTTCGAGCCACGCGGCGCGCCCTTTGGAGTGCGGTGACTTGTCACCGCTTTTGCGCAGGCGACTTGTCGCCGTCGATGTTCAGGGGGCGTCCGAACACGCGCGCACGCCAGCGCTGGCGCGAGCTGTGAACGCCCCGATTCATACCAACGCTCGCCGCAATTCGACGGCGACAAGTCGCCTCGGGAAAGCGGTGACAAGTCCCCGCACACCAGAGCCAGCAGCGATTCGATCACTGCTCGGCTGCCATCCCCATCCGTGTCCATCCGTGTCCATCCGTGGTTAGAGATTTCCCCTCCCCGCCAACCCCGTATCACCACCACCACTCCTGACCCATGAGCGAATCACGCAACTTCCTTCACGAACTCACCGGCTCGATGTCGCAGGGCGCGGCGGGCAATCCCACCGTCGCCATGATCGAAGCCGCTTTCGCGCATCACGGGCTGCACTGGCGCTACGTGAACATGGAGGTCACGCCCGCCGACCTCGGCGCGGCCGTGCGCGGGGCCAAGGCGATGGGCTTCCGCGGCTTCAATTGCAGCCTGCCGCACAAGGTCACGGTGATTCCGCATCTCGACGGTTTGGGCGAATCCGCCGCCGTGATGGGCGCGGTGAACTGCGTCGTGCGGCGCGGCGAAAAGTTCATCGGCGAGAACACTGACGGGAAAGGTTTTCTGAAATCGCTGGAGTCCGTGGTCCCGGCGAAAGGGAAGTCCGTCGTGCTTTTCGGCGCGGGCGGTGCGGCGCGCGCCATCGCGGTGGAACTCGGCCTCGCGGGCACGAAGCGAATCACCATCGTGAACCGCTCCGAGCCGCGCGGTGCGGAACTCGTCGCCCTCCTGCGCGACAAGCTGAAGCTCGACGCGGAGCTCGTCGTGTGGCGCGGCGACTACGCGGTACCCGCGGGCACGGACATCGTCATCAACGGCACCTCCATCGGCCTCTACGCCCCGGAGGCGCGGCTAGCGCTCGATCTGCGTTCGCTCCAGCCCGGTATGGTCGTGGCCGACGTGGTCTTCAGCCCGGTCCGCACGCGTTTCCTCGACGATGCCGCCGCGCGCGGCTGCCGCGCGATTGACGGGCTGGGGATGCTCGTGAACCAGGGCATCGTCGGCGTGCAATACTGGACCGGCATCACCCCGGATGCGGACGTGATGCGCCGCGCGCTCGAAGCCGCGATGGGCCTATGAAACGGGGAGAGTTGGACAACCACGGATGCACGCGGATGCACACTGATGGGGAAGGGGAATCTCGGAAATCTGACTCCGGTGGATGGGTGCAGCCGGACTGCGGTTTTCGTGCCGCGGCGGTTTGGAGTGCGGTGACTTGTCACCGCTTTCGCGAGGCGACTTGTCGCCGTCGAACCACGGCAGTCGTCCGAACAGAACGGGGGTACTCACGGCTCGCGCCAGCGGCGGCCCGCCCGCAGGACCGAACGTGCCCGGACACTCGACGGCGACAAGTCGCCTGCGGAAAAGCGGTGACAAGTCACCGCACTCCAAAACCCCCGCGTTCTCGCCAGCCGCAAGAAACGGGCGCGATTTTCATCCGTGTGCCGCCGTGTGCCTCCGTGGTTGCTCCATTTCTACGATGACCATCACCCCGCCGCTCCTCCTCGCGATGCGCGGCATCGTGAAGTCCTTTCCCGGCGTGCAGGCGTTGCGCGGCGTGGACCTGAGTCTGCGCGCGGGCGAAGTGCTCGCGTTGCTCGGCGAGAACGGCGCGGGCAAGAGCACGCTGATGAAAGTGCTCGGCGGCGCGCATCGCGCGGATGCGGGCGTGCTGGCGATTGACGGACGTGAGACGCCGTTCGCGTCGCCGCAGGATGCGCGGCGCGCGGGCGTGGCGGTGATTTACCAGGAGTTCAATCTCGTTCCGGGTCTCACGGCGGTGGAAAATATCTTCCTCGGTCAAGAGGTGACGCGCGCCGGCTTTGTCGCGCAGCGCCAGGAACGCGCGCGCGCAGCAGCCCTGTTTCAGCGGCTCGGCGTCGAGATTGATCTCGACGCGCCCTGTCGGCGGCTCACCACGGCGCAGCAGCAATTGGTGGAAATCGCCAAGGCGCTCGCCTTCGAGGCGCGCATCATTGTCATGGATGAACCGAGCGCCGCGCTCACGGCGCACGAGGTCGCGCGTCTGTTTGAGATCATCCGTGAACTCAAGCGGCAGGGCATTGGCATCATCTACATCAGCCATCGCCTCGACGAGGTCTTCGCCATCGCGGACCGCGTGACGGTCCTGCGCGACGGCCGGAATGTCGGCGAGCGGCCCATCGGAAAGATCACGCGCCACGAGATGATCGAGCTGATGGTCGGGCGCGAGCTGAAGGATGAGTTCCCCGTACGCGCCGTGACGCCCGGCGCAGTGCGGTTGGAAGTGCGCGGACTGCGGCGGGGGCGTGCGGTGCGGGATGTGTCGTTCACCGTGCGACGGGGTGAGATTCTCGCGCTCACCGGCCTCGTCGGCGCGGGCCGCACGGAGACCGTCCGGCTCATCTTCGGCGCCGATGCGCGCGAGGCGGGCGAGGTCCGCGTGGATGGCCGGGCGCTCGCCATCGGCTCGCCGCAGGATGCCATCGCGGCCGGGATCGGGCTGTTGACCGAGGACCGCAAATTGCAGGGACTCGTGCTCGGCCATTCGGTGCGCGAGAATTTCGGCCTGCCGAATCTCGATTGGCTTTCGCGCCGTGGCTTCGTGCAGCTCGGGCGCGAGCGGGAGGAGTTCGGCCGCTACGTGGAACGGCTGAAAATCAAGGTGCCCGATCAGGAGCAGCGCGCGGGCAACCTGTCGGGCGGCAACCAGCAGAAGGTGGTGCTGGCGAAATGGCTCGCGCGCAATTGCGATGTGCTGATTTTCGACGAGCCGACGCGCGGCATCGACGTCGGCGCGAAATACGAAATCTATCTGCTGCTGAACGAACTGGCCGCCGCGGGCAAAGCCATCGTGATGATCAGTTCCGAACTGCCCGAGGTGCTCGGCATGGCCGACCGCATCCTCGTCCTGCACGAAGGCCGCGTGACCGGCGAGATCGCCGACGCACGCCGGGCGACTCAGGAACAGATCATGCAACTCGCGGTGGCTTGAATGTATGCAACAGCGAACTAGAGCGGGTGGCAGGGCAATCCCTGTAGCGCAGGCTTCCCAGCCTGCTGTATCGCAGGTTTCCAAACCTGCGACCGTTGGAATTTTCACGCGCGCTCGAACTCGCCGACGCCCCGCCGACTTGGAAGTCGGCGACACAGCAGGTTTGGAAACCTGCGCTACCGGCCGGGTCGCACTCGTCGCCAACCTTCCCCTTCCCATCCGTGTCCATCCGTGTCCATCCGTGGTTAAACATCCCCTTCTGACATGAAACCCTCGCTCACCCGCTGGCTCGCTGATTACGGCATGATCTTCGTGCTGCTGTTGCTGTGCGCGTTCTTCAGCGTGGTGACTTACAGCGAGCAGTCGCCGACGGGCGAAGCGGCGGCGAAGCAGGTCATCGCGGCCATCGGCGGGCAGTTCGGTCAGAAGACGGCGCGCGTGCTCGTTGTGGTCAGCGATCAGCCGGACGATGCGTTGTTTGCAGCCAAACTCGCGCGCGACCTGGGCGCGCCCATCGTCTCTGTGGTCAAGGGGCAACCCAAGGACGCTCGCGAGGCGTTGCAGAAAATCGCCGCGGCCGGCGGCAAGCTCGACGCGATCGCCTGCACGCAGGTCACGGGCGCGTGGCTGGTGTTCGCTGATTTGAAGACGGACTTCCCGGCGCTGGGTGAACCGCGCGTGATCACGCCGCGCAGCTACCGGTGGCCGAACTTTCTCAAGTCCGAGAACCTGCTGAACATCGCCAATCAAATCGCGGTGATCGCCATCGTGGCCATCGGCATGACGATGGTCATCATCACGGGCGGGATCGATCTCTCGGTCGGCAGCCTGCTCGCACTGTCGGCGGTGCTGGCGGCGAAGTTCATCCGGGATTTTGCGGGCGGCGCGGAGGCGTCGGCGTTCGGAATGTTTCTCGCGTGCGCCGCCGCCGTGGTGCTGTGCGGCGTGATCGGCGGGTTCTCGGGTGCGATGATCACGCGGTTCGGCATCCCGCCGTTCATCGTAACGCTGGCGATGATGCTTGTGGGCAGCGGCTTCGCGTACATTCTCGCGAAGGGGCAATCCATTTACCAAATCCCCGATTCATTTGTCTGGCTGGGGCGCGGTGCGGATGTGTTGCGCCTGCCCAACGCCGTCGTGCTCATGCTGGTGCTCTACGTGCTCGCGCACGTGCTGATGTCGCGCATGAAGCTCGGCCGTTACCTCTACGCCGTCGGCGGCAACCGCGAGGCGGCGCGGCTCTCGGGCGTGCCCGTGCAGCGCGTGCTGCTGTTCGCCTACGTCGCCAGCGCGCTGCTCGCGGGCCTGGGCGGCGTGATCATGGCGTCGCAGCTCAAGAGCGGCTCGGCCACGTATGGCAACATGTATGAGCTGTATGTCATTGCCGCCGTGGTGGTGGGCGGCACGAGCCTCAGCGGCGGCGAGGGGAAGATGTTCGGCACGCTGACCGGGGCGTTTACCATCGCCGTGATCCAGAACGGCATGAACCTCACCAATGTCGAGAGTTACACGCAAAAGGTCGTGCTCGGGATGGTGATACTGGGCGCGGTGCTGTTGGACAAAATCCGGCAGCGGTAGGGAGACCCGGCACGGCGGAGGAGCAAAACGGGGGACAAGGCAAGACCACTAACCGGCACTAATGGGAGCCAATCCGGCTGCATCCGGAGAGTGGGAGTGGGCGGGCCTTTCAATCGTGTCAATCCAGTCGCAGATGTCGAGAGGCCCACAGAGCGGCGAAGCCACAACCAAGGTGGAGCGCGACCGTCGCGGTCGCAGCGCGAGGAGCGGGAAGGAGACGACGGAAACCAAATCGCCGATGTTTTGCAAACGCGCTGCGGATGCGGCGGGACGAGCGAACGGCGGGACGTGCCGATTTGGAAATCCGCGATTCCGGGGCGGGGCGTGGAAGGGCGCGGGGCGTTTTGCGTCGCGCGGCCAGCATCCGCGCTTGCCACGTCTTCGGCGGGCTTCCTATGATGCGCGGCGTGCAGATTCACGGATCCACCACACCGCACCACCCCAGCAGGCACGGCGCATGATTCGTTCCTTTGCCTTCACCACGCAGGGGCGCCTGCACATGCGGGACATCGAGTATTTTCTGATGCCCACGCTGCTGGCGGACACGAATCTGTTCCTCTGGGTCGATCTGGAAAATCCCACGCCGGAGGAGACCAAGTTTTTCCTCGAGGACCTGTTCCATTTTCATCCGCTGTCGATCGAGGACTGCGTCGCGGTCAGCCCGTCGCCGAAGGTCGAGGAGTATTCGCCGAAGGAGGAGGACAAGTTCGCGCCCTATCTGTTCATGGTCATCCACGCCGTGGACTACAGCCGCCGCGACGGCGTGTTCGCGACGAGCGAGCTGAATTTTTTTCTCGGCAAACATTTTCTCGTCACGTTCCACGACGTGCATCTCAAGAGCGTGGCGCAGATCGAGGAGCGCTGCATGAAGGGCACCGGCCTGGTCGCGCGCGCGCCGGACCGCGTGGCGCACTCGATCCTCGCGGCGCTCGTCGAGAACTACAAACCGGCCCTCGAGGAACTCTCGCTCGAGATCGCCGAACTCGAGTCGCAGGTGCTCGCAAAGCCGAACCACGACACGCTCAACAAGATCATGCAGGTCAAGCGCGAGGTGCTGCATCTGCGCAAGATCATCGGGCCGCAGCGCGAGGTGCTCGGGCACTTTGCGCGCGGGGAGTTCAAGCTGATCCGCGCGCATCTCGTGCCCTATTTCCGGGATGTTTACGACGGTCTCAACCACATCGCCCAGCTCGCGCAGGGCTACATGGACACGCTCACGGGCATCCTCCAGATCTATCTGAACGTCTCCTCGAACCAGACCGGCG
Source organism: Verrucomicrobiota bacterium (assembly GCA_014193395.1). Classification (GTDB taxonomy): domain Bacteria; phylum Verrucomicrobiota; class Verrucomicrobiia; order Limisphaerales; family BJHT01; genus BJHT01. Next base: position 25,188 of record BJHT01000040.1, read on the forward strand.
AGGTGGTGAAGTTCCTCACCATGATCACGCTGGTGACGACGCCGATGATGATGATCGGGACATGGTACGGGATGAACTTCCACGACATGCCCGAGCTGAAATGGGAGCACGGCTACGCGGTGGCGGCGGTCCTGACGGTGACCTCCACGCTGGCCACGGTCTGGTATTTCAAGAAACGGAAATGGTTGTGAGGCCGGCGCCGCGCATTGCCTTCGTAGCGCAGGTTTCCAAACCTGCTGTGTCGCCGATTTCCAAATCGGCAGGGGCCGCGGAGTTTCTGTCCGGTGCGACAAATCGAGGCGTGGTGGGTGGGCGGAACGCCCGCGGGTTTGGAAACCCGCGATACAGCAGACTTGGAAGTCTGCGCTACGCCGGGCCGTTCCCATCCGTACTACAACTCTGCAGAATCCTCGCGCCCCGCGAGGATTTTGGCGCGCGGGCGGTCCCCGCCCGCAGCGGCTCCGCACCTGCGAAGGCGCAAGAAAACCCGAGCGCCCTGGCTCCGATGGTGCCGCTGCGACCGGGGACCGGTCGCGCTCCGCTTGGGTTGCGGCCCGGCCGCCCTGTGTCCATCCATGTCCATCCGTGGTTGAAAATTCCTTTTTCCTGATCCGCCTTTCGCCACCCCGTCATGGCCTCCTCCAAATCCAGCTTCCTCGACAAGATTCTCGGACGCATCCATCGCCTCGATGCCGAGGGCATGCAGACCGTCGTGCAGCGCCTAGCGCGCGAGCGGACGTTTCTCGAGACGCTGTTCAACGCCATCGAGGACGGCGTGCTGGTCGTGGAGGCCGAGGGGCGGATTCTTTACTGCAACCAGTCGGCCAGCCAGTTGCTCGGCCTGCCTGCGGGCAATCCCGAGGGGCAGAACATTCAGAAATATCTCAGCCAGCTCGACTGGTCGAAGCTCGCCGCGTGGGACGCCGCCGACGGACAGCAGGTGCTCCGCCACGAGTTCGAGATCGAGTATCCGCGCCCGCGCTTCGTGCGGCTCTACGCCACGCCGCTCGACCGCGAGGCCACCGGCGGTTCCGGCCTGGCGCTGATTCTCCACGACGCCACCGAGGCGCGGCAGAAAAGCCTCGAGGCCATCGAGTCCGAACGCATCCAGGCGCTCACGCTGCTGGCCGCCAGCGTCGCCCACGAAATCGGCAATCCCCTCAACGCCCTGCACATTCATCTCCAGCTCATGGAGCGAGAGTTGCGCAAGCTGCGGCAGAAAATCTCCGACGCCCCGACCGCGCGCCCCACCGGCCTGCGGGCGCGCCGTGCCGCCGAGGACGCGCGCAGTTGGGAAAAGGAAGCGCACGACCTCAGCGGAAAAATCGAGGGCTACCTCGGCGTGGCCAAGGGCGAGATCACGCGGCTGGACTACATCGTCACGCAGTTCCTCCACGCCATCCGCCCGTCCCAGCCGCAGCTTCGCGCCGCCTCGCTCAACGACATCGTGCGGGAGACCCTCGAGCTGCTGCGGCCCGAGCTGGAAAACCGCGCGCTCGAAATCCGCGCCCAACTGCGGCCCAAGCTGCCGACCAGCCCCATCGATCCCGCGCAGGTCAAGCAGCTCCTGCTCAATCTCATCAAGAACGCCATGCACGCCATGACCAAGGGCGGCGTGCTGACCCTGCAAACCGGCGAGGAAAACGGCGGCGTCTGGGTGAGCGTGGGCGACACCGGCGCGGGCATCGCGCCCGACCAGATCAACCGCATCTTCGAGCCGTTTTTCACCACCAAGAAAAAAGGCAGCGGCCTCGGCCTGATGATCGTCCAGCGCATCGCGCGCGAGCACGGCGGGCGGATCAACGTGGACAGCAAGGTCGGCCAGGGCACCGTCTTCCGCGTCTGGTTCCCGCGCCACGAGCGCAAGCCGCTGCTGCTTGGGGATTCGTCCCCGCCGCCGGCCGCCGCGGAAACGCCGGTGGTTGAAAGCCCGACGCCGATGTGAGGCGCGGACGCGGATGCGGCGGTGCGGCGGGAGCAATGGGGCTGGGGAGAAGAAGATCGGGGAGTGGAGATTTGGAATCTGAAATCTGAGATTTCAAATTTCAGAGCACTGCGGCGGGGACGAAGCTGCGGTGGGCAGGGACCGATCGCTGCGCAGGGAAGCGTGGGCCGATGCGGGGATTTCGACTCCTTCCCGAAACTACGATTGGGGAACCGGCGCCCTCGCTCTCAGACCAGAAAAAGAAAACGAGCGGGAATTTTCCGCTCGTGAACTCCGTGCCGTCTGCGTTTCGCGGTCAGTAATAATTGTTCCCGTTGGCGTAGCGAACCTGCTGGAGCTGAATCTTGCTCGGCCCGTTGAGTTCCGTATGGCCGTCGCCGAACAGAAGATTGATCGACTCCACCCGGTTGTTCCACGGATGCCCTTCGGTCGAGTTGTTGTTCGTGTTCGCGCACCGATCCGTCATCAGCGGCAGCTTGCTGGCCAGCGGGTCATCCATCCGGTCCGGCCAAAAATCGCTCAAGCGATTGGGGCCGATGTTCTCCGGGCATTTCCGGCCGCCATTCAAGTGCGGTATCCACCAGTTGTGACCTTCCAAAATCGCGAAATAGCCATAGATGCGCGAATAGTAGGCGTTCAGGTCGGCGGTGGTTTGCACCGCGTGCCCGAGGTTGGCCTGGCACCACGCGTCAATCGTCACCATCGCTCCCGGTTTGACCGGACAGAACCACATCGGGACGGTCATGCCATAGGCCGTCATGCCGGGCACCAGTTCCGAAGGCACGTCCCAGGTGTTCGCGCCGGTTCCGCCCATGGGCCAGGAGGGAAACTCGCCATTGAAATCCGCGGCATAGGTCATGATCGCCACGCCCCATTGTTTGTAGTTGGAGGTGCAGAGCGCGACCTTGGCTTTGAACTTGGCCCGGCCGAGCGTGGGCAGCAGCAGGGACGCAAGAATGCCGATGATCGCGATGACGACGAGCAACTCGATCAGTGTGAAGGCGCGGAGAAACAAGTGCGGGTCGCTGGGGCGGCGGCTGGCGAGGGGAGTATTCGGTGTTTGCATGGTCGGGAAAGATTCATTTGCGGACGCGGTCGCGCGGCGCTTCATTCGCGCGCAAAATATGGCGAGCGGCAGGGGCCGCAGACTTTCGACTGGCGGCTAACGGCGGGGCTGTTTGAATCGCCGCGATGCACAACCCGATCATTGTCGCCTTGGATGTCCCCAACCCCGAGCAAGCCCTCGCGCTCGCCGCCCAGGTCGCCCCGGCGGTCGGCGCGTTCAAGATCGGCAAGGAGCTGTTCGTGAGCGCTGGGCCGGACATCGTGCGGCGGATTCGGGCGACGGGCGCGGCGGTGTTTCTCGATCTCAAATTTCATGACATTCCCAACACGGTCGCCAAAGCCGTGACCGCGGCGGTGCAGCTCGACGTGCAGATGCTCACGATCCACACCAGCGGCGGGACGGCGATGATGCAGGCGGCGGAGCAGGCCGCCCAGGAAGCGGCGCACGCGGCTGGCCACCCCGCGCCGCTGGTGCTCGGCGTCACGGTCCTCACGAGCTTGGATGCTGCCGATCTGGCGGCGGTGGGCATCGCGGGCGGCGTGGGAGCGCAGGTCGAGCGGCTGGCGGCGCTGGCGGCGACGGCGGGCTTGCGCGGGCTGGTGTGTTCGCCGCTGGAAATCATCGCGCTGCGGAAGCTGCTGCCCGCGACGATGCAATTGGTGACGCCGGGCATTCGTCCCGCCGAGGGTGGAAAACCGGACGATCAGAAACGGACGATGACGCCGCGGGACGCGCTGGCGGCGGGGGCGAGCTGGCTGGTGATCGGCCGGCCGATTTACGCGGCGGCCAACCCGCGCGCGGCGGCGGAGGCGATCTTGGCGACGTTGTAGCCGCCAACGTGAGGAGGCGGACCTCCGCGCCCGGCAGCCCGGTCCGCCTGCCAACGGACCCTTCCCCGCCTATTGTAGGAGTCGAGGTAACGAGACTCTGACCTCGTTCCGCGAGAGGCCCGTCCGCAACCCCTGCCATCCGCGTCTTGAAACCGCGCTCGGGTTCCACGCGTCTTGACCCAGTCAGGTCCGCGAGACTCAGGCCGCGTTTCGCGTGGAAAAGGTTAGAGTCTCGTAACCTCGACTCCTACAAGGGCGGGAACGCGGGCGGTTGGTAGAACGCAGCGTGACGAGAAATGGAGGGGGACGTTCACAGGCGGACATCCCGGTCCGGCAGACCGCTCCGCCTCCTCACCTCGGCGGCTACACTGACGTAATTCAGCGGCCCGGTCCGCCGAGGAGCAGGCTGACTTCCTCGACAAATTTGCTCGGGATGAACGGCTTGTTGATGAACTTGTCGGGCCGCACTTTTTCGAACGTGAGCATCTCCAAAGTGAGGTTCCCGCTGAACAGGATGGTGCGCAGCGCGGGCGAAACGACCCGGCATTGGCGGATCAGTTCGAGTCCGTCCATCCCTGGCATGGCAAAGTCCGTGGCGAGCAGGTTCGGCTTGGTGATGGCATCCTCGAAGGCGTCCGCGGCAGCCTGGGGATTGGTGAAAATCTGCACCCGGAAGCCCCCCTGCGTCAGGGCAATCTCGAGCACCTCGCAGATCAGCGGTTCGTCATCGACGACGAAAATCAGTGGAGACTGCGGGGTCACACCGGCGGTTTTTGGAGCGTTGCTCATGAATGCCAGAACTACTGGCCGCGGAGTGGAAACCAAATGGCACCTGTCAGGCAAGCCGCATATTCAAATTTTGTCGCGACCGGGCGCATTCGCGGAGGGCAGCCGTCCCCGCTGCTCTTTAGCTGCATGGCATGACACCTGAACAAACCCGCGCACCGGCGGCCTCCTCCGGCCATGAACCCACCGGCCCGCCGCTGCGGCAAAAACTTCCTCCTCTCCCCCGAACTCCTGCCCCACCGCAACGAACTCCCGGCGGCCCGGCCCCGGTCAAGTGGACCGCGTGTGCTGTTCTCCTGGGGGCAAGCGAAAGCTGGGTCAAGCCCCGGCACTCCAGAAGCTCACGGCGTCGCTGGCAGCGCGAGGGCGAGGGCGGTGGTGGCCCAGCCGGCGGCAGTGATCGAGATGAATTGGTTGGTCCCGTGCGGGTAGCCGGATTCGTAAAACGTCTGGATGGGCTTGCTGCGGGTCTTCACCAGCCACGAACCATCAGGAAGCTGTCGGGTCAGGAGATAACCGAGTCCGCGCTGATACGGGGTGGCCGTGGTGGCAAGGCCGCCGGATTGGTGTAACGCCGCGAGCGCGGTGCCGGTCGCGTAGGCGTCGGTGCCAAGTTCCGGGAGCTGGGACCAGCCGCCGTCGGCCTGCTGGGTCGCAAGCAAATCCTGCGCGGCTTGGTGAATTTCGGCCGCGGTAGCCCCGGCCAGATGGAGCGCGCGCAGACGGAAGACGCGGTCTTCGGTGTCGGTGGCGGGAGTTTTCAAGAGCCACGCGCGGACCTGCGCGATGCGTCGGTCGATGCGTTCGCGTTGTTCGGCGGTGCCGAAATTTTTCAGTCCGCGCAGCGCGGCGTGGGTGGAGGTGAAGAGGCTTTGCTCCGACGGCGGGCGGCGGGACTGCGGCTTCCAGTGAACAAGATTCTGCTGCCAGACGAGGAGATATTCGGCGACGGCGGCGGTGGTGGCGTCGGGTTTCCATGCGCCGTTGGCGAGCGCCCAAAGCGCGTAGCCGGCCGTGTCGGCCTGGCCGCCCTGGCCTTTGCCGGCGAGATAATTGGTGCGGTTCTTGGCGAGGAAATCGGCGGTGAACTGTAGCTGCGTGCGCAGCTCGTTGGTGTCGATGTTGAAGCCGCGGGCCTGCGCCGTGGTGAGGGCCATGATGGGCAGACCCTGATTGTGACAGGTGAAACAGCGCTCGCGTTTTTCCATCGAGCCGCGCGCCCCGGCGGTCAGGAGCGGCAGCGATTTCGTCACGGCGGCGCGGAGGAGCGCCGTGGACGGCTCGGGGATGTCCGTCGCGGAAGGTGCGGGCGCAGGAGCGGGGGCGGCGCTGGCCGGTTGCGCGAAAACAACGAGAACCGCAACGACGAGGCAGGCGGGGAGTTTCATGGGGTGCAAGTGGAACGTTTGATGTGCAGTGGCGACTCGTGTTGTCGCACAGCATACGTCTGCGCGCACGCGCATTGTGGCGAGAAAGGCGCGAAAAAAAGCTCCAAGCCTAAAGCTCAAAGCTCAACGGAAGCATCAAGCTCCAGGCGGATGCTGCGGGCGGTTGTCGGTGGAGGCCTGCGCCGCAGCGATTCAGGCGAGCCGCTTCTGATGTGTTGCTGAGGAGGACGGGTGGAGCGAACCGCGATGGGTGCTTTTTGCTCGATTCCTCCTCTCCCATTTCCATGTCCCAAATTCCCCGCCAAACTCCCCCGTGCCCACGAGCGCCTCCGTCCCGCGCCACCGGCCCAATCACAGGTCGTGCGTTCGGGGAAACTTCTCGAATTCTCGCGGATGCCTCCCTAGCTTCGCCGCGATGCCGAAGTATTCGGGCGTTTTTCTCAACTCCATCGGTTACGAACTGGCCCCCGTCGTGGTGTCCTCCGCAGAGCTGGAGGAACGCCTCGCGCCCCTGTACACGCGGCTCCGCGTGCAACCCGGCCAGCTCGAAGCCCTCACCGGCATCACCGAACGCCGCTGGTGGGAACCGGGTACGCCGCTTTCGCGCGGAGCCACCGTTGCCGCGCGGCGTGCGTTGGCCGGCTCGGGCGTGCCGGTCGGGGAAATCGGCGCGCTGATCTATGCGGGCGTCTGCCGCGAGCAATTCGAGCCGGCCACCGCCTGTCGCGTCGCCGACGGCATCGGCGTATCCGGCCGCACCGCGGTTTATGATTTGAGCAATGCCTGCCTCGCGGTGATGAACGGCATCCTCGACATTGCCAACCGCATCCAGCTCGGCCAGATCCGCGCGGGCATGGTCGTGTCGTGCGAGTCGGCGCGCGAGATCAACGACGTGATGATCCAGCGGATGCTCGCCACGGCCACGATGGAAAATTTCACCCTGAGCCTCGCCACGCTCACTGGCGGCTCGGGCGCGATTGCGCTGGTGCTCACGGATGGTTCCTTCCCCGGCCCGCGCGGACACCGGCTCGTCGGTGGCGTCACCTGCACCGCACCGCAACATCACGCGCTCTGCCGCTGGGGCCTCGCGCCGCTGGCCGGGAGTGGTGCGCCCGGAGCGCCTGAGCCGCGCGGCGTCGAGCAGTTCATGTCCACCGATTCCGTCGCCGTGATGAAGCACGGCGTCGATCTCGGCCGCAAAACCTGGGCGGCCTTCCTCGCCGAACTCGGCTGGACCACCGACCAGGTGGACCGTGTGTGCTGCCATCAAGTCGGCTCCGCGCACCAGCGGCAGATTCTCGACGTGCTCGGCATTTCGGCCGCGAAAGATTTCTCGACCTATCCCCACCTCGGCAACATCGGCACGGTTTCGCTCCCGCTCACCGCTGCCATCGCCGACGAGCGGGGCTTCCTTCAACCCGGCCAGCGCGTTGCCTTCCTCGGCATCGGCAGCGGCCTCAACTGCATCATGCTCGGATGGGAATGGTGAATTTTCGCCGCCAGCTTTACCCCTTCGTCGGTTCCTACCTGAACCTCGACGGCAATTCGCTCCACTACCTCGACGAGGGCGCGGGCGATCCCGTCGTGATGATTCACGGCAACCCGACGTGGTCCTTTTACTACCGCTCGCTAATCCCCGCGCTGCGCGAGCGCTGCCGCCTGATCGTGCCCGACCACATGGGCTGCGGCCTTTCTGACAAGCCCGACGACGCGCGCTATTCCTACACGCTTGCGCAGCGCGTCGCCGATCTCGAGGCGCTGCTAAAACATCTCGGCCTCAACAAAAATCTCACCCTCGTGCTGCACGACTGGGGCGGCATGATCGGCATGGCTTTCGCCGCGAAACATCCCGAGCAAATCCGCCGGCTCGTCCTGCTCAACACCGGCGCGTTTCATCTGCCGAAAAACAAACCGCTCCCGCCGTCCATCGGCTTCTGCCGTGATTCCAGCCTCGGCGCGCTCCTCGTGCGCGGTGCGAACATTTTCAGCCGCGCCGCCGCCCGCTGGTGCTGCACGCGCCGGCCCATGCCGCGCAACGTCCGCGAGGCCTACCTGCGGCCCTACAACTCGTGGCGCAACCGCGTCGCCGTGCTGCGCTTCGTGCAGGACATTCCGCTCAAGCCCGGCGATCCCAGCTACGACCTCGTCTCCGCGACCGAACGCGCGCTGCCGCAGTTTCAGAAAACCCCGACGCTCATCTGCTGGGGCGACCGCGACTTCGTCTTCGACCACCATTTCCTCGCCGAATGGCAGCGCCACCTGCCGCAGGCCGAGGTGCATCGCTTTCCCGACGCCGGGCATTACGTGCTTGAGGACGCCGCGGCGGAAATCATCCCGCTCGTGCAGGATTTCCTCGCCCGCCATCCGCTCCCGGCCTGACCTCCCGGCATGGACGCCGCCAACATCGCTTCGCACCTGCCCGCGATGGCGCGGCGGCAACCGCACACCGCCGCCGTCGTCTTCCCCGCGGGCCGCGACCGCGCCGGCCGCGTCGCCTACACGCACTACACCTTCGCGCAGCTCGATCGCGAGAGCGACGTCCTCGCGCGCGGACTCCTCAGCGCCGGCATCGGCCCCGGCATCCGCACCGTGCTGATGGTGAAACCCAGCCTCGATTTCTTCGCCCTCACCTTCGCGCTGTTCAAGGCCCGCGCCGTGCCCGTGCTGATCGATCCCGGCATCGGCGTGAAGAATTTTGGGAAGTGCGTGAACGAAGCCGAACCCGGCGCGTTCATCGGCATCCCGCTCGCGCACGTCGCGCGTCTCGCGCTCGGCTGGGGACGCCGCACGCTGCAAACGCTCGTCACCGTCGGCCCGAAATGCTGGGGCGGTCTCACTCTCGCCGAACTGCGCCAGCGCGGAGTCGCCGCCTCCAACCTCGCGCTCCCGAACACCACGCCCGCCGATCTCGCCGCGATCCTCTTCACCAGCGGCAGCACCGGCCCGCCGAAAGGCGTCGTGTACACGCACGGCATCTTCACCGATCAGGTCGAGAAACTGCGGCAGCTCTACGGCATCCAGCCCGGCGAGATTGATCTCCCCACCTTCCCGCTCTTCGCGCTGTTCGCCCCTGCGCTCGGCATGACCGCGATCATTCCCGACATGGATTTCACGCGCCCCGCCGACGTGAACCCGGTGAAAATCTTGGAAGCCGTCGAGAACTTCGGCGTGACCAACATGTTCGGCTCGCCCGCGCTCATCAACCGCCTCGGCCGCCACGGCGAAGCGCACGATAGCAAGCTCCCCTCGCTCCGCCGCGTCATCTCCGCCGGCGCGCCCGTCGCCGCCAGCGTGCTCGAACGCTTCACGCGCATGCTCCCCGCCGATGCACAGGTTTTCACGCCCTACGGCGCGACCGAATCCCTGCCCGTCACCTCGATTGGCAGCGCGGAAATCCTCGGCGAAACCCGCCATCGCACGGCCCAGGGCGCGGGCGTCTGCGTCGGCAAGCCGGTGCCCGGAATCACCCTCCGCATCATCCGCATCACCGACGAACCCATCGCCGCTTGGAGCGATTCGCTCGTGCTGCCCGTCGGCGAGATCGGTGAGATCGCCGTGCGCGGCGAGAACGTGACGCGCGAATATTTCCAACGCCCCGACCACACCGCGCGCGCCAAGATTCCCGACCCCGCGCGCGGCGGTTTCTTCCACCGCA
>BJHT01000041.1 GCA_014193395.1 Verrucomicrobiota bacterium
GGAAAAGCGGCCTCGCCTGGCGCGTCCTCGAGGCCCACGCCAGCGACGCCGCCGTGAAACAACGCCTCCGCGCCCGCGAAGCCAAACCCGATGAAGTCTCCGATGCGCGCCTCGAAGATTTCGCCCCGCTCACCCGCCTCTACGAACCGCCCGTCGAGCTGCCCGCGGCCCGCCGCGCGCGCGTCCGCGCCACCGGCCCGCTCGCCCAAACCGTGACCACGGCGCTGCAAAGTCTCGCGCGCATCCAAGTCGAATCCCGATGCCCACAATCTTGAACGCCGGCATCGCCGGACATCTCGACCAAGCGACGTGCATTCCCGCTGAACAGGGTGCGGGCCGCTGTCGGGTGCAGGCGTGCCCTCACGCCTCGTAAGTACTGCGTGGGCTGGTCCGGCCCCGAAGATATCCGTCTTTGCGAGAACTCGTGCCGACCGCGCCGTGGCTTCGGTCTCCCTCGCCTATGCTCGGAGCGGAAGAGAGGGCCGGGGAAAGGAGCTGCCCCGCCACGACGAGACCGTCCGCAATGGTGGGGGAGAACGCGTCGATTGCCGCAGGACGGCGCCGTTCGAGCCGCCGTAGCCCGTTTGGATTGCAAAAATTTGAGCTGCGCCCGGACGGGTGGGGAATCGGAATTTGGTCATTGCCGTAAGCTTTGAAACTGGTGCTTGGAGCTTTGCCGGCCGCCTCCGCACGTCAGCGGCTACGCAGCATCTTGGGGCGGGATATTCCGTTGCTGGTCGGGGGGGCTTCTGGTCTGCTCGCCGGCCATTGCATTGGCATGATTATTCACCAACTCATCGCGCGGCATTTGAAGCATCGGGACGACGCGGAGTTTTACGCGCTGCAGGCGCGCGATGCGATTCGCTGGATCGAGGCGGGGGGCGGGCGGACGCGGGATGGTGCGACGGTGCTGGACCTTGGGTGCGGGCACGGGGTGTTCGGCGCGGAGTTGGCGAAGCGCGGCTGTGTGGTGACGTATTCCGACGAGCAAAACAGCCTGCTGCCGGAATTGGCGGGGGCGAATTTCCGGGCGTTCAACATTGATCGGGACGATTTCACCAAGCTCGGGCGCTACGACCTGGTGGTGTGCTCGAATGTGCTCGAGCATCTGCCGCGGCCGGCGGAGTTCATCGGGCGCATGGGGATGTTGTTGAAGCCGGGCGCGAAGTTTTACCTGAGCTGGACGAACTGGCTCTCGCCGTGGGGCGGGCATGAGTTCTCGCCGTTTCATTATCTCGGCGCGTCGCGGGGGCATCGGATTCACGACCGGCTCGGGCGGGGGCAGCGGTCGCACACGCCGGGTGTGAATTTGTTTCCGACGTACATCGGCGAGGTGTTGCGGTGGATTGACGCGCAGCCGGGGCTGAAGGTGGTGTGCGCCGCACCGCGGTATTACACGGAGCTGGGGTTTTTGCTGAAGATTCCGGTGCTGCGGGAGTTTCTCGCGTGGAATTGCGCGCTGCTCATTGAGGCGCAGGGGAAGTGAGCAGGGACGGAACTGGCAAAGGAATGGAGGCAGAGGAATGGCGGAATGAGATGATCCCCCCGGTTTTCAAGCTTTTGCCTCCATTACTTTGCCCAAAGTTTTTCTGCCGCTGCTGCTCCGGTCAGTTTCCCCTTTGCACCACGCCGGTCGCTCCTAGTATTTCGCCACATGTCGCACGCTGAGTTCGTTCATCTTCATTTGCACACCGAGTATTCGCTGCTCGATGGGGCGTGTCGTCTGGACACGCTGATGGCCAAGGCGCGCGACCTGAAATTCCCGGCGCTGACGATCACCGACCACGGCGTGCTGTACGGGGCGATTGATTTTTATCAGGCGGCGCGGAAGGCGGGGATCAAGCCGATCATCGGCTGCGAGGTGTATGTGGCGCCGGGCAGCCGGTTGGAAAAGAAGCCGGGCGGTAGCTCTACCGCCTCGGGAATGAAGGATGTTTACAATCATCTGGTGCTGCTGGCCAAGGACGAGACGGGCTACCGGAATCTGGTGAAACTGGTGACGGAGGCGCATCTGGAGGGCTTTTATTACAAGCCGCGCATCGACAAGGAAATTCTCGCGCAACACAAGGAGGGGCTGGTGGTGCTGTCGGGGTGTCTGGCGAGCGAGATTCCGCAGCACATTTTGCAGGAGCAGCCGGACAAGGCGCGCGAGTCGATCGACTGGTTCAAGCAGACGTTTGGCGCGGAGAATTTTTACCTGGAGCTGCAAAACCACGCGATCCCGGAGCAGGCGAAGGTGAACCGGCTGCTGATCCCGTGGGCGAAAGAATTCGGCCTGAACCTCGTGGCGACGAATGATGTTCACTACGTCGAGAAGGGCCATTCGCACGCGCACGACTGCCTGATCTGCATCGGCACGCAGGCGCAACTGACGGACACGAAACGGATGCGCTACCAGCCGGAGCAGTTTTATCTGCGGTCGGCGGAGGAGATGCAGGCGCTGTTTCACGAGGTGCCGGCGGCGGTGCGGAACACGCTGGAGATTTCAGAGAAGTGCAATCTCGAGATCGAGTTCGGGAAGTTGCATTACCCGGTCTTCAATCCGCCGGAACATTTTACGCGTGAGGGCTATCTGCGGCATCTGCTGGCGGATGGATTGCACCGGCGCTACGGCCTGCGGGCGCGCGCGGTCGGGCAGGAGTATGTGGTCGATGGCGTGGAGGATGCACGGCGGTTGCCGACGTATCAGGGGGCGGCGGGGGCCGCAGTCGTCCCCGTTCCCGTCGGAGGTTCGGGCGGCGAGACGCCGCCGAACTCGCAGGCGGGGACGCCTGCGGTACCGGGGCCGGGCGCGCCTGCGGCACCGCCCACGGACCTGAGCGATCCGGCGGTGGCGGCGGCGGTGAAGGCGGTGATCGACCGGCTGCAATTGGAACTCACGGTCATCGAGAAAACCGGCTTCATCTCCTACTTCCTGATCGTCGGCGATTTTGTGCAATACGGCCGCAGTGTGGGCATTTCCTGCGTGGCGCGCGGTTCTGCGGCCGGCTCGATTGTCACGTATCTGCTGGAGATTTCGAACGTTGACCCGATTCGTTACGGGCTGCTGTTCGAGCGGTTTCTGAATCCGGAGCGCGTGAATCCGCCCGACATCGACATTGATTTCGCGGATGACCGGCGCGCGGACGTGATCGAGTACGTGCGCAAAAAATACGGCACCGATTGCGTCGCGCAGATCATCACCTTCGGCACGATGGGCGCGAAGTCGGTGATCCGCGACGTGGGCCGCGTGATGGGCCTGAGCTACGGCGAGGTGGACCGGTTGGCGAAGATGGTGCCGACGGACCTGAAGATGGATTTGAAGAAGGCGCTCGAGCAGTCGGCGGATTTCAAGCAGGCCTACAACTCGGAGGAGCTGACGCACGAGCTGGTGGACACGGCGATGCTGCTCGAGGACATCACGCGCAACGCCAGTGTTCATGCGGCTGGCGTGGTCATCGGGCCGGAGCCGCTGGTGAACCTGCTCCCGCTCAAACGCGACGAAAGCGGCACCATCGTCACGCAATACCCGATGGGACCGGTGGGCGATCTCGGCCTGTTGAAGATGGATTTTCTCGGGTTGAAAACGCTCACGGTCATCCGCAACGCGTGCGCGCTGGTGAAGCAGACCCAGGGCATCGAGGTGCCCATCGAGGCGCTGCCGCTCGATGATGCGAAGACGTACGACCTGTTGAACAAGGCCAACACGCTCGGGGTGTTCCAGTTGGAATCGGGCGGGATGCGCGACCTGTGCCGGAAGTTTCAGATCAGCTCGGTCGAGCACATCACGGCGCTCGTGGCGCTCTACCGGCCGGGGCCGATGGACCTGATTCCCGACTTCATCAAGCGGCGGCATGGCGAGGTGAAGATCGAGTATCCGCATCCGCTGCTGGAACCGATCTCGAAGGAGACCTACGGCGTGCTGATTTATCAGGAGCAGGTGATGCAGGCGACGCAGATTCTGGCCGGCTACACGCTGGGCAGCGCGGATTTGCTGCGGCGCGCGATGGGCAAGAAGAAGCTCGAGGAGATGCAGAAGCAGCGCGAGAACTTCGTGAAGGGCGCGGCCAAGGCGAACAACATTTCCGGGGCCAAGGCGAACGAAGTCTTCGACCTGCTCGAAAAATTCGCCGGCTACGGTTTCAACAAATCCCACGCGGCGGCCTACGCGATCGTCGCGTATCAGACGGCGTATCTGAAGGCCAACTACCCGATCGAGTTCCTCAGCGCGATGTTGACGAACGACATGGGCGACACGGCCAAGCTCAGCCAGTACATCGCCGAGGCGCGCACGATGGGCGTGGATGTCCTCGGGCCGGACGTGAACGAGAGCCAGGTGGTGTTCGCTCCGGCGACGCGCACGAACGCCGACGGCACGAGCGAGGCGGTCATCCGCTTCGGGCTGGCGGCGATCAAGGGCATGGGCGAGGTGGCGGTGGAATGCCTGCTGAAGGCACGCGCCGCGGGGGGGAAATTCACGTCGCTCGGGGACCTGTGCGGACGCGTGGACACGCGCACGGTGAGCCGCAAGGGGCTGGAGGCATTGATCAAGAGCGGTGCCTGCGACAGCTTCGGCGAGACGCGCGCGACGTTGTTCGGGCAGATCGACCGCGCGTTGGCGCGGGCGGCGAGCGCCGCGCAGGACCGCGCGCGCGGGCAGGTTTCCTTGTTCGGCATGTTGGAGGAACCCAAGGCGGTGGCGGCCGAGCCGGCGGCGCGCCTGGCCGAGTGGCCGCAGCACGAGCTGCTCGCGTACGAAAAAGAGCTGCTCGGGTTTTACGTCACGGGCCATCCGCTCACGCCGTTCGCGGACATTCTCAAGCGCTACTCGCTGGCGACCACGACGACGCTGGCGGCGGTGCCCAACCGCGGCCTGACGCGCATCGGCGGGATGATCGCGGCGGTGCAGCAGGGCTTTTCCAAGAAGTCGAACAAGCCGTACGCGATGCTCACGTTGGAGGACCTCGAGGGCACGGTGCAGGTGCTGTGCATGAACGAGAACTACGACAAGTTCCGCGAGCTGTTCGTGGTGAACAAACCGCTGCTGATCATCGGCGAGGTGAACAACAGCGAGGACAAGCCGAAGATTTTCCCGCAGGACATCATGCCGCTGGAGGATGCGCCGCGGAAGTTCACCAAGCAGGTCCACTTGCGCCTGCACACGGCGCATCTGCGACCGGAGCATTTCGACGCCGCGCTGCAACTGGCCACGGCGAATCCCGGCAAATGCCCGTTGCTGCTGTGCCTGACGCAGCCGGGCGGGGCGATCATTTTCATCGCGGCCCATGACCGGTTCGCGGTGCAGCCGTCGCTCGCGCTGCAAAAGGCCGCGGACGAAATGTTCGGCGAGGAAACATATTACGCGAAAGTGGACACGGCGCTGCCGGAGCGGCAGAAGAAAGCGTGGGAGCGGCGCGGCGGGGATGGGGGGAATGGCGAGTAGCGGGGGGGGGAAGCTCCAAACCTAAAGCTCAAAGCTCAAGGGAAGGCCCAAGGTCCAAGGCGAGTGGGACCATGGGGACCTAGGGCGGCGGCGGAGATTGGGCGGGGTCGAGTGGGAACCAGGGATCGGAATTTCTGCGGAGCGGCGCTTGATTGGTGAAGGATCGGCGCGGGATTCTCGACGGGTTGGAATTGGAGCAGCCAATTCATTTGAGTGGGAGGACGTGACGCTCGGGGGCGGTCAACGGGACGGGACAGGACAGCTTGTCCCTATTGGTGTTGCGTGGAGGCGGCGCGTTGCGAGGAAGGTTGCGGGGACAGGCTGTCCCCGCCCCGAGGGGGGAATGGTGTTTGCAGATCGGGGGGCGGTCGGGTACTTAGGGCGGCCATGCGTTTTATCGGCAGTGTCATTGAAAAGTTGCAGCGGCATCCCAAGCGGGTCGTGTTTCCGGAAGGGACCGAGCCGCGGGTGTTGCAGGCGGCGCGGCAGTTTTTTTCGCTGCGGCTCGGCGTGCCGATTTTGCTCGGGGAACGGGCGAAGGTGAAAGATGCGGCGGAGCGGCTGAATGTGTCGCTGGAGGGGGTGCGGATCATCAATCCGGTGGAGAGCGAGGATCTGGGGAGTTTCACGCAGCGGTATGAGGCGTTGCGACGCACGAAGGGCATCCAGGAACGGGAGGCGCGCGAGGCGATGATGAAGCCGAATTATTACGGCGCGATGATGGTGGCGATGCACCAGGCGGACGGGTTGATCTCGGGAACAAGCGAGGTGTCGGGGAGCGTGCTGCGGCCGTTGTTCCAGATCATCAAGGTCGCACCGACGGCGACGACGGCGTCGAGCTGCATGGTGATGGAGGTGGAGGACACGCGGTTCGGGCATCAGGGTACGCTGGTGATGGCGGATTGCGGGGTGATCCCGGACCCGACGGCGGAGCAGCTCGCGGACATCGCGGTGTCGGCGGCGCAGTTGACGGAGCGGTTGCTGAACATCCGGCCGCGGGTGGCGATGTTGAGTTTTTCGACGCGCGGGAGCGCGACGCATCCGACGGTGATGAAAGTGCAGGCGGCCACGGAGCTGGCACGGCAGCGGGCGAAGGAGCGGTGTCTGGAGGCTGATTTTGACGGGGAACTGCAGGTGGATGCGGCGCTAATCCCGGAGATTGCGGGCCGGAAATTGCACGGCAGTCCGGTGGCGGGCCAGGCGAACGTGCTGGTTTTCCCCGACCTGAATTCCGGGAACATCGGCAGCAAGCTCATCCAGCACGTGGCGCGCGCGAATGCGTACGGTCAGATTTTGCTCGGGCTGGACCGACCCGCGGCGGACGTGTCCCGCGGGGCCAATGCGCACGACATCCTCGGCGTGGCGGCCATCGTGGGCTTGCAGTCGATCGAGTATCATCTGCTGTATCCGGATGCGGGGAAGCGGCTGCCGGGGGAGTAATCATTCGCGCCATGAACATCGACACGCCGCGGGTTTTCATCGCGGCCACACGGCAGAACGACGGCAAGACCACGACCTCGCTGGGGCTGCTGGCGGCGTTGCACAAAACGTATCCGCGCATCGGCTACATCAAGCCGGTGGGGCAGCGGTTTGTGGAGATCGACGAGCAGAAGATCGATGAGGACACGGTGTTGATGGACCGCGTTTTCCGGCTGAACTGTCCGCTGGTGGACATGAGTCCGATCGCGGTGGAGCCGGATTTCACCCGCAAATATTTGCAGTCGGCGAATTACGACGCGCTGGTGAAGCGGATCGAGAAGGCGTTCGACCGCGTGGCGTGGGAGAAGGATTTTGTGCTGTGTGAAGGCTCGGGGCACGCGGGGGTCGGGTCGGTGTTTGATCTGTCGAATGCGACGGTGGCGCGGATTCTCGGGGCCAAGGCGATCATCGTGACGCAGGGCGGCATCGGGCGGCCGATTGACGAGGTGGCGTTGAACCAGGCGTTGTTCGAGAAGGAGGGCGTCGAGATCATCGGGGTGATTCTCAACAAGGTGCTGCCGGAGAAGGTGGAGTTCGTCACCGAGTTCGCGCGGCGCGGGCTGAAGCGCAAGGGGCTGGAACTGCTCGGCGTGCTGCCGCATCTGCCGATCTTGGCGCGGCCCACGGTGGATTCCATCCGTGAGGAGTTGCGCGCCGAGTCGCTGAATGGTTCCCAGCTTGGGCTGCGGTTGGTGGACGACGTGGTCATCGGCGCGATGAGCGTGCAGAACGCGATGCGGTTTTTTCAGCCGGGAGTGCTCGTCATCACGCCGGGTGATCGCGAGGACATCGTGCAGGCGGCGGCGGCCAGCGGGCAGAAGGACACGGGCCTGGCGGGGATCGTGCTCACGGGAAATTTGCGGCCATCAGAGGCGACGTTGGAGACGATCCGCGGGCTGTCGTTTCCGGTGCTGCTGGCGGCGGATGATAGCTACGAGGTGGCTTCGAAGGTTCACAATCTGATCGTGAAAACACGGCCGGCGGACACGAAGAAAATTCAGGTGATCTTCGATTTGATTGAACAGAATCTGGACATTCCGAAGATCTTGAAGGCGCTGTGATCGGGGGGAGATGGCAGAAAAATGGGGGGCAGAAAAATGGGGAAGGGGGAATGGGGGTGAGTGCTGGGGGATGGCCGGTGGGCAGCTCAGAAAGTGGTGAAAAACTGGGCCGCTCGAATTTTCATCACTCCCTCCCTCCCAATTTTTCTGCCCCCATTTTTCTGCTTTATTCCGGTTTTTGCGGGGAGCAGTTGGAAGTTTCAGAAAGTGCCGGAGCGTGGGCAGGAAGATCGGAAAACGGCAGAAAAATGGGGGCAGAAAAAAGGGGGAAGGGGGAGTGCGAAAGCAGTCGGATTCCGTCATCTGCTGGCCCGCTCGCGTTCACGGAAGAACCCCTTCTCAGGTCCCCTTTTTTCTGCGGCGGTCAGCCGAGGGCGGAGAGCTGCTTCCGGCCTTGCATGAGGAAGTCGAGGTAGTTGGCGAGGCGGGCTTTCATCTCGGGCCGGGGGATGATGGCGTCGATGAGGCCGCGGTCGCGGAGGAATTCGGCGGTCTGGAAGCCGGGGGGGAGCTCGGCCTGCGTGGTGTCCTTGATGACGCGCGGGCCGGCGAAGCCGACCATCGCGCCGGGTTCGGCGAGGATCAGGTCGCCGAGGCTGGCGTAGCTGGCCATGACGCCGGCGGTGGTGGGATGGGTGAGGATGCTGAGATAGGGGAGTTTGGCCTTGGCGTGGTAGGCGAGGGCGGCGCTGGTCTTGGCCATCTGCATGAGGCTGAACATGCCTTCATACATCCGCGCGCCGCCGCTGGTGGAGATGATGATGACGGGCAATCCACGGTCGGTGCCAAGTTCGATCAGGCGGGTGAGTTTTTCGCCGACGACGGAACCCATCGAGCCGCCGAGGAAGCTGAAATCCATCACGCCGAGCGCCACCTTTTGCGCGCCGATGCGGCCGAGGCCGGTGATGACGGCGTCCTTGAGGCCGGTGGATTTCTGGTAGGCCTCGAGCTTGGAGGTGTAGGTGGCCGTGCCGGTGAACTTGAGGGTGTCCACGCTGGTCATCTGGGCGTCGATTTCCTCGAAGGAACAGGTTTCGACGAGGGAGTTGATGCGCTCACGGGCGCCGATGGGGAAGTGGTGCTGGCACTTGGGGCAGACCTTGAGATTTTCGTCGAGGTCCTTGTCGTAGATGAGCGTGGTGCACTTGGGGCACTTGGTCCACAGACCCTCGGGGATGTCGCGTTTCTTGGATTTGGAACCGCCGAGCTTGGGTTTCTTGACGAAGGTGGACTCGCCCGCGGGTGCCGGGGGCGGCGGAGTGACGGCGGGCTCGACCGTGTCGAAGCCGATGGATTTTTTGTGAATCGTGGTGGCCATAAATCGTGCGCAATGACCCGGACCGATCATCAACGATGGCTCATGCTCTCAAGAAGCAGGGGGCAATTCAAAAGATAATTTCGGACCGGCCAGACCGCGGGCGAGGGTCCAGACGGTGACTTCACCCGCACCCAGCGCGTGGAGCACGCGGGCACAGGCGTTGGTGGTCGCGCCGGTGGTGAAAACGTCGTCGAGCAGGATGACTTTCTCGCCCTGCAAGCGCGCGCCGCGGCGCGGGGCGAAGGCGCGGAGGACGTTCTCGGCGCGTTCGGTGCGGTCGAGGCGCGTCTGGGAAACCGTGGGTCGGACGCGTTCCACCAAGTCGGCGCGCACGGTGATGCCAAGGGCGGCGGCGAGATGGCGACCGAGGCGTTCGGCTTGGTTGAACTCGCGTTCGCGTTGTTTCACCGGATGGAGCGGGATGGGGACGACCAAGTCCCACGGCTCGGGCTGCAACTCCGGCCGGGCCGCGCGAATCAGGAGGTCCGCCAAGAACGGCTCGAACCACAGCGCCCGCTGATATTTGTATTGGTGGATGACATCGAGGACGAGGCCTTCGGCGGCGACGGCCGAACGCGCGGAGCGGAAGTGGAGCTTCACGTCGCGGCAGTTTCCACATTCGAAAACCGTCGTGATGTCGCCGGGGTAGGGGAGTCCGCAACGGTCGCAGAAGGGAGGCTTGATGAAGCGCACGCCCTGCCAGCACGCGGCACAGACGTAGCCCTCGGCGGGCGTCGCGCGGGCGGTGTGACAAATCTGACACGCCTCGGGATAGAAGAAACCGAGCAGCGCGTCGGCCCACCCGCGGGTGGGCGAGGTTACGGCAAGTTCACTCATTTCGGCGCGATTCCTCAGCCACCGCAGCGGGTTTTCCCCAGCGCGCGTAGATTCCAAACGTGAGCAACAGCAGCGCGCAGGTAACCCAGCCGTCCACGAGTTTCCCCGTGCCCCACAGCCAGCCCGGCGCGTCGGGTTTGGCCACGGTGATGAAGCCGGTGAGTTTCATCCAAAACACCCAGCCCGCGTGCAGCCCCAGCGGGAAGAAAAGATTCCCGGTTCGCTGATACGAAAGGGCGAGGAAACACCCGACCACCAGCAGGCTGCCGAGGGCGGCGGCGAACATCCGTCCGTCGTCAATTTCCCGCACCATGCGTGGCAGCAACGCCAACCCGCTCGCCCACCCGACTTGCGCCGGGGGTTCGGGGCGGCGGTCGAGAAAATGCAGCAGCGCAAAAATCGTACTCGAAACCACCAGCGCGGAAGGCCAGGCGATCCCCTTGCGCAGCCCGCCGAAGAGCGCGCCGCGAAACAAAGTTTCCTCGAGCAAACCCACGACCAACCCCGAGAGCGCCGCACTGGCGAGACGTTTGCCCCATTCGCCCGGAGTGTGGTCAAAATTTGCCATCTTGGCTCCGCAGAGCATCGCCACCGCGGCGAACGCGGCGAGCGAGACAAAGCCCCACAAAAACCCACGCCCCAACAGCTTCCACTGCCCGACGCCGGGACGGCACCAGCCCAGCTCGGCCCACGAACGCAGTCCCATCGCCCGCGCCCACGGCCCCAGCCCGACGATGGCCAGCACCAGCATGGCGCGGCTGACAAAGCGGTGAAACGGCTGGCGGGCCAGCGGTTCCAGCGCCGAAACCGTTGACGCCATCTGTTGCACCAGCCAATGTAGCCCCGGTGCTAGGACCGCTCCCCCGAGAATCACGGTCGCGACAAAGATTGTTGTTACCTTTAGTGGGCGCACGGAGTCTCTTTTACACGGAGTTGAAACCCAAGTCACCCCGGCGCTGGAAAAATCAGTGTTGCGGCGACTGGCACGGAACCGGCTCTACTGGAAACACATGTTTGCTCAGGCAATGACCAACGGAAATGAAACGCAAATGACCCAGGGCACTCCCTTTGGGCGTTTTTTTTTGCATGAGAAAATCAGCCAGGGAGCGATGGCGGAAATCTGGTTGGCGGCCGACAAGGAGGGCAACAACTTCGCCCTGCGCCGCCTCTACAACACGTCCATTTTCGGGCTGAAGACCAAGAAGCTGTTCGTCCGCGGCTGCGAGATTCTGGAGAAGATTCATCATCATCCCAACCTCATCGGCTATTACGAGCACGGGAAGATCGAGGGCCTGCCCTATGTCCTGCTCGAATACGTCGAGGGGCACAATTTGAAGCTGGCGCCGAGCCGCTTCCCCGAAGTGGTCGAGGCGTATGTCGGCAACATCCTCATCGAATCGGCCCAGGCGCTGGAGCACATGCACGACAACGGCTTCATGCACCTGGATTTCAAGCCCGAGAACATCATGATCACCCGCGCCGGTGACGTGCGGCTCATCGACTTTGATCTCGCCGAGGAAAAGCCCGACAAACCCAAGAAGATGGACAAACACTCGGGCACCCCCGCCTACATGGCTCCCGAGCAGCTCCAACGCCTCCCGCTTGATCACCGAGCCGACATCTTCGCCTTCGGCATCACCGCCTACGAACTGCTGACCAACAAGAAGCCGTTCAATGGCGACACCCAGGAAGAAGTCATCCGCCGCCATGTGGATCCGAACTTCCACATCGCCAGTACCCGGCAGCACAACCCGGAACTCCCTCTCGCGCTCGACAAGATCGTGCTCAAGTGCCTCGAACGCGACCCGGACAAACGCTACCCCTACATGAGCGTGCTGGTCCGGGATTTGAAGACGGCGCTGTACGTGGATTGATCCGCGCCCCGCGCTGGGTGAGGAGCGCGGCCTTCGGGCCGCGGAGATGTGAGCGGGACCGGGAGGATCGAAACATCCAGTTTCAGCCGTGGCTTTCTGTGGCATGCGCGCCGAGCTCTGTCACCGTCGCTCGCGTAATTCCGCAGTGAGCGCCTCGGCCAGGCGCGCGTAGTGGGGCAGCGAGTTGTAGAGCTGCGCGGAAATGCGGACGAGCCGGTGCGGCGGCGCGGGCCAGGGAATGATCGGTACCTCGATGCCCCAGCGTTCGCGCAGCCGGTCCTGCAACGGGTCCGCGTAGAGCGGCGAATGCGGAGCCGCCGTGCTGGTGGAGTCCGGCAACGGCAGTGAGGCCAGCGAGCCAATCATGGCCGCGGGCGCGGGCGACGGGATGCCGAGCGCGTCGCACAGGATCTGGCGACCGGCGAGGGCGAGCGCGCGGTTGCGGCGACGAATCTCGGGCCAGCCGCCGGGGAGCAGCGTCGCCATGAAATCAATCGAGCGCGGCACACTGAGACTCGCCGTGACATCGCTCGTGCCGGTCCAGCCGAATTCAATGAGGAAGCGTGAGCGATCGGTGCGCGGCGAGTTGGCACCATGACTGATCGCGAGCGGGTGAATCTCTTTTTGCAGATCCGCGCGGACGTGGAGGAACGCGGCGGTCTTGGGGGCGCAGAGCCATTTGTGACAATTCCCGGTGTAAAAGGCCGCGCCGAGTTTCCGCAGATTCAGCGGCACCATGCCGGGGGCGTGCGCGCCGTCCACGAGCACCTCGACGCCGCGCGCGGCGAGTTCGCGGACGAGCCGCTCGATGGGCAGCACCAGGCCCGTCTGGCTCGTGACGTGATCGAGCAGGGCCAGGCGCGTGCGCGGCGTCACACGCGCGAGCACCGCGGCGATCACTTCGTCGGCCGAGCGCAGGGGAAAGGGCACGGGCACCACCACGACGCGCGCGCCTTCGCGCTTGGCGGCGAAATCGAGCGCGTTGCGGCAGGCGTTGTATTCGTGATCGGTGACGAGCAACTCGTCGCCCGTGCGCCAGCGCAGCGAGCGCAGCACCGTGTTTACGCCGGCGGTGGCATTCGGAACGAAGACCAGGTCGTCGGTTCGTGCGCCCACGAACGCGGCCAAACGTGCGCGCGCGGCATCGAGCAGGCCGTCGAGTTCCTTGACGAAGAATTTCACCGGCTGCCGTTCCATGCGCTCGCGCCAGTCCTGCTGCTCGGCGAGCACCGCGCGCGGACACGCGCCGAAGGAACCGTGATTGAGAAAAATGACGCGCCGGTCGAGCTGCCAGAGGCGCGGATCGGCGGCGGGTTTTTGCAGATGAGCAGCGGCGGTGTTTGGCATGGCAACGTGCGGCGGACCTTTCAAGCGCATCGGGCAAAGCTCAAGCAAAAGCGGGTGAAGCGGCGGCGCGCGGAGCACTGAGCGCGGAGTGTGGAGCGTGCGGCAAGCCGCCGCGGCGGAGTGCGGCCGTCCCCGGCCGCAGCGACGTCCACAAGCACGAAGCGTTGGGGTTGGTGGAGATCGCACCGCTCTACCTTGCTGCGCCCGAGGACGGGCGCACTCCGGCACCGCTCCGAGTTGCTGCTTGCACGCCCCTTCGCCGCCCCGGATTTTAGCGCGCGAATGGGCAACAAATTTTACGTCCCCGGCGAGCAGCGTTCCGGCAAGGTGAACGATTTGTTCGCGGCGATTGCCCCGCGCTACGACCTCATCAACGACCTCCAGAGCTTCGGCGTTCACCGTCTGTGGAAGCGCCGCCTGATCGGCCTCGCGGAACTGCGGCCGGGCGAGCGCCTGCTCGATTTGTGCTGCGGCACGGGCGATGTCGCGCTCGCCGGCGCGCGGCAGGGCGTGCGCGTGTGCGGCCTGGATTTCAGCGGGCCGATGCTCGCCGTGGCGCGGCAGCGCGGCGTGGCGAGCGGTCTCTCGCAATCGCCCGAGTGGCTGCGCGGGGATGCGCTGCGGCTGCCGTTTGGGGACGCGACCTTCGCGGCGGTGACGATCAGCTACGGCCTGCGCAATCTCGCCGATCTCGACGCGGGCCTGCGCGAAATGCTGCGTGTGCTGCAGCCGGGCGGGCGGCTCTTGGTGCTCGATTTTGGGAAGCCGGCGAACCGCGTGCTGCGCGCGTTTTACTTCCGTTATCTGCGCTGGTTCGTGCCGGTGTTCGGCCGTTGTTTCTGCGGTGACTCGGAGACCCACGCCTACATTTACGAGTCGCTGCTGCATTATCCGGAAGCCGCGGCGCTGGCGGAAATGATGCGCCGCGCGGGCGCTTCCGCGGTGCGCGTGCTCCCGCTGGTCGGCGGGTGCATGAGCATCCATCTGGCGACGAAACGCTGACGCCGTGGGGCGTGGTGCGAGAAAAACGGGGTGAAAATTTGCGCCCGCCGCAGTGGTGAGGTAATAAATGGCACTTGAAAATCGGGCCGCCAAAAACGGCGCGATGACAAGCCAGGGCAACAATTCAACCAAGGAGAGAGCACACGGAGTGAGTGCGGTATTCACAGCCGGGAGGAAGTCCAGATCGTCGGGTGTTCACGGAGTTTCGCGTTGTTCAGTCAGCGGGCGACTCGGTAAAGTGCGGGGCCAAAAAACAAACTTACCGATTATGCCCATTTACGAATTTGCGTGTCCCAAATGCCGGGTGGTTTTCAACTTCCTCTCCAAGCGGGTGAACCCCTCGCATCTGCCCCAATGTCCCAAGTGCGGCAATAAGAAGATGGCCAAGCAGGTGAGCCAGTTCGCCATGCCGCGCGGGGCCAAAGAACCGACCGTAACACCCGCGGGCGACGAGGCGGGCGACGGCAGTGAGATGCCGATGCCCAACCTCGACGATCCGCGGGTCCGCCGCGCCATGAGCGAGATGGAAGGCGCGATGGATCATCTCGATGAAAACAACCCCAAGCACATGGCCTACATGATGCGCAAGATGAAGGACCTCATGCCCGCGGGCATGGTGCCGAAGGATTTTGACGTGGCCGTGAAGCGTCTCGAGGCCGGCGAAGACCCGGACAAAATCGAGGAGGACATGGGCGATGTTTTCAAAGACATGATGGGCGGGGAAGGCGACGAGGGCGGGGGCGGGGGCGGCGGGGGTGGATACTCCCACGACGCGGGTCTCTACGACTACTGACAGGAAAAAATCATGGGCTTGACCATTCATTACGAATTCCAAACGCGAAACCTCAACGTCACGGCGGCCCGTGAACTATTGGACAACCTGCGCCGCGCGGCGCTGCATCTGCCGTTTCAGTTCGTCGGCAGCAGCATCGAGGAGTTCACCGGTTCCGAGTGCGCGAACGAAGATCCCAACGACGACCTGCGCTGGTTGAAGGTGCAGGCCACCCGCTACCTGGCGCGCGGCGAGAGCTATTACGCCATCCAGCCGACGCGCATCCTCGCGCTCGTCACCTCGCCGGGAAAAGGCTCCGAGCCGGCGATCTTCGGTCTCTGCCGTTATCCGGAGACCATCTCTGTCGAGGGTGTGGCGGTGGCGACGCAGTTGCAGGGCTGGTCGTGGGCGGGCGCGTGCAAGACGCAATATGCGAGCAATCCGGCGCTCGGCGGTGTTCACAATTTTCTCCGCTGCCATCTCTCTGTCATCAGCCTGCTCGACTCGGCGCACCGGCTCGGGCTGGTGAGCAAGATCAGCG
This sequence comes from Verrucomicrobiota bacterium, assembly GCA_014193395.1. Classification (GTDB taxonomy): domain Bacteria; phylum Verrucomicrobiota; class Verrucomicrobiia; order Limisphaerales; family BJHT01; genus BJHT01. Next base: position 15,654 of record BJHT01000041.1, read on the forward strand.
ACGAAAGCGGCTACTGGGAACGCCGCGACCGACAGGAACTCACGCGCATGGTGGACAAATGGAATCGCATGATGGCGGGTTTCGCCGGCCGACTGATCGACGAATGCGGCGTGCGTGTGAAGGCGGCCATCACCGAGTATCCGAACTTCGAACACCTCGAAGCCATGGCGGCGGTCGAGCGCTGAGGGGGACGATGGCAGAAAAATGGGGGGCAGAAAAATGGGGACGGGGACAGGGAATGGCGAACGCCGGACGCTGACTGGCGGACGCATGGCAGTTCCTTGTAGCCGATGCCCCAATCTCGTTAGTACCCGCCGTCGGAAGGAGTGCAAGAAACGGAGACGCGCCCGGGCGTCAGCTCCTCCCGACGTTCCCCTTGTGACGCCGTCGGCGCCGCGCTAAAACTGAACCATGAAAGTCACCATGGAAATGGAGCTGCCCCGCGCCGTCGCCGCCGGCCTGCCCGAGCGGCAGGCTGAACTGGGCAACATCTTCACCCTCGGACTCCGCCAGTGGCGTAATCCATCCGGGGCCTATCCGTGGCTGAAGGAAGTGCTCGGCAAACTGGCCTCCGTGCCCACGCCCGCCGAGGTGCTCGCGTGGAAACTGTCCCGCAAAGCCCAGGCGCGCATCGAGGCGCTGCTGGAAAAAAATCGCACGACCGGACTCACCCCGGAAGAGGAACAGGAGTGGAAGTGCTTCGAGCAAGTCGAGCATGTCATCCGCCTGGCCAAGGTGCGCGCAGCCTCCCGCCTTGAGTTTGGAGCATGAGCAAGTCCGGCCCATCTGGTCGCGTTCGCCGGGCGGTCCGCGAACGAGCTCAGGGCCGTTGCGAGTATTGTTTGGTCCCCGAACGCGACTCCCTGGTCCGCCATCAACTCGACCACATCCTCGCTCGCAAACACGAGGGCACGTCCGGCACCGCCAATCTCGCCTACTGCTGCGCCATCTGTAACAAGCGCAAAGGTGCGGACCTCGGGTCGGTGGACGACGTGGAGGGAGTGCTCATCCCGTTGTTCCATCCGCGCCGCGATCTCTGGACCACGCACTTCCGCGTGGCCGGCTTGCGAATCGTCCCGCTCACCAACGTCGGCCGGGTGACCGTGAAATTATTGCAACTCAATCACCCGGACCGCATCGCCGAACGACGGCTGGCTCGGGAATGCGGATTGAAATGGCCATGAACCCGACGCCCCGCGTCCGCTTGCTCCTCTCGTTCGCACCCGACTTCCTCCGGGTGCGAATGAGAACTGCAAAAAACTGCGGCGCGCTCATGCCCGCTTGATCCACCAATTCCCCGTTTCTTTTTTCTGCCTCCTATTTTCCTGCCATCTTCTTGTTCCCCCCGTTTTCTCGTCGCCGTCGGCGGACGGGCGTGGAAGCTTGCGGGGGAAGAAACATGAAGATTGTAGCCATCCTGCTGCTCGCCCTCGCCGTCGTGCTCGGCGTGGTGGCGTTCCGGCAACGCGGCGGTTCGCCGTCGTTCGCATCTGCCACGGTCACGGTCGGTTGTGCCGATGAATTGCAGGCCCCGGTGACCGCGATCGTCGCCGCGTATCAGCGCGAATCCGGCGTCACGATTCGGTTGCAATCCGCGCCCGTCGCCGCGCTTTTCTCCGCGCTCCCCGATTCCAAGCAGTTCGATCTCCTCCTGCTCAGCGAGGACACCCCGCTTGCGGACGCCCGCAAGGCCGGGACCGTGCGCGAGATTCTCCCGCTCGCGCTCCGTCCGCCCGCCACCGCGACCAACACTCCCGCGCCCGGCACCAACCGCGTCGTCGCCGCCGTTCCCGCGTCCTGTCCGCAGCCCGCCGCGGCGCTGGGCTTCGCCCGCTTTCTTGCCGCGCCGGAAAAAGGCGGCCCCGTGTTTCAGCAGCACGGCTTCACGCCCGCCGACGGCGATCGGTGGGCACCGAAGCCGGAACTCATTCTCTACAGCGGCGGCGTGAACCGGCTGGCGATTGAAAAACTGCTGCGCCAATTCGCCGATCGCGAAGGCGTGAATGTCACCACCGTGTTCAACGGCTGCGGCGTGCTGTGCGCCACGATGAAGGCGATGGGCACCAATGCGGGCGCGCGTTTCCCTGACGCCTACTATGCCTGCGACCTGTGCTTCGTGCCGCCGGTGGCCGCCCAGTTTCCCGAGGCTGTGCTGCTCACCGAGACGGACATCGGCATCGTGGTGAAAAAAGGGAATCCGCGCGGCGTGACGACGCTCGCCGACCTCGCGCAGCCCGGCCTCAAGCTCGGCCTCTGCAACGCGGAACAAAGCACGCTGGGCTTTATGACGCGCGGGATGTTGAAGGCCACCGGCCTCGCGGCGGCGGTCGGGAAAAATGTCGCCACCGAGGTGCCCACCGCCGATCTCCTCATCAATCAAATGCGCATCGGCGGCCTCGACGCGGCGATTGTGTATCGCGTGAACGCGATCCCGCAGGCCGACACGCTGGACTTTTTTCCGATCCAGCACGCGGGGGCCAAGGCCATCCAGCCCTTCGCCGTGCGCGAGCGTTCGCCGAACCGCCAGCTCGCGCGCCGCCTGCTCGCCCACCTCCAGGCCAACCGCGGCGAATTTGAAAAAGCCGGTTTCCTCTGGCGCGGCAACGAAGCGCCTTGGAAGAGCAAGGACATCCAGGTCCCGGACTGGCTCAAGCCGTAGGCGCGCGACGCGTCGCCGATGCGCGACGGTGTTCCCAACCCCAGCCGCAGCACGCTGGGCAGCCGGCCGCCGTCTCGGTCATCCCCGCCTGTCTATGGATAGTAGTTGCGTCCCCACTCTTGCACGCCACTCCTTTGAGATTAAGATGCGCGCCCCGCACTGAAGAGCGCGTCGCGTCTTCGGGGTAATTTTTGTCATGTCCGAATCCGATCCCGCCTCAGTCCGTTTGCCGTTCAAAGAACGCTTCTGTCAAAAGTACGCCGTCGCGCTGGCGGACTTTGAAAAAGCCCTGCTCAAACGGGCCGCCCGGCCAATGGTGTGGCTCGTGGGGATGGCGACCGGCTGGCATCCATTCGTGTTCGCCCGTGACCTCGGCGTGGCCACCGAGGCGGGCGTGGCCATGTCCCTTGACGAACTGGAAAACATTGTCAGCGCCGCGCGCGATGATGACCGCCGCGAGCACCGGGTTCTGCGGCGCTGGCTGGGTCTCCGCATCAGCGGTCGCCGCCTGCTGGCGGAATATCGGCGGCTGTAAGCGTAGCCACGACGCGGAGTGCGGCCGTCCCCGGCCGTAGCGACGCCCCCACGCACCGGCCGCGTTGAAAAACACCAAGCCCACCTGCGCTCCAGCTTGCTGCGCCCGGGGACGGGCGCACTCCGGGGCGCCGCGGCGGCGCGCGGCGTTCGCGCCGCTTTCCCGTTCGCACGTCACCCCGCGGTCGTCCCCGCCCGGAGCCCACCACGCGGAAGCGGCATGAAGGCCGCGCTCCCTGCGCCCGCGCCCCCGTCCCCCCGCACCCTCCCGGCTTGAAGGTTGTTTCCCACCCGCGCCCCCGCTAGCGTCCGCCGCGGTCGAACATTTTTGCCGTCCACAACGGCGGCGGCGGCGGCGACGGCCCACACTTTTGAAGCAATGAAGAAATCTGGAATGGTCTATCTGGTCGGTGCCGGTCCCGGCGACGCGGGGCTGCTGACCCTGCGCGGTGCGGAACTCCTGCGCCAGGCCGACGTGGTCGTGTACGACGCCCTCGTCAACGCCGACCTGTTGCGTCTCGCGCCGAAAAGCGCCGAAATCATCTACGGCGGCAAACGCGCGAGCGACCACGCCATCCCGCAGGCCGAGCTGAATCAGCTCCTCGTCACCAAGGCCGCGGAAGGCAAATGCGTCGTGCGGCTCAAAGGCGGCGATCCCTACGTGTTCGGCCGCGGCGGCGAGGAGGCTGAGGAACTCGCGGCCGCCGGCATTCCCTTCGAGGTCGTGCCCGGCATTTCCTCGATCATCGCCGCGCCCAATTATGCCGGCATTCCCCTCACGCACCGCGACTTTTGCTCGAGCTTCACCGTCATCACCGGCCACGAAGACCCGACCAAGCCCGAGAGCAGCCTCGACTGGGCGCGCCTCGCCAAAACCCCCGGCACGCTGGTCGTCCTCATGGGCGTCGAGCGCATCCGCTCGATCGCCGCGCAACTCATCGCGCACGGCCGCGCCGCGACCACGCCCGTCGCGATGATCCGTTGGGGCACCACGGGCCGCCAGCAGAGCATCGCGGGCACGCTCGCCGACATCGCGGATATTGTGGAAAAGGAGAAGTTCACCGCCCCCGCCGTGACGATCATCGGCGGCGTGGTCTCGCTGCGTGATCGCCTCAACTGGTTCGAGACCCGCCCGCTGTTCGGCCGCCGCATCGTCGTCACGCGCACGCGCGAACAGGCCAGCGAACTTTCCCGCCAGCTCGCCGAGCGCGGCGCGGAAGTCCTCGAAATCCCGACCATCAAAATCGCCCCGCCCACCCAGCGCCAACTGCTTGTCGAAGCCCTCGCCGAACTCGGCACCTACGACTGGGTCGTCTTCACCAGCCCCAACGGCGTCACCGCGTTCTTCGAGTATTTCCTCAAAGCCTTCCCCGACATCCGCGACCTCGGCGGCGTGAAGTTTGCCGCCGTCGGTCCCGGCACCGCCGCCAAGCTCAAGGAACTGCACCTGCACGTGGATGTGATGCCCGAGAAATACGTCACCGCCGCGATTGCCAAGGCGATGAACGACTTCGCCAGCGTCGAGAATGTCAAAGTCCTCCTCCTCCGCGCCGAGGTCGCCAACCCCGATCTCCCCAAGGAACTTGCCGCGCTCGGAGCCATCGTGGACGACGTGCCCTGCTATCAAACCGTCCCCGAAACCGAGGACGTCAACGGTGCCGTCGCGCGCCTGCTCGAAGCCGGCGCCGACTGGATCACCTTCACGAGCAGTTCGACCGTCGAGAATTTCCACGCCCGCTTCGATCTGCCGAAATTGCTCCAGCAATTTCCCGCCACGCGCCTCGCCTCCATCGGCCCCGAGACCAGCAAAGCCATCCGCGCCCTCGGCCTCGAACCGTTTCTGGAAGCGCGCCCGCACACCATCGACGGCCTCGCCGCCGCCCTCGAAAAAGTCACGCGCCCGGGAAAGAAAAAGAAAAACTGAAGCACGCACCGAAGCGCCGCCACCGCGGCAAGTAGGGCGCGTCAGTCCCCAGCGCGCCGCTGTTGCGACCGCACGGCCCAAGGCTCACTGAAGACAGACGCGCCCTACCCGCCGCGGTGGTTCTAACCCCAAGCCAGCCTCTTTGCGCTCTCCGCGCTCTTTCGCGGCCCTCCCCTCCCCTGCCCTGCTACGGCCCGCCCGCGTCCAGCCCGACGAAGTGCATCCCGAACCGTATCCACAACGGAATCGTCACCAACCCCACCACCGACGTCCCGATCACCACGCGCAACGCCGTGGCCGGGTCCGCGCCGTAATGTTTCGTGATGATGATCGGATACACGCCCGACGGCATCGCCGCCTGCAACACGATCACGCGCTTCAACTCCAGCGAGCACGGCAGAAACTTCGCCAGCAACAGGAACAACACCGGCAGCACCCCCAGCCGCAGCACGCACCCCCACCCGATCACCCGCCAGCCCGACCGCGCGTGAAATTCGCCGAGATGATCCGCAATCGTCGCGCCCGTCACCAGCAGCCCCATCGGGATCGCGCACTGCCCGAGCAGCTTCGCGGTCGCGAGCACGAACTGCGGCAGCCACTCGTGCCCGTGCAGAAAATTAATCGCCAGCGCCAGCACAATCGCCAGCACCGGCGGCGTGAGAATGCGCTTCCACAACGGCCCCACCTGCGTGCCCCCCAGCAGCACCGCGCACCCGATCCAGAACGCGATCTCGACCCCGATATTGTGAACGAACAGCACCCCCGCCGTCTCCTCGCCGAATAATCTCCACGCCAGCGGCAGCGCCACGAAACCGTAGTTGTAGATCCCCACCGTGAACGCAAACGACTTCTGCGACCGCGCCTCCTTCAGCCCCGTCCAGCCCGCGCACGCCACCGCGATGACCAATCCCAGCGCGATCGTCCCGAACCCGACCAGCGGCGCGAGCACGACATTGCCGAGCTTCCGCACCGCGTCGTTCCCCAGCAGGCTGTCGAAGATCAAACACGGCGAGAGCAGATTAATGTTCAGCCGCAGCAGACTGTGATCCGCCTCCTCCGTGAGCCAGTTGACCCGCCGCAGGACGATCCCCGCCACCGCCAGCGCCACCACCGGCAGCACTGCATTTACCACGATGAGAAATTCGCTCATCGCCCGCCGCCTTCCGCGCCGCCCAAAACGTTTTCCAGAAACACCGCAAACTCCGCCGCCTGAATCCGCTCCAACACCGCCCGCCGCGCCTCCGTCGCCGTGCGCCCCGCGCACTCCTCACACGCGTCGATGAATCCCCGCGCGCTCCAGGCCGCCCCGCGGAACAAGGCGCGCCGCAATTCCATCTCACCCGCCTCCGCCAAAATCTCACCCGCCCGCCGCGCCAGTTCCGCAAACGCCTGATGCTGTCCCACGCGCTGATACCAATACGCCGCATTGCCGTAGTCCGGTTCGCGCCGATGCAAAATCCCGTGCAGCCAGCTCCCCTCGCGGCTCGCAATCTCCTGCGCGATGCCATGTGCCTCCTCGTGGTGATCGTGCCACAGCAAGACCGCCCCGCGCGCCAGCTCCGCCCGCTCATCCGCAAGACCGCCCGCCTTGATCGCCGCCGCGCATGCCGACTCCAACTCCGCCAACGCCCGCACACCCGCGCGCGGCCCCGGCCCCAACTCCGGCAACCCCGGTCCCGCCAGCAATGCCTTCCACGCCACCACGCCCGCGACATCCGCCAAACCCGCCGATTTTTCCGAAATGTTCATGCACCCTTTCCCCGCATCTCTCGCCCGTTTTCATTCCGCTCACGCACCCACCGCGCCGCGCTATTCCCCCGACAAACCCCGCGAAAGTAAAGCCCACCGTCACCCAAGCCGGAGTGCGGCCGTCCACGGCCGCAGCAGACGCGCGTGTCAAAATCTCTCCGGAATAGTCCCCATTCGTCTGCCAAATCCGCCTCTTCAATAGAAAAAAGATCGCCCAGACCGCCAACCACAACCCCGATCCCATTGACTCCCCGCCCCCCTCCCCATCAGTCTCACCCCCGTGCGCCTCCACCTATCCCTCTCTCTTGCCCTGCTCTTTGCCGCCGCCGCGCCCCTCGGTGCCGCGGAGAAAACCACCGCCTCCCGCACTGGCGATGAGCTCATCGTGGAGATCACCCGGCTCGACCGCCTGCGACTCACTCACTCCCAACTGACCGCCAGCCTGCAACTCCATCAACCCACCGGCGACAAACAACTGCTGGTCGATCTCACCGACCCCGCCCTCCACGGCGCACTGGTCATTGATCTCACCTCAGTCGCCCGCTGCGATGGCATCACCATCACCGTGAAAAGTGGCTCCGGCGAAATCATCGCCAAGCAAACCATAACTCCCATCCCACAAATCCCGCTGGCCGCCAGCATCACCTCCCCGCCCCCCGGCGCTCCCGCCTCGCCTCCTCAGTTCGCCTACATCGAGCCCGGCTCGGCGATGCGCCAGACACAGCTATCTCCACCAGTTACCGCCGCGGATACTCAGTTAGTCCCACCCCGCATCCTCCTCCCAACAGCCAATCAAATGCGGCACCTCAAACTAACTTCTCCCACCCGACTAGTCTCAAAACCAGAAATCACCTTCCCCGTGCTCGCCGCAGTGGACTTCCCATTGGTAGGTGGCAGCGTGCTCGGGCGACAGACTGACTTCCCGGACGATCCCACCCGGGCGAGTCTCTACTTCGCCTGCAAAAAGGCGATCTATGCCGGTGCGCGCGTGGAACGCTGGCAGAAATTTCTCGTGGAAATCCCTATTCAGACTACCTGGGGCCAGGGCCGCGGCGATGAAAGTGTGACTCTTAGTCCGAGTCAGTTCGCCGTCCATGTCACCAAAGAGAAGGCTCCCAGCGGTGCTAACATCCTCGGCACCGGCGACAACGATCTCGGCCAGACTGGCGACCTGGACACCGACGAACAAGGGCGAATCTACTGGCGCGTCGGCGGGGCCGGCGCCTACGTGGTTCGCTTCGATCCACATACCCGGAAGTTTGAACAACCCCCCGGCCGGATTGATTTTCAGAAGCTGGTGCCGCCCGGCGCAGGAATGCTGAATGACGGTCTGTGCCGGGTATCCTGCACGCGGGGACGCGTCTTCTTCACCCTGTGCAATGACACCCGGTCCAGCGGCGATCCCGCCAATCCCCTGAACCGGCGCGTCGGCGGAGTCTTCTCCATTCCCCAAGACTGGAGTAATGCCACGACCTTCGCGGCTGACATCCGTCTCCACGTCGGGAGCTGGGAAACCGCCCGTCCTGCTTTCTATCAGACTCCCCCCAAAGCCGACACCGACGTGCGAAAACTGGGCGGAGTCAGTGTCACTGACACCGGACTCTTCTTCACCACCGCTGGTCCGAAGTATGAAGGCGGACCCTGGCGGCTCGAGCTCGACGACAAGGGTAACACCCGGTTCCTCGCCGAGGTAAACTCCCTCGCCGACACCGTGGCCCGCGATGGCCGGACTCTCCCGCCCACCCAGCTTGTCATGGTCCATGGTATTCCCAAGGGTAGGGAACTTCATCCCGGCACCGGCGGCGGCCGCAACCTTATCCGCTTCTCACTCGGCGAGATTACCATTCCCCGCGCCTCGATCCGCCTGCTGCTGAACGACCGGACCGAAGGCCTGGCCCTGAAGATCGCCCGGAAGGGAGCCTTTCCAACCTACGACGGCGCACCCGAAGGAACCGTCACCGTTCGCTACGATCTCGTCGGGAAACTCAGGAACACGCCGGCCGCGCAAGGTCCGCTGGCTGACTCATTGAGTGGCGGCACGAGCATCGGTCCCGCCTTTCTCCTGTCACCCATTCCGGGTGAAACCAACAAAGTCATGGCAGTCTGTGAGTATGCCGGCTATCCCCTGTCAGTCCTCGACTTCTCCAGCCTCGGCACCACCAAGACAGTAGGGAAAACCTTCCTACCACCCCAGTCACCCGCCAGTGCGGGCCTCGGTCCCTACAACTCCACCTGGGTGAAGTCCAACGATGAACAATGGCTCTATCTCAGCGGTTACACCGGCATCTCGCGAATCCGCTACGCCAAAGGGGGGAGGGTGCTGCCAACCATGACCGCGGACCTCTTCAACAGTCGCCTTCAGCAACAGCCCCTCGACGGCCACGGACGAACTTCGATGAAGAAGATAGATGGCCTGCTGCCGGTGTTTGGCGGACGCCTGCTGAACTCCGGCTACGGGCTGGACGGCCGCGGCGGCGATGCCTTCTCCACCGGAGTCGAACTCTTCGACCCACAGTCACTCGGTCCCGGCCTGACCAATCAGATCAAGAGCCAGACCAGCGCCTATCTTAGCCGCTGCTTCGCGCTCAAGACCCTGCACAGCCGGCTGGTCTGGAACGCCCGCGACGGCCGCCCCCGCCAGGAGATATTCGCCGCCAGCGGCTCGATCCGGCGGGGCCTGATCAACGAGCTGAAGGATCCCTCCGTCGGCCCGGCCAATCTGGATGCGAAAGTATTCCTCTACGAAGTGACCGAACCTGCCGGTCTCCGCGATCTCTACGGCTTCTCCCTGCCCAAGCTGGAAAATGACAAAGCCATCGAGGGACACATCGTACTCTCCCCCTGCAACCGCTTCCTCATCGTAATGACACAGGACGGAGTTCTCTACTCTTACAGTCTGGCCCGGAGGCAATTCATCGACGGCGTCGTGTTACACCAACCCAACGGTGGCGATCTCCGTCCTTTGGAGTTCAAACGTCCGAGTCAGATCATTTTCACTGCGCCGGACGGCCAGATATTCTTCCTTGCCGAACCCTTCGATGACTCCCCCGGTGCCATCACCTTCCACCGCGTCGAAGTAAGTGCCGGCGGTCGCTTAAATATCGTGCCCCATCTCGGCATCACCTTCGATAACCCCACCGCCTATCATGATTTCAAAGGCATCGTCCGGTGCTTCCTCCCCGACCAGCAGCGCCGCGATGGCTCCTATGATTTCGTCCTAGGCTACAGCCAGCAGACCGTGCAGCCATACGTGCGGGTGATCCCCGACTTCATTCTTCCCCAGGCCGAGTAAGCTCTTTGTAAGTCGGCCCGACATCTGGAAGTTCGGTCTTCGGGTGGGGTTTATGCCCGTCGCTCCCGAATCGCCGCCAGTATCTCCGCCACCACTTCCCCCTTCGCTTTCGCGCCCTGCGGGCCTTTGCCGTGGAGGCGGACACTGACGGCACCGGCGTCCATGTCGCGGCCGCCGATGACGAGCATGGTGTGGACGCGCAGTTGCTCCGCGTCCTGAATCTTCCCTTTGATCGGGCTGTTGCTGAAGTCGGTGCTCACGCGGACCTGCTGGCTGCGGAGTTCGGCGGCGATGCCCTTCGCGTAGGCGATAAGCGGGGCGGAGGCGGGATCGTCTTCCGCGCCGATGGTGATGACGCGCACCTGGTCGGGCGCGAGCCAGAGGGGGAAGTTGCCGGCGTAATGCTTGATGAGGAAACCGATGACGCGTTCGTGCGTGCCGAGCGGAGTCTTGAAGCTGGCAACTCGCCGCCCGGTTCGTAGCGACAGCCAGTGGCATATTCCTCGAGGCGCAACGACAAGACGCGGCAACTGCCGCAAAGATACGGCGACGCGGCGGTCAGTTCCTGCGAAACCAACCTTGAGAAATACCGGAGAAAGCGATCAGGCAGGCACCAGCTTGCGGCGAGACGAAACAGTTTTCGGCGTTCCATTACCATTGGCCTGCTGGCGGCGCATGAAATTCAAATACGACTTGGAAAGTTTCAAGCCGTGACGGGCGGCATAAGCCGCCGGGCTTGGGCCGCACACGGCGGGAAACTGGTCTTCAATGGCCCAAAGCTCTTCAATCGGGCGGATGCGACGGCTTTTCAGTTTCAGTTTCATGTCTCGAAGCTCTTATCGGGCGGATTTTCGCGCAAGCATTTGCTCGCGCGAGCGGCGCAATTCGTCGCGGCAGTGTTGCATTACTTCGTCCTCGATGAAGAAGTGATCCAGAATTTTTTCGACGCCCAACGCGCGCTGATAAAACGGCGCGGAGTGGGAGGTGGCTTCGCCCCAAATGCACGGAATTTTCATGGCTTCAGCCACGGCCACCAACTGGTTGATCAAGCCCGTGCCGACACCGCGAATCCGCTCCGGCTTCCCGTCAATGACGCGGGGATGAGCCGAGAGAAAGTCCACGATGAGATGATGCGACCAACTGCGCCGGAAATAAGCGAAGCCCAAAATGGGGGTGGCGGTCCGCCAGGTGGCGCCCGCCACCAAGATCATCGCCACCTCCGCCTTCGGATCCCGCCGGATGCAACCGCTTAATTCGGCGAGGCTGGCGACCGTCGCGCCTGTCTGCCGGTAGTAACGCCAGCGTTTCGAGGCGAGGCGCGCGTATTCCAGGGCATCGGGGATGGCTTCGTTTTCTCCATGGCCAATAGGGAAACGCCAGCGAGTGAGCAAACGTGCGTCGGCATCAGTTCCGAATCGGAGTTCCGCCTCACGCGGCTGGCCGTCAACTTCGATTTGGAAACGGGGATTCATGGAACGCCGGAAGAATTACCAATGAGCAGGGGGCTTGAGAAGAAAGGTTTCAGCCGGTCCGGCGGCTGAAACTTCATGGGGGTGTTATGCCCGCCGCTCTTTGATGCTCGCCAGTATCTCCGCCACCACTTCCGCCCTCGCCTTCGCGCCTTGCGGGCCTTTGCCGTGGAGACGGACACTGACGGCACCGGCGTCCATGTCGCGGCCGCCGATGACGAGCATGGTGTGGACGCGCAGTTGCTCCGCGTCCTGAATCTTCCCTTTGATCGGGCTGTTGCTGAAGTCGGTGCTCACGCGGACCTGCTGGCTGCGGAGTTCGGCGGCGATGCCCTTCGCGTAGGCGATAAGCGGGGCGGAGGCGGGATCGTCTTCCGCGCCGATGGTGATGACGCGCACCTGGTCGGGCGCGAGCCAGAGGGGGAAATTGCCGGCGTAATGCTCGATGAGGAAGCCGATGAACCGCTCGTGCGTGCCGAGCGGGGCGCGGTGGATGCACAGCGGCGTCTTCATCGCGTTGTCGCGATCCTTGTATTGCAGGCCGAAGCGCGCGGGCACGGCGAAGTCCACCTGATTGGTGGCGATGGTGAATTCGCGGCCGATGGCGCTCCACACCTGCACGTCGATCTTCGGACCGTAGAACGCCGCCTCGTTGGCGACCTCCACGTAGTTGATGCCGCTCTCAATGAGTACGCGGCGCACCATGTCCTCGGTCTTCTTCCATAGTTCCGGCTCGTTGACGTATTTCTTGCCAAGCCCCTCCGGCGCGGAGGTGCTGAAGCGCATCTGGTATTTTTCGAGGCCGAAGATTTTGAAATACTTCAGATACATCTCGTTCACCGCGCGGAACTCGTCCGCAAACTGGTCTTCGGTGCAATAGATGTGCGCGTCGTTCATGTTCATCGAGCGCACGCGCATGAGGCCGAACAGCTCGCCGCTCTGCTCATAGCGATAGCAGGTGCCGTATTCGGCGAGACGCAAGGGGAGGTCGCGGTAGCTCTTAGGTTCAGCCGCGAAGATGCGATGATGGTGGGGGCAATTCATCGCTTTGAGATAGTAACGAGTCTTGAAGCTATCCATCTGCTCTCTAGTTTTTCGGATCTGGTTCCGCACATCCTCGAGCTCTGCTAAATCAGGAGCAGGCGCCTCAATAATCTGTTCCTCGCGTTCGCTTAGTTGAGCGAATTGTTCGAAAAACTGAAGTCGTTTAGAGCTGTCCTCCTGCTCAGTGAGTTCTATTGGGGGGAACATTGACTCCGCGTAGTAAGGCAGGTGCCCCGAAGTCTTATACATCTTCTCCCTGGCCAGATGCGGCGTGCGGACGCGGACGTAGCCGGCGGCGAATTCGGTTTCCTTGGCCAGCTTCTCCAGTTCTTCGACGAGCACCGTACCCTTTGGGAGCCACAGCGGCATGCCCGGCCCGACAAATTCGGTGTCGATCGCGAACAGTCCCATCTCCGCGCCGATCTTGCGATGGTCGCGGCGCTTGGCCTCCTCGAGCATCTTGAAATACTCGTCGAGCGCGGTCTTGTTCTTGAACGCCGTGCCGTAGATGCGCTGGAGCTGCGGACCTTTTTCGTCGCCCTTGTAATACGCGGCGGCCACGCTGGTGAGCTTGAACGCGCCGATGTTGCCCGTGCGCATCACATGCGGCCCGGCGCACAGGTCGATGAAGTCGCCGTTCTTGTAGTAGGAAATCGGCTCGCCCTCGGGAATCTGGTTGAGCAGGTCGAGCTTGAACTTGCTCGCGTTCCCCGGCCGCTCGGTCAGTCCGCCGAGCCGCCCGCTCTGCGCCTCGGCGATGGCCTGCTCGCGCGTGACCACGATGCGCTCGAAGACGTTGTTGGCCTTGATCTCCTTTTTCATCTCCGCCTCGATCTTCTCGAAATCCTCGGGGGCGATGCGGTGTTTCAACTCCAGGTCGTAGTAAAAGCCGTTCTCCACCGGTGGTCCGTAGGCGAACTGCGCGTCCGGCCACAGGCGCAGGATGGCCGTGGCCATGACATGGGCGCACGAGTGCCGGATGCGCTCCAACTCGGTCATCTTGGCGCGGTCGTCGAGCGTTTTGCGCTCGGGGTTGGGTTGCGGGGATTGCGGGTTCTGCTGGTTTTCGTCGGGCATAAATTCAGTGTGGGTTGCTGCTTGGCATCGGTCGCAGACCAATCCTGTGGGGCGCGATCAAAGCTCGTCTCCTCGCAGCGGGGGGGCATCCGGCGAGCCGTTTAGAAAGGCGAGGAAATCCTCACGCTTCGCCTGCCGGGCACGCTCGCGGAGGTGTTCCACCGTCAGCATCGCGCTCAGTTTTTCCGCGGCGGCGGCCGACAGCAATTGGTCCACCGTCACGCCTTCGCGGGCCGCACACTCACGCAGTTGGCTGGCGACTCCGTCGGGCAGTTGGATTGTCAGCGTGCTCATGTCGTTTTCTGAATCAATTTCAGGAAATCACCCGGCGTGACGGTCGCGATACCCCACTGGTCCGCGCCTTGGAAATCCCGAAGGTTGTGCGTGACGATATAGCGGCAACGCGCGGCAACCGCCAGTTCAAGTATCAAATCATCATCGGGATCGGGCAGCGCAGGTCGCCAGCGAAAGTACACCTCCTGCAACTGACTCGTCGAAATCAGAAAATCCAGAAACCCCTCGGCTTCGTGTGCCGTGCGGTGCCGCAAGTTCTCCGGGCGCAACAGGACCGCGCGGTATTCGGTGAACACGGCCACGGAAATGACGGTTTGAAAAGCGGGGTCCGGCAGGCGTGCCAGCAACGCATAAGAAGCTCCGCGAATTGATCGGGCTGCGGCCACCAGCAAGGTGGTGTCAAAGACGACTCGCATGGTACGCTCGGAGCTGCCGCGACTCCCGCCTCAATACTGCTGTGTCGCCTCGAACCGCTTGAACGGCTCGGTGATCTGGTCGCAGAGGCACTCGACTTTGAAACGCGTGTCGCCGGGGCCGGTCGCCTTGACGATCACCCGCCAGCGCGCCACCGCTTTGCCTTCCAGCACCGGCACGGCGTGCAGCCAGACCTTCTTGTCCTTCGCGGTCACCGCAGTCACGCCGGAGCCGGAGACATAATCCTGATTCGGCGGCACGAGGCAAAGCAGGCGGACGTTCGTGATGGGCTGCGTGCCCTGATTGAGGACGGAGATGTCGTAGGTGACCGGTTGGCCCACCTCGATCGGGTCCTCGAGATCCACGACCTCGAAGTGAATGCTGATATGCGCTGGCACCGCCTTCACAAGCTCCGGCCCGAGGGGTTCGAGAAAAAAATTGCTGCACGGCTTCGGCGTGACGCAGCGATACCGCTGCCCCTTGGAAGAGAACGTAAACACGTAGGCCTCGAACGGCTGTTTGCCCGCCCAGAGCACGTCGAAAAGCGCCACCGCTTTGCCTTTTCTGCGCGTGGACATAAACGGCAGGCGCGTGCCGGTGGGGATTTTCACCTCGCTGATTTCGGCGGTGGCCGCGGCCTGATGGAGGTCTGCGAGATCACCCTGCCAGCCCCATTGTTCGAGGACCGACGCGATGTCCGGCTTCAAGCGGGGATTGCTGAAGAGCGCGCGCAGCCCCTCGGGAGTGGTGAGCGGCGGGGCGAAGCGATGCTCCGGATCACCCAGCCGGGTCGCCCGATGCTGCTGGGCGGGCGCCGACGTCACCATGAGGAAAATGGCCAGTGCGAACACCGCGCTGAGGACTGGAAACAATCTTGATTTCATGATGCTTGAATGAGCGCCGCAGGATAGGTGGATTGACCGGTGGCGCAAGTGTGCGCTACGGGCGCGCGGGCCGCTGCCCGCCGCCAGCCTCGCCGCCCTGCTCCAGCGCGGCTCAGAGTTTCGCCGCGCGCACGAGCAGCACGGGGATGAACGCCTTGTGGCGGACGTGGGTGATGGTGCTGCCGTAGAGGATGTCTTCCATGTAGCGGTGGCCGTGGGTGGTCATCGCGATGAGGTCGCAGCGTTCGCGTTCGGCAGTCTTGAGAATCTCGGTCGGCGGTTCGCCCAGCGCGAGGTGCGTGGTGACGGGCAGGCCCTGCGCGACGAGCTGCGCGGCGATGCGTTCGAGGTAGGCGCGGTCGGCTTTCATTTCCTCGGATTCGGCGAGCTTTAGTTCGTTGAAATTGCGCGCCGCAAAACCATCGGCGACGTGCAGCAGGAGCAGGTGCGAATGATGCACTGCGGCCAGCGCCGCCACATGGGGGATCAGGCTTTCATCCGCGGGACTGTTGTCGAGGGCGACGAGGATTTTGTGGTACATGGCGCGCAGGGTTATCAGGAAGGCAGGAAGGCACGAAGAGACCGGGAATGCTTTTTTGCGAGTTCAGTTCCTGCTTTTTTGCCTTCCTGATTCATCTCCGTCTTCAGTGGGATTTTTGCGGGGCCGAATTACTGGCCGCCAAAGATCAGTTTCGTGAGGCCCACGGTGTCGGCGAGCAGCTTCACATTCAGCACGATGATGATGGCGGCGGTGGTCCACGCGAGCGCTTTGACCCAGGTGGGGCTGGTGAACTCGCCCATTTTTTTGCGGTCGCTGGTGAAGAGGATCAGCGGCACGACGGCGAAGGGCAGTTGCAGGCTCAGGATCACCTGGCTGAACACGAGCAGGTCGGTGGTTTTGCTTTCGCCATAATACGCCGTGACGATCACGGCGGGGATGATGGCGATGAGCCGCGTGATGAGCCGGCGCAGCCACGGGCGCAGGCGGATGTTCAGGAAGCCTTCCATCACGATCTGCCCGGCGAGCGTGCCGGTGAGGGTCGAGTTCTGGCCGCTGGCCAGCAGCGCCAGGGCGAAGAGCGTGCTGGCGACGGACACGCCGAGGACGGGCGAAAGGAGTTTGTGCGCGTCCTGGATTTCCGCCACATCGTGCGTGGTGCCGTGGAAGGTGGCGGCGGAGACGATGAGGATCGCGGCGTTGATGAAGAGCGCGAACATGAGCGCGACGGTCGAGTCGATGGTGGCGAACTGGATGGCCTCGCGGCGGCCTGCGGGGGTGAGTTCGTATTTGCGCGTCTGCACGATCGAGGAGTGCAGGTAGAGATTATGCGGCATCACGGTCGCGCCCAGAATCCCGATGGCGACGTAGAGCATTTTGGGGTTGGTGATGATTTCAAACTTCGGCACGAAGCCGCCCAGCACGGCGATGACGCTGGGTTTGGAGAAGATGATTTCCGCCAGGAAACACGCGCCGATGGTGAGGATGAGCGTGATGACGAGGGCCTCGATCCAGCGAAATCCCTTGTTCGCCAGATACATCACGACCAGCACGTCGAGCGCCGTGATGCACACTCCCCACACGAGCGGGATGCCGAAGAGGAGGTTGAGCGCGATGGCCGAGCCGACGACTTCCGCGAGGTCGCACGCGCAGATCGCCGCCTCGCACAGGAGCCAGAGGATGATGGTGACGGGCTTGGAATAGTGATCGCGGCAGGCTTGCGCGAGGTCGCGGCCGGTGACGATGCCGAGCCGCGCGCAGAGCGACTGGAGCAGGATGGCCATCAGATTCGAGATGAGGATGACGGAAAGCAGCGTGTAGCCGAACTGCGAGCCGCCCGCGAGGTCGGTGGCCCAGTTGCCGGGGTCCATGTAGCCGACGGCGACGAGGTAGCCGGGGCCGGAGAAGGCCAGGAGCTTGCGCCAGAAGCCGAGGCCCTTGCCGACGGGGATGGTCTGGAAAACTTCGGGCAGGCTGGCGGTGGGACTGGCCGAGCGCCAACCGTCGTCGCGCGCTGGGGCGGGCGCCGGCGCGGGCGCGGGTTTCGTGGGTTGGTCAGCGGTGTTCATGGGGCGGGGAGAGCCGAATTAAAAGCGGAACGAGAGGCCGACGAACGGGTTCCAGTCGTCGGCGGAGCGCGTGACGCCGATGTTGATCCCGGCATCGAGCTGGATGTTTTTCGTGAGGCCATAGGTGAGGCCGAAGTCCACGGTGCCGACCCACGGCGCGCCGCGTTCGGTGCTGACGCTGCTGTAGAATTCCGCATAGCCGGCGAGGTTGCCGATGAGGTCGTGGCTGAAGGTGACGCTGTTCACGAACTCCGGGTGATGGCCGCTGCCCGCCCCGTCACGAACTATGTCGAACTGCGTCATCACTCCCATGTCCCAGCCGGCGGGGAGTTCCACCGCGAGCGGCGCGATGAGTCCGCCTTCCACGGAGCCGTTGCCCAGCGGGCGCCGCGCGGTGGGCCACTTGAGATAGGGCATCAACGCGAAGGCGGTCCGGCCGCCGTCGTTGCCCCAGAGGTTCCACTTCACGCGCGTGACGGTGTCGCCGAAGCCGCGCTGCTTGGAAACGCCCGACGCGGGGTCCGAGGTGTGGGCGTAGCCGTGCGGCGACAGGACCAGCTGGAAATCCACGTCGTGGCGCAGACCGACCTTGAGGTTCATCGGGGCGAAGCTCCAACTGCGGACGATGGTGCCGTCGCGGGCAGAGTTGTGCTGGTCGTAACTGAAATGGACGAGGTCCATCTCGATTTGAAAACGGCCGGCATCCACCGTGTAGGCGCTCTCGGTCGTGTCGGGGCGGTCGG
>BJHT01000042.1 GCA_014193395.1 Verrucomicrobiota bacterium
AGCCCCCAGTCCCCCATCTGTCTGCCCCCCTTTTTTTCTGCCATCTCCCCCCTTCCCGCCCCCGCTTCCCATCTTCTCCCCAAAAGGTTGTTCACCACCCCGCCCAAAGTTGTTCACCCCGCCGTCGAAACCCGTTGATTTTCAAGCGAGCCGCGACCCTACCACGACCCCAATAACTTTTCTGCAATAATTTCTTGTCACCCCCACATATAGCGCTAGCCTCAACGCCACTCCCCAATTGGTGGGGTTTTGCCGCCGATGTGCCGGACGCGTGCGAGACACCGCCAGTGGGGCTTTTTTTGGCGCTTTTTTTGACCGTACCGATCCAGAGGGCGGGAGGGGAAGCCGCCAGATTTACGAACTCAGTTTAACCAGTTAAATGCCATGATCGACGCCCAAGAACAACTCAGCCCCGTCGCGACCGCCCCCAGTCGCCGGAGCGCCACCGCCATGCTCACCTCCACCCGCCCCGCCAAAGGTTCCCCCAGCCCGGCCAAGGCTCCAACCAAACCCCAGGCCAAAGCCAAACCCCTCCGCATCGAGCGCGTCTTCAGCGACGCCAAGGTCAAGCCCTTCGACCAGATCGAATGGGACCGTCGCACCGCCGAGATCACCGATGACTCCGGCAAAGTCATCTTCAAACAGGAAAACGTCGAAGTGCCCAAGGCCTGGTCGCAGCTCGCCACCAAGGTCGTCGTCTCGAAGTATTTTTACGGCGAGCAACACACCAGCGAGCGCGAAACCTCCGTCAAACAGCTCGTCCACCGCGTCACCCGCACCATCGCCGACTGGGGCATCAAAGACGGCTACTTCAGCAAGGCCGACGGCGAAATCTTCTACGACGAACTCACCTGGCTCTGCGCCAACCAGCACGGCGCCTTCAACTCCCCCGTCTGGTTCAATGTCGGTCTCTACACTCAGTACGGCATCGGCAAAGACTCCGCGCGCGGTAACTGGTTCTACAACCGCACCACCGGCGTCGCCGAACGCGCCAAGACTCAGTACGAATATCCCCAAGGCAGCGCCTGCTTCATCCAATCCGTCGAGGATAACATGGAAAGCATCATGCACCTCGCCTACTCCGAGGCCATGCTCTTCAAATATGGCTCCGGCACCGGCACCGATCTTACCCCCATCCGATCGAGTCAGGAGAAACTCAGCGGCGGCGGGCGTCCGAGCGGTCCACTTAGCTTTCTCAAGGTCTATGACCAGGTAGCCAACGTCGTAAAATCCGGCGGCAAAACCCGCCGTGCCGCCAAGATGAACACCCTCCGCGACTGGCACGGTGACATCGAGGAATTCATCGACGCCAAACAAAAGGAAGAGAAGAAAGCCTGGGCACTTATCGAGCAAGGCTATGACGGTTCCTACAACGGTGATGCCTACGGTAGCGTGATGTATCAGAACGAGAACCTCTCCGTCCGGGTCAGCGATGAATTCATGCAGGCCGGCGTGGAAGGAAAAGAATGGTGGACCCGCGCCACCACCACCGGCAAACCGCTCCACAAAAAGGATGCCTCCAAGCTGCTCGGTAAGATCGCCGAAGGCACCTGGATATGCGGCGACCCCGGCCTCCAATACGACGGAGCCATCCAAAAATGGCACACCTGCAAAGGCACCGAACCTATCCATAGCACCAACCCGTGCAGTGAGTATGTCTTCATCAATAACACCGCTTGTAACTTGGCGTCTCTGAACCTGATGAAGTTCAAGCGCGAAGACGGCGTGTTCGATGTCGAACGCTTCAAGGCCGCCGTCCGCATCTATATCACCGCGCAAGATATTCTCGTGGATAACGCCAGCTATCCTACCAAGGAAATTGCCGAGAATTCCCATATCTTCCGTACTCTCGGACTAGGATTCGCGAACCTCGGCTCCCTTATCATGAGCTATGGCTTCGCCTATGACTCCAACGAAGGCCGAGCCCTCGCCGGTGCCATCACCGCCATCATGACCGGCCATGCCTACGAACAAAGCGCCGACCTCGCTTCTGTCACCGGACCCTTCGCCGGTTATCGTGATTCCCGCTGCGCCGGAGTTGCCAAGCCCGTCGCGCCGGACAACGTCGAGTCCATGCTCAACGTCATCAAACTCCACCGCAACGCCGTCGAGGAAATCCAGCCCAGCCGCGAATTCACCTATCTCAAGGATGAAGCCCGCCGCGTCTGGAACCATGCTTACGACAAAGGCAAGAAGCACGGCTACCGCAACGCCCAGGTCACCGTCCTCGCCCCCACCGGCACCATCGCCTTCCTAATGGATTGCGACACCACCGGGGTCGAACCCGACATCGCCTTGGTCAAATACAAACTCCTCGCCGGCGGCGGCATGTTGAAGATCGTCAACCGCACCGTGCCCGAAGCCCTCACCCGCCTCGGCTACAGCGCCGAGCAATCCCAGAGCATCATCGCCCACATCGCCAAACACGACACCATCGAAGACGTCACCGAGACCGACGGCACGGTCGTCAAGAGCGGTCTCAAGGCCGAGCACCTCGAAGTCTTCGACTGCGCCTTCAAAGCCCACAAAGGCCAGCGCAGCATTCATTACATGGCCCATCTCAGCATGATGGCCGCGACCCAGCCCTTCATCAGCGGGGCCATCAGCAAGACCGTCAACCTCCCCAACAACGCCACCGTCGAAGACATCCGCGACGCCTACGTGCAAGCCTGGCGCATGGGCCTCAAATGCGTCGCCGTCTATCGCGACGGCTCCAAGCGCTCCCAGCCCCTCAACACCCAGAAGACCAACGAGGGCGGTGCTAAAGCCGACGCCAAGAACGGCACCGCCGCTGCCGAGGCCGACGCCCAAGTCGCCACCCTCCAGAGCCGCATCGGTGAACTCGACACCCTCGTGGCCCATCTCCGTCTCCAAGTGGACCAGCCTGCGCGCCGCCGCCTCCCCGAGACCCGCCACGCCCTGACTCACAAGTTCGACATCGCCGGTCACGAAGGCTACCTCACCGTCGGCCTCTTCGAGAGCGGCCTGCCCGGCGAACTCTTCATCACCATGTCCAAGGAAGGCTCGACCATCGGCGGCCTCATGGACGCCATCGCGACCCTCACCAGCATGGCCCTGCAATACGGCGTGCCCCTCGACGCCCTCGTCCGCAAGTTCAGCCACCAACGCTTCGAGCCGAGCGGCTTCACCAAGAACCCCGACATCCGCCAGGCCTCCAGCGTCATCGACTACGTCTTCCGCTGGCTCGCCATCCAGTTCATCCCCGGCTTCCGCGAGAAGAACTCCCCCAACGGCGGCCAGCAGGAGTTCCCGATGCCCGACCTGCAGAAACTCATCCGCGACCGCGTCAACCGGCCCATCCCCGACCTCGCGCGCCGCGAGGACGACGACGCCATCGCCCTGCCCGCCGCCAGCACCACCGCCTCCAACGCGGCCGGCAACGGCAAGTCCCTCTTCGTCAACCAGGCCGACGCGCCCCTCTGCCCCAACTGCGGCAGCCACACCGTGCGCAACGGTGCCTGCTACAAATGCAACAACTGCGGCGAAAGCCTCGGTTGCTCCTGATCCTTCCGCAGGGGTGGGGACAGCCTGTCCCCACCCGGCTGCCAGTGGGCAGCCGCTCCGAATCCCCCGCGACATCGGGACTTCTCCAGCACCTCGGTGGGCGCGCGTCGTTCATGCCACTGCAGTTTCGGAACGCCCCTCGGCCTCGATCCCACCTTGGAGCGATCTGAAAGCCGCGCCCCCCGCCGACGCTCCCAGTCCGGGCCAACTCCAAAGCTCCAACCGTATCGAAAGTTTCCAAGAACCTCCCTCTCACGTCTCACGCCCCACGAATCACACGACCGTCAGCGGCCCATCAAACGTCGTCAGACTAATCACCTCCGTCTTCGCCACATGCGGCCCGTGCTGTTCGCCCTTGGGCGCGAAAAAAAATGATCCCGCCGTGTAAGTGATCCCCGACTCCTCCCATTCGCCCGACAGCACATACACCGACTCATTGGCCAGCGGATGCGTGTGGGCTGGCACCGTGACGCCTGCGTTAAATTTCCGCAGCACCGTGACGCCGCCCGTCACCGGGTCCTTGCGGAGCACCATCAGTTCGACCCCGGCGTACGGACCGGGAACCCATGACTTATCCTTGGCCAGCGCGATGTATTGGAACATGGCCCCATGCAATGCCCGCCCCGCCAAAACTCAAGGCCAGACTCGGGCCGCCCGCCCACGCGTTTCACGGAACCTGGGGTGGTGCGGGAGGGCGGAAGCTCCAAGCTCAAAGTCCAAAGCCCAAAGGAAGTTCCAAGGATCAAGCCGGTCCCGGCATTTAGGCGAACCCGTGCGGAGAAAATTTCCCCGCCGTGAAAGTCGGAGGGCGTCCCGCGGCCGACCAGCAGGTTTGTGAGATTCTTCGTGCCCTGGACTGGAGCTTGGCCCTTGCTCCTTCCCTTGAGCTTTGAGCTTTATCCGTGGAGCTTTTTCCCCGCGCTTCAGGCCCTTGCCTGCCGCAGTTTATCGAGGCCCACCGCGAGGATGATCACCACGCCGATGATGATTTCCTGCATGTAATTCGGCCAGCCCATCTGGTTAGAGCCGTTGCGCAAGGTCACGATGATGAGCGCGCCGATCATCGCCCCGAGCACGCTGCCCGTGCCGCCGCTCAGGCTCGCGCCGCCGATGACCACCGCCGCGACGACGTCCAGTTCGAGACCGAAACCGGTGCTCGGATCGCCCTGGCTCAACCGCGAGAGCTGCATCAGTCCCGCGGTGCCGAAGAGCATTCCGGCCAGCGTGTAGATCGCGAGCTTGTTCCAACGCACCCGGATGCCGCAGAGGCGTGCGGTCGCTTCGTTCGAGCCGATGGCGAAAATGCGGCGGCCAAAAACGGTCTGCCGCATCACCACCGCCATCGCCGTCGCCAGCCCGAGCAGCAGCCACACGCCCATCGGCAGCGGGAAAAATTCGAGCGGATTCTTCAACGCCATGATCTGCGTGATCGCGGGGTTTTCCTTGAAGTTCACGGTCTGATTTCCCGCCAGCCATTTCGCCGCGCCGCGCGCCACGCCCATCATGCCGAGCGTGACGATGAACGGCATGAGCCGGCAGCCCGCGATGATCGCGCCGTTGAGGCAACCGACCAGTCCGCCCGTGAGCACGGTGACAATCACCACCGTCGCGACCGAGCACGGCGCGTCGCCTTGCAGCAGCCGCGCCCCCGCCACGCTCGTGAACGCCACGACTGATCCGACGCTCAGATCAATCCCGCCGCTGACGATGATCATCGTCATCCCCAGCGCCGCCGTGCCCACGATGACCGTCTGCGTGAAGATGGTTTTGAAATTGCCGCCGGTGAGAAACACCTCGCGCACGTCGGCCTTCAGGCAGAACAGGCCAATCACCAGCGCCAGCCCGAAGAATGGCGCGAGGGCTTGAATGATGGGTTTCAGGCGCGGGTGCATGGAAAAAATCAAAAGCCCGTGAGGCTGTCCGCGCGCCGCGCCGCACGGCTCGCGCTTGTGTTCTCAGAGTTCAGGGTCATCGCGCCGCGACGTTAGGAGAGCAGCGCCCCGCCGGTCAACGCGCAGCTACGCAGGAGCACGAGCGGCTCCCGACTCTCCCTTGTAGGAGCCGACGTAAGGAGGCTCTAACCTTTTCCGCGCGAGCAGCGCCCGTGGGCTGGAGGAAGTCAGAGTCTCCTTACGTCGTCTCGTACAAAGGGCATGGCCGAGCGCGGGCGGCTCGTCCGCGAGTGCCACTTGCAGGAGCCGACGTGAGGAGAACCCGCGCAGCAAAACGGATTGGGCAAAGGAATGGAGGCAAGGGAATGAAGGCAAAAAGTTCTCCCGTCCCCATTCCTTTGCCTCCATTCCTTTGCCCAAAACTCTCGTGCTCCAATCCCCGTGAGACCATCCGAACTGTGCCGGCCGCTATCAAACCCCCTCCCTCCGCGCACGGAATACGTTTGCAGGCGCCAATCTTTTTTCCCGTGAGCAGCCACCATTGGCGGAAGGAGGTCAGAGTCTCCTCACGTCGTCTCCTGTAAAGCGGGCCGCCCGCGCTCTTGTCGCTCATTCCCAGCGCGTCCGATTTGTGATTCCTCATGCGTCACGCATCACGCATCACGCATCACGCATCACTTCCCCGCCCGCTCCGGCAGCGCGAAGCAGTAATACGAATCGCCCGACTTCGTCCCCGGCTTCCCGCCGCCGCCCGCGGCGATGAGGACAAATTGTCGCCCGTTGATGGCGAACGTTGCCGGGGTCGCGTACCCGCCCGCTGCCATCTGAAATTCCCACAGCAGTTTTCCCGTGTCCTTGTCATACGCGTGCAGGCGTTCATCCATTGCCGCACCGATGAACACGAGACCCGCCGCAGTCACGATCGGCCCGCCAATATTGAACGTTCCCGTCGGCGGCAGCCCGCGCGCCTCGAGCGCGGGAAACGTCCCGAGCGGCACCTGCCACTTGATGCGCCCGGCGTCGAGGTCGATGGCGTTGAGCGTGCCCCACGGCCGACGGTTCAGCGGGTAGCCCTCGGGATCGGTCATCGCGTGATGGCCGGTGGCGACGTAGGGAATCGCGTCGGCAAAGCTCAGTTTGAGGTCGGCGGTCTTGATGATCTCGGTCTTGCCGTCCTCGAACAGGAACGCGAGCACGGCGCGCTTCTCGAGTTCGGTGAAGGTGGCGAAGGACGGCATCTGGCCGCGGCCTTTCTCGATCAGCTCGCGGAGCTGCGCGGCGGTCAGGCGCTGCTTCACGGTCTTGAGCGTGGCCAGCGCGGGCGAGGCCGGATTGCGCGGATTGTCGAGGCCGTGGCAGTGCGAACAGATGACGCGGTAGAGGTGCTGGCCCAGCTCGTGGAGCGACATTTCCGTCTGTGGTTTGGCGGGGACCATCTTGATCCATTTGGGATGATTGCTCGCATTGACGTAGAGCGTGCGCGTGGCGGGATCGTAGGCCGCGCCGCCCCATTCCGAGCCGCCGTTGAACTCGGGCAGCACGAGGCTCGGCTCGAAACCGGGCGGGATGAAAATGTCGCCGGTGCGCATTTTCGCGAGGCGCTCGCGGGCGAAGGCGTTGGCCGACGGCGAGAGATCGGTCGCTTCGTCAGGCGTTAGGCGTTGCTGCGCGTACCGCAGGCTGCGCGGCGGGAAGGGCTGCGTCGGCCAGCTTTTTTCGCCGGGCACTTCGGACTGCGGCACGGGGATTTCTTCGACGGGAAAGAGCGGTTCGCCGGTCTCGCGGTGGAGTACGAAGAGATGGCCCATCTTGCTCGGCTGCGCGACGGCATCAATGCGGCGGCCGTCGCGCTGCACGGTAACAAGCGTGGGCGGGCACGGCAGGTCGTAGTCCCAGAGATCGTGATGGACGGTTTGAAAATGCCAGCGGCGTTTGCCCGTCGCCGCGTCGAGCGCTAGCACGCAGTTGGCAAACAGATTTGCCCCGATGCGATTGCCGCCCCAGTGATCGTAGGACGCCGAGCCGGTGCCGCAGAAAACGAGACCGCGCTCGACATCGAGCGTGAGGCCGCCCCACGCGTTCGCGCCGCCGATGGTTTTCCACGCGTCGGGCGGCCACGTCTCGTAACCGAATTCGCCGGGGTGCGGGATGGTGTGGAAAATCCAACGACGCTGGCCGGTGCGGACATCGAACGCGCGGATGTGGCCGGGCGCGGCGGGACTGGGGCCTTCGCCGACGATGGAACCCATGATGATCAGATCGCGATAAATCACGCCCGGCGAGGTCGCGCCGACGGAGAGAAAAAAGATGTCCTGATCGAAACCCTCGCGCAGGTCGATGAAGCCGCTTTTTCCAAAGCCCGCCGCGGGTTTTCCCGTCGCGGCATCGAGGCAGAAGAGATGGCGCGCGGCGGGGTAGAGGATGCGGCGGTCCGTTCCATCGGTCCAAAACGAGAGGCCGCGATTCACGCCGCGGGTGGATTCGCCCGTGGCGGATTGCGGATCGAACTCCCACAGTTTGCGCCCCGTCGCCGCTTCGAGCGCGACGGCCTTGAGCGTGACCGTCGTGAGGTAAACCACGCCGTCGATCACGAGCGGATTGCACTCAATGGTCGAACGTCCCGACTGGTCGCCGGTGTGAAAAATCCACGCTGGCTGGAGCTGGCGCACGTTGTCGCGATTAATCTGTTGTAACGGAGAAAACTTCGTCGTACCGAAATCGCCGCCATAGACCGGCCAGCCGTGGTCGGCGGGAGAGGGCAAAGCGGCCGCGCTGCTCCAGCGCGAGACGAGCAGGGTGAGGGCGGAGATCAGGATGAGTTGGTTGACGAGCGGGAGGCGCATGGCGTCGCTTTTAGGGAGCGGCAGTTGGGCTGTCAAAACCCATCGTGGACGATACGCGATGCCCGGGGAAAACCGCGCCGCCGCAGAAAATGCAGTGCAACCGTCCGGCCCTGTGGCACGCTTCTTCCGCAGTTCCCTTGGCTTTTGAAAATTGATAAACCGCGCGAACGTTTATGCTTAATCTCTCCGGTCTCGGTTCCATCACCACCTGCGACGGCGTCACGCGCCGCGACTTCCTCCAGGTCGGCGCGCTCGGCGCGCTAGGTCTGTCGCTCGCGAAATACGAAGCCCTCGCCGCCGCGGGCGCGACTGACAAATCCAAGGACAAGCGCTCGTGCATCATGATCTTCAACCTCGGCGCGCCTTCGCAGCTCGACCTCTTCGACATGAAGCCTGACGCGCCCCGCGAAGTGCGCGGCCCCTTCAAGCCCATCCGCACCAAGGGCGACTTCGAGATATCCGAACTCCTCCCGCTCCACGCGAAGCACGCCGACAAGTTTTCCCTCGTCCGCTCCTGCTATCACACCGCCGCCGCCGTCCACGACACCGGGCATCAAATGATGCAGACCGGCCGCCTCTTCACCGGCGGGAACATCACGCCTCACGCTGGTTGCGCCCTCGAGTTCCTCAAGGGCCGCCGCTCCGATCTGCCCGCGCACGTCATTCTCCCCGAGCCGATGGGACCCACCGGCGGCAACATGCCGCACGGCCAGGACGCCGGTTTCCTTGGCAAAACCTACGATCCCTACGTCATCAACGCCGATCCCTCGAAGCCCGATTTCAAAGTCCCCGACCTCCTGCCGCCCAAGGAAATCGGCGAAGCCCGTCTCCAGCGCCGCAAGGAACTCCGCGACGTCGTCGAAGGCGCGGTGAAAAACTTCGAGTCCAGCGAATCCGCCAAGCTCATGGACGCCAACTTCGCCGGCGCCTACCGCGTGATGACCAGTCAAAAGGCCCGGGAGGCCTTCGACCTCACCAAGGAACCGCTGAAAGTCCGCGAACGTTACGGCCTGAATCGCTTCGGCCAGTGCTGCCTCCTCGCGCGCCGCCTCGTCGAAGCCGGCGTGCGTTTCGTGACCATCAACACCTTCATCACCGTCTTCGGCGAAATCACCTGGGACATCCACGGCTCGAAACCCTTCACCTCCATCGAAGGCATGCGCGACATCATCTGCCCGATGTACGACCAAGGCTACACCGCGCTCCTCGAAGACCTCCACCAACGCGGACTCCTCGACGACACCATGGTCTGCAACCTCGCCGAATTCGGCCGCACACCGAAGGTCAACCCCGCCGGCGGACGCGACCACTGGCCGAATTGCTGGACCATCGGTTTCGCCGGCGGCGGCGTGAAAGGCGGCCGCGCCATCGGCAAATCCGACGAAATCGGCGGCTACCCCGCCGAGCGCCCGGTGAATCCGCCGATGGTCGTCGCCACCATCTTCGAGAGCCTCGGCCTCGACCTCGACACGCATCTGCCCGGCCCCGCCGGACGGCCGTTTCCGTTGGTGGATTTCGGCACGCAGCCGATCAAAGAGCTGTTCGCGTAATTTTTTCCGAAGCGAGGAGTGATGGATTCCAGCCGCAAATTGAAGGTCTTCCGTTACCTGCCCGAACTCGACTGCTTCGTGGTGGAAGAGGAGTTCAAGAAAATCTGCGATTATCTCGGCGTTACCGAGTGGCACTTCACCGTGTGGCTTGGCCGTCTGTTCGTTCTCGACAACGATTTCGGCGAACACTGGTTCGACAACTGGGACGAACGTGAAGCTCACGAGGAGAAGGCCGCCCAACTCGGCTATGATTCCAGCGAACTGCTCATCATCGCGCCCTCACGGATGCAAGACGGCCACGACGGTCCCTGCCACACCGACGCGTTTCGCAAGCGCTTCTGGACCGATGTCTTGTCGTACCTCACGCTCAGCCTCGACTTGGTGATTGATGAAGCCCGGCAGGCGAATGCGATCGGCGGGGACGGCGAAGACCCCGATTGGATCCCGGATTTGGAGGAACGAATTGCCAGTGTGCTGGCCGGAAGAATCCCCGCGACGGAGACCCCCACAGAACGGAGATAAGCACATGGCGAATCACGACCAAACCCGGCCTCATTGCCCCAGAGGGGCTTCGAAGAACATTAGCCGGGGGCCAGCGAGGAACGAGCGCAGCCCCCGGTCTGCCGCGTCGTACCAAGCATGCCCCGGAGGGGCACCGGAGGAAAGCCCCGCCGCACCCACCACTCGCCGCACGCTATTTCTGTCGATGCCCCTCCGGGGCACGGCCTCTCTCGTACACCGGTTCCGGGGGCTGCGCTCATTCTTCGCTGGCCCCCGGCTAATTTCCTGCGGAGTCCCTCCGGGACAAATCACGACGACAACTCGCCCCTTACCCATGCGTACACTTCATCTCCTCCTCATTCTCTCCCTCCTCTCATTCACCATTTCCGCCCCCGCCGCCGACTCCCTCCTCCTCCTACCGGCGCAAATCTCCCTCACCGGCCCCGAAGCCCGCCAGAGCCTCCTCGTGGAAAAATCCGACGGCACCCACTTCACCGGCCAGCTCACCAACGCCATCACTTTCACCACCAGCGATCCCAAAATCGCCCGTCTCGACGGCACCACCGTCATCCCCGTCGCCAACGGCTCCGCCACCATCCGCGCCACCGTCAACGGAGAGACCCTCTCCGCCCCCGTTACCGTCTCCAAAATGGACGCCCCGTTCGCCTGGAGCTTCCGCAATCACATCCAGCCCGTGCTCACCAAGTCCGGCTGCAACGCCGGCGCGTGCCACGGCGCGGCCGCCGGCCAGAACGGCTTCCGCGTTTCCCTCCGCGGCTACGACGACGACGGCGACCACACCATCCTCACCCGCGGCGCGATGAACCGCCGCATCACCCTCGCCGATCCCGCGCGCAGCCTGCTGCTCCTCAAATCCACCGCCACCATTCCCCACAAAGGCGGCGAGCGTTTCAAGACCGGCTCCTTCGAATACCGCGTCCTCGCCGAATGGATCGCCGCCGGCGCGCCCGGCCCCCGCCCCGACGACGCCCGCATCACCCGCCTCGAAGTCCTCCCGCCCGCCGCGCTGCTCCAGCCCGGCGCGACGCAGCAACTCTCCGTTCGCGCCACCTTCAGCGACGGCCACGTCGAGGACGTCACGCGCTGGGCCAAGTTCAACGCCGTCAACACCTCCGTCGCCGGCGTCGATGAATCCGGCCGCGTCACCGTTTCCGGTCACGGCGAAACCACCGTCAGCGCCTGGTTTCTCAGCCAACTCGCCATCACGACCATCACCTCGCCCTACGCGAAACCCGTCCCCGCCTCGCTCTTCACCAGCTCCCCGCGCCGCAATTTCATCGACGACCTCGTCCTCGAAAAACTCCGCGAACTGAACCTCCCGCCCTCGCCCCGCAGCACCGACAGCGAATTCCTCCGCCGCGCCTTCCTCGACACCATCGGCGTGCCGCCCTCCGCCGACGAAACCCGCGCCTTCCTCGCCGACCGCTCCGCCGGCAAGCGCGACGCGCTCATCGACAGCCTCCTCGCCCGTCCCGAATTCATTGACTACTGGAGCTACCGCTGGAGCGACCTTCTCCTCGTCAACAGCGACAAACTCCCGCCCACCGCGATGTGGGCCTACTACAATTGGATTCGCAAAAACGTCGCCGCCAACACGCCCTGGGACCGCTTCGTTCGCGACCTCGTCACCGCCACCGGCAGCACCCTCGACCACGGCGCGGGCAATTTTTACATTCTCCACGATGAACCCACCAAGATGGCCGAGACCGTCTCCGTCGCCTTCCTCGGCTTCTCCATAAACTGCGCCAAATGCCACAACCATCCGCTCGAAAAATGGACCAACGACGAATACTTCGGCTTCGCCAATCTCTTTGCCCGCACCCGCTCCAAACGCGGCGTCGCCCCCGATGAACAAATCATCTTCTCCGCCACCGAAGGCGACCTCGTCCAGCCCCTCACCGGCCGCCCGCAAGCCCCAAAACCCCTCGATGCCGCCCCCATTTCCCTCACCGCCAAAGAAGACCGCCGCGCCCCCCTCGCCGCGTGGCTCACGTCGCCGCAGAACGACCAGTTCAGCAAGACCATCGTCAACCGCATCTGGGCCAACTTCTTCGGCCTCGGCCTCGTCGAGTCCGTGGACGACATCCGCGTCGCCAACCCCGCCAGCAACGAAAAACTCTTCACCGCTGCCGCCGCCCACCTGGTGAAAAACCAGTTCGACCTCAAGGCCCTCATGCGCACGATTCTCCAGAGCGAGACCTACCAACGCTCCAGCCTCGCCCTCCCCGAGAACCAGGCCGACACCCGCTACCTCGCCCGCTTCTACCCGCGCCGCCTCAAGGCCGAAGTCCTCCTCGACGCCTTCTCCGCCGCCACCGCCGTCCCCACCACGTTCCGCATCGACGCCCGCAACGCCAACCGCGGCCTCGGCCGCATGTACCCCGAAGGCTTCCGCGCCCTCCAGCTCCCCGACTCGAACGTCGCCTCCTATTTCCTGAAAAGCTTTGGCCGCCCCGAACGCCTCGCCACCTGCGAATGCGAGCGCACCAGCGAACCCAGCATGGCCCAGGCCCTCCACCTCGCCAACGGCGACACCCTCAACGACAAGCTCGCCAAAAAAGGCAACCGCCTCGACCAATTGCTCGCGAAGAAAATGTCCGACCAAGAACTCCTCGAAGAAACCTACCTCCTCACCTTGAACCGCCCACCCACCCCCGCCGAAAAAGCCAAGCTCACTCAAATCCTCGCCACCGCAGCCGACCGCCGCCCCGCCCTCGAAGACCTCTTCTGGAGCCTCCTGAGCAGCCGGGAGTTTTTGTTTAATCACTAAGTTCTTGTTCAAGCACTGAGTTCTTGTTCAACCAATGATGAATGGCCGCATGAAAAACCAACTCGCCACTCGCGACGCGTCGCGCGTCCGGCTTCGCCCCAGAGGGGCATCGCAGAACATTAGCCGGGGGCCAGCGAGGAACGAGCGCAGCCCCCGGTCCACCGCGCCCCACGCGTCATGCCCCGGAGGGGCACCGAAGGAACACCGCGCCACGTCCGCCACTGCACACCCGATTTTTCTGACGATGCCCCTTCAGGGCACACCCGCTTGGGTTCCCTCATTCCGGGGGCCGCGCTCGTTCCTCGCTTGCCCCCGGCTAATTTCCTCCGGCGTCCCTCCGGGACTAACTCCGCGTCCTACGCGCACAGCCAACGAAACCGCTCTTTCGCAGCCCATTAACGAAACCTCATTTCGTGCCGGGCCTCTCCGCGCCGTCGCCGCCGCACCATTCCACGAAGCACCTTCACGCGCCCCGCTTCGCCCCAGAGGGGCATCGCAGAACATTAGCCGGGGGCCAGCGAGGAACGAGCGCAGCCCCCGGTCCACCCCGCCCTACGCGTCATGCCCCGGAGGGGCACCGAAGGAACACCGCGCCACGTCCGCCACCACGCGCCCGATTTTTCTGACGATGCCCCTCCGGGGCACGCCCGCTTGGGTTTTCTCGTTCCGTGGGCCGCCCTCGTTCCTCGCTCGCCCCCGGCTAATTTCCTTCGGCGTCCCTCCGGGAAAAAACCATCTCGTTCGTACCTCTAACAACCAACCTCCAAAAAAAAGGTTATGGGTTCCACCTACCTGAGCCTCCATTACCACATCGTCTGGGCGACCAAGGAGCGGCGCAATCTGATCGAGCCGCGTTGGGATCCCAAACTCCACGCCTTCCTCGGCGGCCTGCTGAAAAACCTCGGTGGCGTCGCCGAAACCATCAACGGCACCCGCGACCATCTCCATATCCTGGCCGGCCTGCGCGCCACCCACGCCCTCGCCGACGTCGTCCGCGATCTGAAATCGCTCTCCGCCGAATGGGTTCACAAGGAACTCAAAGTTTGGGACTTCGGCTGGCAGGAAGGCTACTTCGCCGCCACCGTCAGTCCGACCCAACGCCCGTCCGTGCGCCGCTACATCGCCAAGCAAAAGGAACATCACAAAACCGAGTCCTCGAAAACCGAGATGGAGCGACTCCTCAAACGCGCTGAAATCAAATATGACCCGCAATACTTCGAGTAACTCAAAAGGGGTTCTCACGATGCCCCTCCGGGGCACGGCCACCTTGAGCACCGCGTTCCGGGGGCTGCGCTCGTTCCTCGCTGGCCCCCGGCTAATTTCCTGCGGCGTCCCTTCGGGACAAGATCAGAAGCAACCCGCCGCCCACCTTGACGCCTCCCACCCGTCGGCCTTTACTCCCCGCCATGAACACGACGCTGTCCGCCGATGGCAAGATCCAGATTCCACCGGAACTGTGGGAGCGCGCGAAGCTCAAGGCTGGCGACACCGTGGACATTCACCTCTACCAAGGCACCCTCGTTCTCCGCAAACACGAGGCGCTGACCCAGGAGCAAGCCGCCGCGTTGTTGCAACGCAGCCGCGCACTGCCCAAACCCACCCCGGACGATGACGCCGCCGTCGAACAAGCCATCCGGGAAGCGCGCAGCCTGCGGCGATGATCGTCGTCCTCGACACGAACATCGTCGCCAGCGCCACGTTCTGGCGCGGGAAACCCGCCCACTGCCTCGAAGCCTGGGCGCTGGGCCGGTTCGATCTGGCAATCAGTCATCCGATCCTCACGGAATACGAAGAAGTCATCGCGCGGCTGGCCGCCCGTTATCCCGAAAGGCCCCAGACCGACTGGCTCTCCGCCATCCAGCAAGCCGGCCATCTCTACCTCCCCGCTCCGCTGCCGCCCGCGACCGCCGACCCGGACGACGAGAAATTCATCGAGTGCGCCGCGACTGCGCAGGCGGACTATCTCGTGACCGGCGACAAAGGTCATCTGCTCGTGTTGGAACAAGCGGCCGGCATTCCCATTATCGCCGCCTCGGATTTTCTCCGCCTCCTCGGCGTGCCCGAAAATCCAGCGTGATCAGTTATTCGGGTCGCCGCGTTCCCTACGCCGCGACCGCAGTGGCAACTCCCTTTCTCACCCGTTTTAGTTCACGCAACAACCCCGGCACCAGCGGCCTGAGATCCTGAACCTGATTTGATTTCGCCCGAAGCACGATGATTGCGATGTTGAAACGCGAAAGATTCTGTTGCGACGACAGGCTCCCATCCATTGTGACGAACACGTCGAACTCCTTTTCCGCGAGCGCCAGGAGCTTGCCGTTCTTGATGCCGGCCCACCCGTGGCGCGGAACGCTGGTGACGTTCAGCCCGGCGAGTTCACGCCGCAGGCGCCAATCGACGCACTCGTCGAGGAGGATTCTCATGACGGCTGGTTTTCTTGAGCAGCAACGCGCCGGACTCTTCGAGAAAAGCGATCGCCTGTGTCCGGCTCACCGAGGGAAATCCTTCGAGGAAATCGTCGAGCGAGTCGCCATGCGCGAGCGCATCGATCAGCGTTTGCGCCGGCACCCGCGTGCCCTTGAAGCACACCGCACCACTCATGATTTCCGGATCGGATGCAATGACCATTGATTTTTCCACGCCCCAACCATCTATGAACGCCTCCAAACTTCAAGCCGTGCGTCGGCTCCTTCGCCTTATCACTCCCGCAATTTCGCTGTGCATCGCCGCCGAACTCCCCGCCGCCGAAGCTCCCGACTTCGCGAAACACATCGCGCCTTTGTTCCAGCAGCACTGCCTCGACTGCCACGCCAAACAAGACCCCGAAGGCGGCCTCGTCCTCGAAGACCACGCCTCGCTCCTCAAAGGTGGCGACTCCGGCCCCGCCATCCTCCCCGGCAAAAGCTCCGACAGCCGCCTCGTGAAATTCCTCGAAGGCCGCTCCGGCAAAGAAGGCAAAAACCAATTCATGCCCCCCGGCAAAAAGAAGCACCTCGACCCCGCCGAAATCGCGCTCATCAAATCGTGGATCGACGCCGGTGCCAAAGCCCCCGCCGCCCCCGCCGTCGCCTCACTTCAAATCCCGAAAATCACGCCCAAGACCGCCCCCGCGCGCTCCATCACCGCCCTCGCTTTTTCCGCGCCCGGCAAACTCCTCGCCGCCGGCCGCTACGGCGAAATCGACCTCCTCGACGCCACCACGCGCCAGATTCTCCGCACCCTCCCCGGCCATCGCGGCAACATCACCGCCCTCGCCTTCTCCGCCGACGGCACGCAACTCTTTGCCGCCGCCGGCGACCCCGGCCTCGTCGGCGAAGTCCGCCAATGGAACCTCGCCGACTCCGCCCAGCCCAAACTCCTCCGCGCCTGGGACGCCCATCCCGATTCCCTCTACGCCCTCGCCCTCGCGCCCGACGGCCAGACCCTCGCCACCGGCAGCTACGATCAGCGCATCAAACTCTGGAACACCGCGACCGGCGCGGAACGCCGCACGCTCAAAGGCCACAACGGCGCGGTCTTCGGCCTCGCCTTCCGCCCCGACGGACGCGTCCTCGCCAGCGCCAGCGCCGACCGCACCGTGAAACTCTGGGACCCCGCCACCGGCGCGCGCCTCGACACCCTCTCGCAACCGACCAAGGAACTCTTCACCATCGCTTTCGCCCCCGACGGCAAAACCCTCGCCGCCGGCGGCGCCGACAATCGCATCCGCCTCTGGCAGGTCACCGACCGCGCCCTCGAAGGCAGCAACAAACTTCTCTACGCCCGCTTCGGCCACGAAGGCTCCGTGCTGAAACTCGCCTTCACCCCCGACGGCAAAACCCTCGTCAGCACCGCCGCCGACAAATCCGTGAAAATCTGGACCACCGCCGAACTCACCGAGCGCTCCGTCCTCGAAACCCAATCCGACTGGGCCTCCGCCCTCGTCCTCACCGCCTCCGGCCAGCTCATCATCGGCCGCCTCGACGGCACCCTCGGTTTCTACAACGCCACGACCGGCACCGCCCTCGCCCCCGCTGCAAAAAAATCCGCTGCCCTCGGAGCGCCGCCCCTCGTAGCCGCCGACGTGAGGAGGCGGACCCTCCCTGCAACCGAGTCGCCAGCATCGAAAAAACCGTCCGAACCGCTCACGTCAAAACCATCCGCCACCACCCTCCTATCCCCCCGCGCCCTCCGCCTCCTCACCACCGCAAGCCGCAATCCCCTCTTCGCCCAAACCGCCAAAAAACCCGCGGCCAACGCCGCCGCCAAAGCCGCGCAAACCAAAGCCGCCGCCGACAAAAAAGCCGCCGCCGCCGGCAAGCCCGTCCTCACCCGCCTCGAACCGCCCGCCCTCCAACGCGGCGCGATCTCCGAAATTAAAATCGTCGGCAAAAATCTCGCCGCCCTCACCGCCCTCAAATTCTCGAACCCCAAACTCACCGCCGAAATCCTCCCCGCTGATCCCGCCAAGCCCGACGAAGCCCGCGTCAAAATCACCGCCGACGCCTCGCTCCCCCGCACGCCCATCGAACTCAGCGCCGTCAACTCCGCCGGCGAAAGCGAGAAACTCAAACTCACCCTCGACGACCTCCCGCAAATCGCCGCCCCGGCTCCGCCGAAACCCAGCGCACCCGTCCCGCTCGCGTCGCTGCCCCTCGGCATCTGGGGCGTCCTCAAAGAAGCCGGCGCGCACGCCGAATTCGCCTTCGCCGCCCGCGCCAATCAAACCCTCGTCTTCGACCTCGAAGCCCGCCGCATCGGCTCCAAAGCCGCCACGCCCGCGCTGCAACTGCTCGACGACCACGGCGTCCTCGTCGCCAGCAATTACGGCATGGAAAACAACACCGACCCGCTCCTCGCCTTCCACGTCCCGCGCGATGCCCGCTACACCATCCGCGTCAGCGAGGTCACGCTCGAAGGCTCCGCCGACCACACCTATCACCTCACCCTCGGTGCGCTCCCGTACGTCACCGGCTTCTTCCCGATCAGCGCCGGCACAAACAAAGAAGTCGAAGTCACCCTCGCCGGCTACAATCTCCCCGCGCCCACCGTCCGCGTCACCACCGCCACGCCCGGCAAAACCAAGCTCCCGCTCGCCCCCGCGATCCGCACGCGCGGCACGCCCGAACTCCTCGTCACCGACGCCACCGAACTCATCGAAACCGAGCCCAACGACACGCCCGCACAGGCCCAACTCCTCCCCATCCCCAGCTCCGTCAACGGCCGCCTCTTCTCCCCGCGCACCGCCGCCCCAACCGCCAACGCGAGCACCGCTCCCGACGCCGATCTCTTCGCCTTCGAGGCCAAACGCGGCCAGCAGCTCGTCCTCGAAACCCTCGCCGCCCGCGCCGGTTCGCTCGCCGACACCAAGCTCGAAATTCTTTTCCCCAACGGCGAACCCGTGCCGCGCCTGCGCTTCCAGGCCGTGCGCGATTCGTGGATTAATTTCCGCCGCCAGGACGCCAACGCCGTCGGCGTGCGCATCGCCAACTGGGAGGAAATGGACCTCAACCAATACGTGTGGTTCAACGGCGACATCCAGCGCGTCGTGCAGATGCCGCGCGGCCCCGACGCCGACATGATCTTCGCCAACAACAACGGCAAACGCCGCGCCTACTTCGACACCACCGCCACCGCCCACGCCCTCGACGACACCTGCTACGTCGTCGAGCCGCGCCCCCTCGACGCCCAGCTCCTCCCCAACGGCCTCCCCGTCTTCACCCTCCACTACGCCAACGACGACGACGGCGACCGCGTCCTCGGCGCCGATTCCAAGCTCCACTTCACGGCGCCCGCCGACGGCCGCTATCTCGTCCGCGTCACCGACACCCGCGGCACGGTCGGCGAGCGGTTCACCTACCGCCTCACGATTCGCCCCGCCCAGCCCGATTTCCAAATCACCCTGCAAGGCGCGAACCCCACCGTCGCCGCCGGCGCGGGCGCGAGCTTCGGCTTCCGCGCCGACCGCCTCGATGGCTTCGCCGACACCATCCGCATCGACATCGCGAACCTCCCCGCCGGCTACTCCGTCGCCACGCCCATCACCATCCAGCCCGACCGCCTGCTTGCCGAATCCACCCTCTTCGCCGCGCCCGACGCCCAGCCCGCCGACGCCACCGCGTGGGCCAAAGTCAAAATCACCGCCACCGCCACCATCGCCGGCAAAACCGTCACCCACGACGTGATGAACCTCGGGACCGTCAAACTCGGCCCGCCCGCCAACGTGCAAATCGTCCTCGAACCCGGCGGCGACGCGACCCTGAAAACCGCCCCGAACCCCGCGCCCGAACGGCCCCTCGAAATCACCATCACCCCCGGCGAAACCGTCGCCACCTGGATTCGCACCATCCGCCACGGCAACACCAACCTCGTGAACCTCGACATCAGCGGCCTGCCCTTCGGCGTCATCGTGGACAACATCGGCCTCAACGGCGTGCAAGTTCGCGCCGGCGAAAACGTGCGCGACATCTACCTCACCGCCGCCCGCTGGGTCCCCGAGCAAGACCGCCCCTGCTTCGCCGTCACCCAATCCGCCCGCAACGACGCCCCCAGCACCCCCGGCACCCAGACCTCCTTCCCCGTCCTCCTCAAAGTGCGCAAGGCAGGGACAACAGCGGTGAGTCAGAAGTAGAAACCCGAGAGCCGCCCGCCCCATCTCTTGTAGGAGACGACGTAAGGAGACTCTAACCTCCTTCTCCCCGAGCACGCCCCCTCCCGGAGAAAAAGTCAGAGCCTCCTTACGTCGTCTCCTACAAAGCGCTGCCGCGACGCGGATTCTTGTAGTGCAGGTTTCCAAACCTGCTGTGTCGCCGACTTCCAAGTCGGCAGGGTGTCGGCCTCGCCGGACGCGCTGCGGGTTTAGAAACCCGCGATACAGCAGGCTCAGACATCCTGACCCGGTGGGAAATGGCGTGAGCTTGTCCTGATACCACGCGGGCCGTTTTGCCTGGGTAAATCGTTGAAAATCGAGGGATTTTCCGGCGGATGGTATCAGGAACTTTCCTCAGATTGGCTTCCGCTCCGCAGTGAGGTCAGGATGTCTGAGGCTTGGAAGCCTGCGCTACAAAATGCGTGTGAAATATCCGGGCTAAACACTGGATAAATCAGCATGAACTCACAAAGCCGAGAGAGTCTTTGACCAATTACCCTCCGCAGCGGAACACTCACCCATGGAAATCACCGCGCCCCAGCCCACGCCCAAGCGCCGCCCCCGCGTTCTCTTGTGGACTGTCGTGTCACTCCTGCTGGCCAGCGCATCCGCACTTGGGTGGTGGCAATTCCGCACGCGCGACAAGCTCGACGAATCCTGCGCCAACTGCCGCAAAATGATCGAGGTAATGCTCCGGCAGTATGCCCGAGATCACGACGGTTGGTATCCCCGCGGCGGCACGACGGCACTAGATTCGCTCGCGAAGCTCGTGGAGTACGAGCACGACGTTCATCACTTCACGAGTCACGCCTTGTCGCCCCAGTTGATCAAGTACTGGAAACAACACCAAACGTTCGCACCAGATTTCACCTGCTACCGTTACAACGAAGGACTCAAGGCTGACGACCTCGGTAACTGGGTGGTGCTCTACTTTCACCAACCCACGCTCTGGGAGTGCAACAAGCATAATCATAAAGGAACGGCACTTGGCCGCCCCGTGTTGCTCAGTCCGGGTCCTAGTTGGCAGTTTCTGGAGGAAGAGATGTTCCAAAAATATCAGGCCGACACACTCCGCTATCTCGCGGAAAAAGGCCGGCTCAAGAAACCCGCGCCGTCGCAATAATCCCGCCAGACGATTGGCAAAGGAATGGAGGCAAAGGAATAAAGGCAGGGAAAATCGCTGGCACCACTTACTTCTGTCCCCCATTCCTTTGTCTCCATTCCTTTGCCAAAAAATCCCCTGCCCGCAGCCACCGAGGTGACGAGGCGGAACCGACGGCAGACACGGCAGGAAAACGAACTCTGCGGGTAGCGGATTATCCCGCCGTGCCCAGCTCGCGTTCGAGCATGGCAATGAAAACGTGTTTCCAGCGCGCCTTCTGCCGTGCAACGGACTCGGTGGAATCGAGCCGCTTCTCCAGACACAGTCCCGACTGCGGCTCGCTGAAGCGCAGGATGCGCCCGCCATCGGCGAGCTTGAGCAGGAGCAGTTCGACGTCGCGTTTCATGGGCGCAGTTTAGGCGGGGAATCCGAAATCTGCCAAGAGCAGGTTGAGGGATCGGGGGGAGGCGAGACCCAGGCGTTGGTGAGCGGCTTGGGCGGCTTGCTCGAAGTGCCCCTCGTTGAGTTCGAGCACGGCCTCGGGCGGGCGCTCGGCGGCGACCGTCGCCGCTTCCAGCACCTCGTGATACAGGGAAACCGACAACTCGCGCTCGTCCAGATCGGCGCGCAGGTAGATGTGA
Organism: Verrucomicrobiota bacterium; assembly: GCA_014193395.1. Taxonomy (GTDB): domain Bacteria; phylum Verrucomicrobiota; class Verrucomicrobiia; order Limisphaerales; family BJHT01; genus BJHT01. Next base: position 21,474 of record BJHT01000042.1, read on the forward strand.
AAGTGGTGGCCGTGAATCACGGTTTGAGCGGTCGCCGCGCGTTCGATTGGGTCAAGGAGCGGCTGGGCCGTCAGCCGGACTTCGACCAGCAAAAAGCCGCCGCGCAGGGCGAGATTCTGAAACGGCGAAAGATCGAGCACGGCCCGATTGTGGGTGGCACCCGTAAGCAGCTTCAACCTGAAAGCGGCCGAAGAAATCGTTACGCAAATCGCCGATGGGAAGACGAAAGCCAGCTATCGCCGCCAACCCTTTCACTTGGGAGATCAACTGGGCGGCCACTTTCTCTCGTAGGAAACAACGAGACGAGGCGGATCGCGTGGTAAGGCGCGTCTGTCCGCAGCGCGCCGCCTGCGTATCCACACCGCCCGCGGCTTGCTGCGGCCAGACGCGCCACCCGCCGCCCGTCACCCGTCACCATTCCACCCTTGGTCCTTGTCTCTTCCCTTGAGCTTTATCCTTTGAGCTTTGAGCTTCGCCCCCCTCAGTGCTGAAACAGGAACTCGTTCAGGTTCAGCACCGACCACGCCACATCCGCCAGGGCCGCCCCGCGATCCGCGCGCCCGACGACATACCGCGTCGCCGTCGCCAGCTCCGAATCCGTCGGCGGACGACACAGCGCCGCGCCCCACCTCCAAGGTGTCCATCAAACCGGGGCAACCTTACGCCGGGCTATTGGGAAAGGAATCAAGGCAGGGAAGATCGGAGGCAGTAGTTAGTAGGCGATTTTCTTCTGTGAGTTGCTGACCGACAGGTTAGCTGCAAGTAACCACGGTGGTGTCGATGGCGTTTTATTTTGTTACCCCGCTCAACAGCGACTGCACCGGCATGGAGTTTCCGAAGTTTTTGAAGTCCTTGAAGGTCCAGACGACTTTCTTGTCGGCGGTGACTTCGATGATCTGCGGGTTGGCGGGGCCGGCGTGGCAGTTGCCGATCATGGTGTTGCCGTTGGGGAGGCGCTCGACGCAGGTGACCCACGCGAGGGTAATGCCGGGGAGGTCGTTCTGCTCGACCTTCCAGACGATCTCTTTTTTCGGAGTGACTTCGAGGACGCTGTGGCCGTTGCCGGTGCCGATGAGGGTGTTGCCGTTGGCGAGACGTGAGGCGCTGAAGACGGAGTTGCCCCAGGCCTCGGGGCCGTGGCCTCCTTTCTTGGGCTTGTCGAAGAGCGGGACTTCAAATTCCCAGACCACCGCGCCGTCGGGGGCGTATTCGCGGACGAAGCCGTCGGCTTCGTGGGCGACGAGGTAGTTGCCGCTGGCGAGCTTGCGGGCGAGGCGGGTGTCGCTGTGGGCGTTGGGGCGGTTGCGCTTGAGTTTGATCTCGCGCTGGATCTTGCCGTCCTTGTCCACCTCGATGATGCGACCAGGGCCGGACTCGGCGATCATGGTCAGACCGTTCTCGACGCGCTGGAAAGCGTGGACCTCGACCCGCTGGCCGGCGTTGCCGTTCATTTTGCCGGAGTCGTATTCCCAGACGGTCTTCTTGTCGCGGTCCACCTCGACGATGCGCTGGAAGCCCATTTGGAGCAGCACGTTTCCGTTCGGCAAAACGTGCGCGTCGTGGATGCCGCCGATTTTCATCTCCCATTCGTAGGAACCGTCCGGCGCAACGATGGCGAGGCGGCGGGTGGAATCATCCGCCGCGAGGAAACGGCGGCCCGGGCCGGTCTGTTCGGCGGCGGGCGCGGTGGAGGTGCCGGTGATGGCGAGCACGCTGAGGAACGCAGTCGCGAGCATTTTTTGGAGGCAGTTTTTCATAAGGGTGCGCGACACTCACGGAGGCGGCGGGGAATTTCAATCCTGTTGCGTGGGAATCTGGCGCGACGCGACGAAGGCCGGCGAGGAATCTGGTTCGCGGGATCGGTGGGCGGGCGCTGCGGTCTCCCATTCCGCCGGGACGGTGGCCGATGGCCGGACGGCATGGGCGGGTCGCAGGTGCCGGCCAGGTCCAGATCGGCGTCCGGGATCAGTTCCCGGCCGGTTTCATTTGCGGCATCAAGGGCGGAAGGGGCTGGCCGGTCGGCGCTCTCGTTCTGAGGGCGCGGCGGCGGCAGTTGGTGAAGATGGCCAGGTTGAGGAAGTGCATGATGCCGAGCACGAGCATGACCACGCCGATTTTGGTGCTCAGGCTTTCGAGCGCCTCCTGCATGTCGGCCGCGGTCACGCCGAAGCGGACGGCGAGGGTGACGAAGCCCACGTTGATGAGATAGAAACCGACCACCAGCAGGTGGTTGATGGAATCGGCCAGCTAGGTGTTGCCGTGGAAACAGTCCACGAGGAACACGCGGCCGTTGCGGTGCAGAGTGCGCGCCACCCAGATGGTCAGCGGGATGCTGATGGCGAGGTAGGCGAAGTGGGGCCAGACGATGGGTGTCATAGGACACCTTTCAATTTTTTGTCCGAGAGTTCTGTTGTAACAGAAATACCGGACATTATGGCTGTTATGGCAAGCGGAACAGTTTGTGGTGGGTGGAGTTCCGGTTTGGAGTTCCGCCTTCAGGCGGCGGGGCGTCCGCCGGTGAGACGGTGGAGAGATTTCCCTGCACCCCGCTTCCGCAGTGCGCTCCGCCGGCTAAAGCCGGAACTCCGTACTCCCCAAACCGCCGCGCCGCGATTGTTTTCGGCGGCGTTCCTTGACGCTGCCGGGGGCGGTGGCTAGCGTCCGCCCGCGAATGGAAATTCAGAGTGCCAACAGCGCGGAATACGGGCCGTATTCCTTTCTCGCCGTGTTTGCGGTCATCGCGCTGATCTTCCCGCTGGCACCGCTGGCGCTCGCGCGGTTGTGGGCGTTTTTCTTCAGTCCCCAAAAGCCTGGTCACGACAAGAACGCCAATTACGAGTGCGGCCTAGAGGCGAAGAACGACGCGTGGATCAAGTTCCGTTCCGACTATTATCTCTACGCGATCATCTTCCTGATCTTCGATGTCGAGACGGTTTTCCTGCTGCCGTTTGCGGTGGCGTTCACGGGGCTGCCGGTGGGCGCGTTTATTGCGATGGTGATTTTCATCCTGCTGCTGGTCGAGGGTCTGGCGTGGGCGTGGGTGAAGGGCATTCTCACCTGGCGCTGAACCGGAACGGCGCGGAGTCGCGTGCGCACCGGCGACGGGCGGGATGCGGGACGGATGCGGAAGTTCGGCGACGAAACATTTTACCAGCCGCCTGCGGGCGGAATCACATGGACGAAGGGCTGCGAAGCGAGTTGAGCAAACAGGGCGTCTTCACGACGACCATGACCGACCTCTACAACTGGGGGCGGAAGAACTCCGTCTGGCCGCTGCAGTTCGGCTTGGCGTGCTGCGCGATCGAGATGATCGCGACGTCGATGGCGCGGTATGATCTGGCGCGGTTTGGGGCGGAGGTGTTCCGCCCGTCGCCGCGGCAGGCGGACCTTATGATCGTCGCCGGCACCGTGACCAAGAAGATGGCGCCGCAGGTGGTGCGGCTCTACAACCAGATGCCGGAGCCGAAATATGTGATCGCGATGGGCGCGTGCGCGATCTCGGGCGGGCCGTTCAAGCAGGGGTACAATGTTCTCAAGGGCATCGACCGGTTTATCCCGGTGGATGTGCATATTCCCGGCTGCCCGCCGCGGCCGGAGGCGCTGATCCATGCGTTCATGACCTTGCAACGGCAGATCGCGGCGCAGGAATTGGTCGGGCCGAATCGGGCGCGTTATTTTGTCGCCGGCGAGCCGAGCGAATTTCCGGTGCCGCAGTTTGGCGAGCATGATCTGGTGCCGCCGAGCAATCCGGCGGTGTGGAAGCCGGGGAAAGTGACGAGGGCTGGATAGGGGAAATGACTGAGTTCGGCCTGCAAGCGGGTTCTGATTCGATTAGCTAACCCCGCACCTAACACATCAAGACTTCGAAATTCAGAGCAAGGCTCACCAAGTGGAAACGTTAGAACAAATCAAAGCCCGCGCGGAAGCCGCCGTCCCCGGTGTGCGGCTCGACCTGATTCCGAACGACAGCCCGTCGGGGCAGCGGTCGCTGCTCGTCGATGCGGCGCACGCGGTCGCGGTCGCGACTTTCCTGCGGGACGACCCGCAGCTTCGCCTAGACTTCTGCTCGAATGCGACCGGCGTGGACTGGCCCGAGGCGGAACTGACGGAGAAGGTGAAGGTCAAGAAGGTCGTCGATGGCGTCGAGAAGGAGGTCGAGGAAATGCGAAAGACCAAGCGCCCCGCGTATCTCGAAGCGGTCTATCATCTGTACTCAATGGCGCTGAAACAGGGGCCGGTGATTTTGCGGCTGCGCACGGGGAACCGGACGGATGACGTTCGCGTTCCGTCGCTGACGCCGGTGTGGCGCGGATGCGAGTTTCAGGAGCGGGAGATTTTCGACCTTTACGGCGTGGTGTTCGACGGACATCCAGACCTGCGGCGCATCCTGATGTGGGATGAGTTCAAGGATTTTCCGATGCGCCGCGATTACGTCGAGCCGGATGACTACGAATACGAACCGACGCCGCATGACGAGGTGCATGAGCGCGCGAAAGCCCACTACGCGGCGGAGGTGAAATCGTGAGCCGCGAGATTCTGGCGGATGCCGCGGCGGAACATGTGCTGCCGGGCGGCGGGATGGTGGCACCGCGAAATTTTGAGGTGCGCCCGAAGACCGGCCGCGACGGCGCGGCGTTGGACAGCGACCTGCTCGAGGTCTCGATGGGGCCGCATCATCCGTCCACGCACGGCGTGTTCCGCATGGATGTGGTGCTGGATGGCGAGATCGTGGTGAAGCTCAAGCCGGTGTTCGGCTACCTGCATCGCAATCATGAGAAGATCGCCGAGGGCACGAGCTATCTGGCGTCGATGCCGTACACGGACCGGCTGGATTATTTCTGCTCGCTCACGAACAACTGGGCCTACGCGCTGGCGGTCGAGAAGCTCGCCGGGCTGACGGTGCCGGATCGCGCCGAGTACATCCGCGTCATCACCGCCGAGCTGACCCGGTTGCAAAATCACACCTGCCTCGTCGGTTTCCTGCTCATGGACATGGGCGCGCTGGGCACGCCGCTGATGTACGCGTTTCGCGAGCGTGAGAAGATTCTCGATCTGTTCGAGTCGCTGACGGGCGCGCGGATGATGTGCAATTACATGCGCTTCGGCGGGTGCCGCGTCGATCTGCCGCCCGGCTGGATCGAAGGCGCGCAACAGATTGCAGACGAGTATCCGCGCTTCCTCGATGAGTTTGAAAACCTCCTGACGGGCAATGAAATCCTGCTCGCGCGCACCCAGGGCGTCGGGAAGCTGTCGGCCGAACTGGCGGTGAACGCCAGCATCACGGGGCCGATGCTGCGGGCCAGCGGCGTGGATTACGACCTGCGCAAAGTGGACAAATACGGCTTCTACGACCGCTTTGATTTCCGCATTCCGCTGGGCGATCACGGTGATGTTTACGACCGCTACATGATCCGCATTTTGGAGATGCGCGAGTCGTTGAAAATTTTGCAACAGGCGCTGAAGAGCATTCCCGCCGGGCCGATCATTGATCCCAAGGCCAAGCTGCGCGGGTTCCGTCCGAAGGTCGGCGAGGCCTACGGGCGCATCGAGGGGCCGAAGGGCGAGCTGGGTTTCTATCTCATCAGCGACGGCTCGCCGAACCCGTATCGGTATCGCGTGCGCCCACCGAGCTTCATCAATCTCACCGTGCTCGAAGACATGTGTCTCGGGCACAGCGTCTCGGACGTGGTGATCATCCTCGGCAGCGTGGACATCGTGCTCGGCGAGGTGGACCGGTGAACGGAATCGCCAACGGGCACCGGCGAAACACGGGGCTTCCCGCAGACTCGCGGGGAGCGCAATTGCTGGAGAGGTCTCCCGCAGATTCAAGGCGACCACAGATGGGAATCAGAAAATTGGAAATCTGTGGTCGCCTTGAATCTGCGGGATTTCATTCAGGATTTTTCCGTCCCGAAAAATCCGCGGCTCCCGCAAAACTGGGCTTCCTCCCGGCGCGGATTCTTCTTAACTTCCGCGCGCAAAAATCATGATCGGCGTTGGCATACTTCAGGGCATGGTCGAGACGGCGCGCAACTTCGTGGGCAGCTACCACGACGCGGCGCGGCTCACGACCGTCGAGTATCCCGAGCAGCGCATCCCGCTGAAGGAGGCCACGCGGCAGTTTCCCTTCCTCGTATTCGACGGCACCGATCCACAGGCGGGCCTGCGCTGCGTGGCGTGCCAGATTTGCGAGAAGGAGTGTCCGCCCAAGTGCATCTACATCGAGAAGAGCACGACCAAGAAGCCCGACTACATCGGCAAACCGCAGTTGTTCCCGGCGGTTTTCGACATCGACACGTCGGTGTGCATGAGCTGTCAGATTTGCGTCGAGGTCTGCCCCTTCGAGGCGATCAAGATGGACAATGAGTTCGAGCTATCGACGACCGACCGGTTCGGCGGACTGCTGCTGACAAAGAAGGAACTGGCCAAGCCGAACGCCCACTTTCACAAGATTCACCCCACCGACGCCGCCGAAGTGGATGCCCGCCTCGCCGCCGACAAAGCCAAGGCCGAAGCCAAGGCGAAGGCCGATGCGGAGGCCAAAATCAAGGCCGCAGCCGAGGCGAAAGCGAAATCCGCCGCAGCCGCCGCTGCGGCTCCGATTGGGTCTGCCGCACCTGCCGCCCCCGCTCCGGCTGCGGCCCCCGCCGCCGTTGCAAAGGCAGCGCCATCTCCTGCACTCGCCGCCGCACCTGCTGTTGCACCCGCTCCAAAACCCGAGGCCGCGAAATAGCCCATGGACGACTCGCTGGACCAGATTTTCGTCACGCTGAAGCACACGGTGGTCGGCCTGTGCCCCGAGTGCATTCAGCCGCTGGTGTCGATCCTGTTGAGCATCGTGCCGATTGTCGCGGTGTTCCCGCTCATCTTCGCGCTCACCACGGTGGTCGAGCGAAAAGGTCTCGGGCGCATCCAGAACCGGCTCGGGCCGAATCGCGTCGGGCCGTTTGGCTTCCTGCAATTCGCCGCCGACGGCATCAAGTCGCTGATCAAAGAAGACATCGTGCCCCGCGCGGCGGACAAGCTGGTGCATTTTCTCGCGCCCATCTCGCTCGTGGTCCCGGTGCTGCTGCTCTACTCCGTGCTGCCTTACGGGCGGAACATGGTGCCGATCGATCTGGATGCCGGGGTGCTCTTCTTCTTCGCGCTCGGCGCTTCCACCGAGCTGTCGCTGTTCATGGCGGGCTGGTCGAGCCGCAACAAGTACTCGCTGCTCGGGGCGATGCGCTCGATCGCGCAGATGGTCTCCTACGAAATGCCGCTCGTGCTGTCGTCGCTCAGCGTCGTGATGATCGTCGGCTCGCTCTCGCTGCCGAAGATCGTCGAGGCGCAGATGGGCCACACCGCCGGCATCGCGCACTGGTTTGTGTTCACGCCGTGGGGATTGGCGGGCTTCCTTCTCTTCCTCGTCGCGTCGCTGGCCGAGGCGAACCGCTCGCCGTTCGACCTGCCCGAAGCGGAATCGGAAATCATCGCGGGCTACTTCGTCGAGTACTCAGGCTTCAAGTTTGCGCTCTTTTTCCTCGGCGAATATCTCGGCCTCTTCGCGATGGCCGGCTTGGGGATCACGCTCTTCCTCGGCGGCTGGACGGCCCCGCTGGCGTGTCTGGATTTTGTGCCGTCGTGGGCGTGGTTCTTCCTGAAACTGTTCGCGATGATCGCGCTGTTCATCTGGATTCGCGGCACGGTGCCGCGGTTGCGCGCGGATCAATTGATGGGCCTCGCGTGGAAATTCATGCTGCCGATGGCGCTCATCAATCTGCTGGTCGCCGGGCTGTGGCATTTCATGCGCGTGGCCGAGTGGCCATTCGGAGTGCGCTGGGTCGTGTGCGGATTCATCCTCGTGATCCCATACGCGGTGTTCAGTTGGGTGTTCGCCGCGAAGGTCGGCAAGCGCACCTACCGCTATGCGAACTGAGGCGCTGCTAAATGAATTGATGCGAACCGAACCATGACGCCGAGCTTCACCATCCTCGCCTTCCTCGTCCTTGCGAGCGCCCTCGCGGCGATGTCGCTGCGCAACCTGGTGCATTGCGCGTTGTGCCTGGTGGTGACGTTCGCTGGCATCGCGGGGTTGTTCCTGCAACTGAACGCCGAGTTCGTCGGGTTCGCCCAAATTCTCGTCTATGTCGGCGCGGTGATGATCCTGATTGTCTTCGCGATTCTGCTGACGCGCGGTGCCGAACCCGCCGCCCCGGCCGCCTTCACCCACTCGACGTGGATTGGCGTGGCGCTGGCGGTCGTGGCCTTTCTCACCATCGCCGGCGCGGTCGTGACGAGTGTTGGCTCGACGCCGCTGGCCGCGGCCGCACCCGATGTCAGCGTGCGCGCCATCGGCGAGAAACTGATGCACGACTACGTCCTGCCGCTCGAAGCCATCGGCCTGCTGCTCACCGCGGCCATGATCGGCGCCGTCATCGTGGCAATGGAGGAAAAGCGGAAATGAAGCGCGCCGGAAAATTCCAAAAGTCCACGAAGACTCCCGTCGGCCACGGTGCCTGCGTTTCCGCCGAACCGATCAGCGGAGCTTGGCCCTTGGCCCTTCCCTTGAGCTTTGAGCTTTATCCTTTGAGCTTCCCCCCCGTCCCGCGCGCATGAGTTCCCTCCCCCACTATCTGCTGCTCTCCGCGATGCTCTTCGCCATCGGCCTCGCGGGCACGCTCACGCGGCGCAACGCCATCATGATGCTCATCGGCATCGAGCTGATGCTGAACGCGGCGAACCTGAACTTCATCGCCTTCTGGCGCTTCAGCGAACACCCGGAGGCGCTCACCGGCGTGATGTTCGTGATCTTCTCCATCGGCATCGCCGCCGCCGAGGCCGCCGTCGGACTGGCGCTCATCATCGCGATCTACCGGCACTACAAGACGACCAATCTGGATGAAGTGAGAGGGTTGAAGGGTTAAACGCTCCATGGCTGCCAAGAAGAAGAAATCCCGTGATGTTTCCGCCTGTTCGGCGCTGCGGAAACATTTTGGCAGGCTGCCCTTGGAAAATCTGATCACTGCCAGTCGCACCTTTCCAGTCACAGCCCGTGTCGATTTGCAGGCTGCGTTGGAAAAAATCTTTGGAGCGGGGTATGCCGGACAACTGCTGGGCGTCCACTCGCTCTACAGTCACGAGACGCTGACGTTCGCTGACTTGACCCGCGCCGGGACCCACCCCGTCTTGGTGGGGCCGCTCCAACATGACGAAATTGATGTCGGTGAAGCCATGCCCGCCCGCTGCCTCAAGCGCGGCGTCTGGTTGTCAAAGTCCCAAGACCTGCGGTTTGGGGTTCTGGCGACGCCCGCGACCCGGTTCGGCCAGGATGATGGGATGCACATCGAGATTGCAGTCCCGCCGGGCGAACCGGGACTGAAACTGTCGCAGAGTTTTCTCGCCGAAGTTGAGCGGCTTATCAGTCAGACTGCCTCTTATCGGGGGAAGGTCATCTCGCTGGAGGGCGGCCGGAGCTATTCTGGCAAGGCGAGCAGCGTGAAGGTTCACAAGCTGCGGTCAGTGAAGCGCGAGGAGGTTGTGCTGCCGGAGAAGACCATCGGCCTGTTGGAGCGGAATGTCCGCGACTTCATCCAGCAGCGAGAACGGCTTCGCGGCTTGGGAATGGCGCTGAAAAAAGGGCTGCTTTTCTACGGCCCTCCGGGGACAGGCAAGACACACACCATTCAGTATCTCGCGAGTCAGTTGCCGGATCACACCACCTTGCTGATAACTTCCGAACAAGTCGGATTGCTCGACGAGTATTTCCTCCTCGCCCGCTTCCTTCAGCCAGCCATGGTCGTCATCGAAGGTGTTGATCTGATCGCCCGTGCTCGCGAAGACATGCGCAACCCCTGCGAGGAAAGTCTGCTCAACAAACTCCTGAACGAGATGGATGGCCTGCGCGAAGATGCGGCGATCCTTTTCGTTCTGACCACCAACCGTCCCGAGCAACTCGAGGCAGCGTTGGCATCGCGCCCCGGGCGAGTGGATCAGGCCATTGAGTTTCCACTTCCCGACGAGGACGGGCGACGAAAACTGGTGCAGCTCTACGCTCGCGGTTTGAAAGTTCCCGATGCCATAGCGGATCTGATTGTGCGCAAGACCAAGAAGGCCAGTGCCGCTTTTATTAAAAAATTATTGCGTCGCTGCGCGCAGTTCTTCCTGCAAAGCGGTTCGCAATCTGGCCTGGAAATCGGGCACGTTGAAGCCGCGCTGGATGAGATGCTGTTCGCTGGCGGAAGCCTGAATGTAAAACTGCTCGGAGGCGGAACCGAATGAACTGGATCGTGCAAAATCTCTGGCTGATTCCCGGCCTGCCATTGTGCGCAGCGGTAATATGCGCTTGCGGGTGGTTCGGTCGATGAGCACGCTTTAGCCGTATGAGTCACACAATCTCAATTCGTCTTACCAAAGAACTGGCCGAGTGGCTGGCGGAGACCGCCAAACGCACAGGTGTGCCCCAGGGCAAATTGGTTCGTGACCAGTTGGAAAAGGCGAAGGCTTCCGGCGGAGACCGGACTTATATGCGACTGGCGGGTTCTATTCGCGGTTTGCCGCGGGACCTGTCGCAACGCAAGGGTTTCTCGCGTTCATGAAGGGCATTGCTGACACCGGCTTCCTCGTCGCCTTCGCGAGTCGCGATGACACCTATCACGACTGGGCGACGGAGATGGCTGGGGAATTCGACGAACCGTTGCTCACTTGCGAAGCGGTGCTGGCGGAAACCGCCTACCATTTGCGGAACAGTGCCATTGTTTTTGAAATGCTCCGCGAAGGCATGATCACGCTGGCCTTTGACTGCAATGATCATCTCGGGCAACTCGAGGCGCTGGCGGTGCGATATGCCGACCGGCGGCCGGACCTGGCCGACCTGTGTCTGATTCGCATGAGTGAACTGTTCCCCAGGCATCCGGTGGTGACGCTGGATCGCGAAGATTTCCGCGTTTATCGCCGCAACAAACGCGAGGTCATCCCGCTGCTCTGCCCACCGGAAAAATAAATGAACTGGATCGCACAAAATCTCTGGCAATCGGGGTGCCGATCTAACCCATGAAAACCACCATCCAATACACCATCCGAGCGGTCCCAGAACCCGTGGACCACGAGCTGCGGCAGCGTTCGCGTCAGTCGCATCGCAGCCTCAACGAGGAGGCCATCGACGCACTCGCGCGCGGCCTCGGATTGGGGGAGGGGAAAGTGGTTCACCACGATCTCGATGCGGTGGCGGGGACTTGGGGGAACGATCCGGCCTTTGATGCGGCCATCGCCGCACAGGACTGCGTGGACCCGAAACTGTGGCGCCGACGGAACTTGAGTCCGCCACTAATCCGACCAACTCAGCGCACAACAAGTTAGTCGAGCGCTCCGAAATCACATGAACTGGATCGTGCAAAATCTCTGGCTGATTCCCGGCCTGCCGTTGCTGGCGGCGGGGTTGAGCGCCTTGCTCAAACAGCGCGAGCGAACGGCGGCGGCGACGCTGGCAATTGGGTCGATGGGGCTGGCGTTCGTGCTGTCGTGTGTGGCGTTCATGCACACGCTCGGCGGACATGGCGAGGAGACGCGGCACGTTTTCAATTTCGACTGGTTCCAGCTCGGCGCGACGACGCTCAGGCTCGGCTGGGTGCTCGATCCGCTCACGGCGGCGATGCTCATGATGGTCACGTTTGTCGGGACGCTGATCTTCATCTACAGCGTCGGCTACATGGCGCACGACGAGAACTTCACGCGCTTCTTCTGTTTTCTGTCGCTGTTCGCGGCGGCGATGCTCGGGCTGGTGATCGCGAACAATCTCCTGCTGCTCTTCATGTCGTGGGAGCTGGTCGGCCTCGCGTCGTATCTGCTCATCGGCTTCTGGTATCACAAGCCGAGCGCGGCGGCGGCGGCGAAGAAGGCGTTCATCACGACGCGCATCGGCGATGTCGGGTTCTTCCTAGGAATCGTGTGGCTCTATTCGGAAACGGGGACGCTCCTTTTCTATGACAACGGTCATGGTTGTCTCGAAGCGTCCGCGTTGACGAAGCTGGTCTCCATGACCGTGGGTGGCGGGATGGTGGTGGCGACGGCGATTTCGCTGCTGATCTTTTGCGGCGCGGTCGGCAAGTCCGGCCAGGTGCCGTTGCATGTGTGGCTGCCGGATGCGATGGAAGGCCCGACGCCCGTGAGCGCGCTGATCCACGCGGCGACGATGGTGGCGGCGGGCGTGTTCCTGCTGGCGCGGGTCTATCCGCTGCTGGATGTCGATCCGCTGAACATCCCGGGGCGCTCGACGGCGTTGAGCGTGGTGACGTGGGTGGGCGCGCTGACGGCGCTGTTCGCG
>BJHT01000043.1 GCA_014193395.1 Verrucomicrobiota bacterium
CCGTCGCCATGCTTGGAGCATCCATCGACCGCAACAAATTCGGCAACAAAGCCGTCCGCGCCTTCCTTCAGCACGGCGACCGCGTGTGGCCGGTCAATCCCAAGGAGACCGTCGTCGAGGGTCTGCCGGCGTTCCCGACCATCACCGCCGTGCCCGAACGACCCGACATGATCAGCGTTTATTTGCCGCCGCCAGTGCTGCTTAAGGTGCTGCCGGACATTGCGGCTCGGGGTTGCGGGGAACTGTGGTTGAATCCGGGGACCGATTCCGCAGAAGTGATCGCCGCGGCGGAGGGGCTGGGTTTGAAAGTCATCCGCGCGTGCAGCATCGTCGCGCTCGGCATCTCGCCGGCGACGCTGTAGTCGGCGGGGAGAAAAAGAAAACCCCGGGTCGGCCCAAAACCCCGACCCGGGGAACCCAAACAAGCGCCGGGTAAAAATGAAAAAACCCGGCAAGAAGAATATCGGCGGACGGGGCGGCGGGCTTTAAGCGGAATTTTTCAGGAACGAGTTTTGGAATCACCGTCGTGCCGCCGGGCGCTGAAACCACCGCCCTCCGCCACGCCTCACAACGGCGGAATTCCCGCCAGCGCCGCGCGCAACCGCGCCGTCGTCCCGTGCTGCGCGCACCAACCCTCGATGTACGCCATGTCGAGCGTCTCCGGCCCCTGCACCGCGAGCACGTCCCGCGCATCGTCCAAATCCTTGTTCCGGCCCCAGCGCAGCTTTTGCACCACCACATCTTCGGGAGTGGGCAGCCAGGTGGCGCGAGCCAGCATCGGCACGAACACCTCGACCCGGCGCCGGAATTCCGACTGCACGAAGGGATCATCAAACAACTCGAACAATTCCACTTTGAACGGCGGATCGAAGCGGCTCCGCCCGACATGCCGCCGTCCCCAGGTGAGGGTGTCGAACACGACTTGAGCGTTGAATTGCACCCACGGCTCCAGCGCCTTGACCACCGCATCCACGCCGCCCGCGACATTCACAGCGACGAGCAAATCCACGTCGCGCGTCGAACGCGGCACACCGTAAGCACCAGCCGCGATGGCTCCGACTGCCATGAATTCCACCCCTGCCGCTTCCGCCGCCTCCACTACCTTGATTGCCAGCGCTTCTAGCGTCATCGGTCAGCGGGTTTTTCCGTGACGTAAAGCCCCTGCTCGCGCACCCGGTCAAGCCGTTCCATCCACCGGGCGACCTCGCGCCAACCCGCCGCTTCATCCCGCGTTCCCAAGCGGTGCATGGCACCTCCGAGCATCATGCCGAACTGGTGATTCGAGAGTTCAAAAACATCTGCCAACCGCTGCTCCACCGTCAGCTTGCGCGAGCGCAGAATCTTCTCCCGGTAAATGTCATCCTGCAGCGCCTTCAACGCCGCCGGATCATCGTGGATGTTGCCCATAGTGTGACTGAGGCTAGGAGGAGCACCCGAACCGCGCAAGCGACGGTTGAGTCCTCGCAGCCGCCGCGCGAACATCCACCGCCGCCGCGTTTAGCCCCGCAAAATCTCCGTCACCACCCGCGCCCGCGCATCTTCCACCAGCGTCTGGTCCGCGCCGTTGCGTTTATACGCCAGCCCCTTCGCGTCCAGTCCGAACAAGTGCAGCAACGTCGCGTGATAGTCGTAATGATTCACGACATCCTTCACCGCGCGATGCCCCCACTCGTCCGTCGCGCCGTGAATGTGCCCGCCTTTGAACCCGCCGCCGGCCACCCACATCGTGAAGCCGTACGTGTTGTGATCGCGCCCCACCTTCGCGCGCCCGGCGTCGTTCTGCACCACCGGCAGCCGCCCCATTTCCCCGCCCCAATGCACGATCGTGCTGTCGAGCAACCCGCGCGCCTTCAGGTCCGTGACCAGCGCCGCCGCCGGTTGGTCCACGTATTTGCACGACGCCGGCAGCGCCGTGAGGATGCTCCCGTGGTGATCCCAAAACTGGTTGCGCGTGTACACCGACACGAACCGCACCCCGCGCTCGATCAACCGCCGCGCAATCAAACACCGCGTCCCAAACTCCGCCGTCGCCGGATCATCCAGCCCGTAAAGCTTCCGCGTCGCCTCGCTCTCGCCTGTCAGTTCCAGCGCCTCGCGCGCCGCGGTCTGCATCCGCGCCGCCAGCTCGAAGCTCGCGATGCGCGCCTCCAAATCCAGCTCGCCCGCGCGCTGTGCCAGATGCTCGCGGTTCAATTGCTCCAGAAAACTCAGGTAATTCTCCTGCGCCGCCCCGCGCAATTGCTCCGGCGGATCGAGGTTCAAAATGCGCGGCTCGCGCGGCCGGATGACCGTCCCTTGAAACAGCGACGGCAACCAGCCATTCGACCAGTTCCCGACACCCAGCACCGGCAGCCCGCGCGGATCGGTGAGCGCAATGTAGGCCGGCAGATTGCGATTCTCCGCGCCCAGTCCGTAGGCGAGCCAGCTCCCGAGCGTCGGTCGCCCCGCAAGCACGCGGCCCGTGTTCAGCGCGTTGATCGACTGCCCGTGATTGTTCACGCCCGTGTGCATCGAGCGGATTATGGTGATGTCATCCACGATGCCCGCCAGATGCGGCAGCAACTCGGAAACGTCCGCGCCGCACTGCCCGTGCTTCTGAAACTTCCACGGACTCGCCAGCACCTTCGAGCTGGCCTGCGCCGCGTTGTCATACTTGATCTCGCCGGGAAATTTCTGGCCGTCCCATTTCGCCAGCTCCGGCTTCGGATCGAGCAAATCCATGTGGCTCGGCCCGCCCTGCATGAAGAGCGAAATCATCGCCCGCGCCCGCGGCGTGGCGTGCGGCTGCTTCGGCGCGAGATCGAACGCACGGCGCGTGGCGTCGGGCTTCACGGGCTTGGCGAGCAAACCCTGTTCGTTCAGCAGCCACGCCAGCGCCACCGAGCCAAGGCCCATGGAACTCGACGCGAGAAAATGCCGGCGGGTGGAAAGCGAATGGGAATCGGGGTTCATGCGCGGGTGCTGGGGTTAGTCCACATATAAGAAAGCATTCGCGCTCAACAGCGCGTGGCACAGGCTCGTCAACGCCGCCAGTTCCGGCTCGGGTGCTTTCACCGGTTCGGCCACCTTCGCCTTCGTGCTCGCAGCGGTCGTCGTCGTCGCCGCGACTGGCGTCACCACCTTCGCGGCTTGCGCGCGATAATGCGCCGCCTGTGCCGCCAGATGCCCGACCGCCGCGCGCGTCTGCGCTTCTGTCGGCCGCACCGAATACGCCAGGCTCCACGCGCGCACTGCCTGCGCCCGCGCCTCCGCACCCGCTTCCTCCTGCACGCGACGCGCGAGATGCTCCGCCAGCGCGAGCACCTGCTGATTGTTCATCAGCATCAGCGACTGTGGCGCGACCGTCGTCGCGTTGCGCGCCTCGCAGTTCGGCTCCATCACCGGCGCATCGAACGCCTCCAGCATCCCGAGCGGACGGCTCCGCTGCGCGATCACATACAGGCTGCGCCGAAACTCCTCGTTGTTCAGCGGAATCCACGCGCCCGGCTTCCCTTCGCCATCTTTGTTCTCCTTGCCGATGATGATCTGCCCCACGTCGTCCTCCATCACCGGCACCGGCGGCCCGTAGAGCTTCGGATTCAATTTCCCGCCCACCGCCAGCATCGCGTCGCGAATGGTCTCGGCCTCCAGCCGCCGGATGCTCATGCGCCCGAGCAGCCGGTTGTCCGGATCAATCCGGTCGCCCTCGGCGCTGCGCGTCGCGATCTGCTGCCACGCGTGCGACGTGAGGATGAGCTGGTGCAACTTCTTCAAACTCCACCCCTGCGCCACAAACTCGCTCGCCAGCCAGTCGAGCAATTCGGGATGCGTCGGCCGCTCGCCGAGAAAACCAAAGTCGCCCGGCGTGCCGACCAGTCCGCGCCCGAAGTGGTGCATCCACACCCGGTTCACCAGCACCCGCGCCGTCAGCGGATGCCCGCCGTCCGTGAGGCTTTTCGCCAATGCCAGCCGACGTCCGCTCGAAGTCAGCGCCGCGTCCTTCGCGGGAATCTTCGCCGGATGCGCCGCCGCCAGCACCACCGGCTCACCCGGCTCGACTGACGCCTTCGGTTGATCCGGATCGCCGCGATGAAACAAATGCGTCGCCGGCAGCGGCCCCGCGCCCTCGGTGAGCACATGGAGAAAATCCTCGACCGGCTTCGTCGCGCGTTTGGCCGCGGCTTCCTCCGCGGCCTTCTTCAACTCCGCCGCCGCCTTGGAATCGTAGAGATACAGCGAGCCGGGCGACACGTTCAGGCTCGGAAATTCCTTCAGCAATTTCTGCTGCGCCGGCGTGCGTTTGTCCGCGGCGGTCTTGCGCGCCTCGCGGGCCGGCTCGCGCAGATTCTCCGGCAGCTTGGCGATTTCCTTCGCGAGCGTTGCTTCGATGAAACCCTCCTCCTTCAGCTTCCGCGCCGCATCGAGCTTCGCAGCCTCGGCCTCGACGGCGGCGGCCTTGGCGCGGTCGGCGTCAGTCTGGAGCGAGAGCAGCCGCGCGGCCGGCGCGCGCCAGTTTTTCCAATCCAGCGCCGGCTCGAAGATCGCGCGGAAGCGGTAGTAATCCACCTGCGGAATCGGATCGTAGCGATGATCGTGACACTCGGCGCAGCCCATCGTCAGGCCGAGCAGCGAGGTCGAGACGATCTTGAGCGTGTCCGCCACCACGGCGTTGCGCGTGACCCTGGCCTCGAGATTCGTCGAGGCCGTGCCGTCGGGGGCCATGCGGAGAAAGCCCGTGGCGGTGAGGGTTTCGATGGCGTCGGCGGGGAGATTTTTCAGCGGCGGTTTCACCAGTTCATCGCCCGCGAGCTGCTCGACGATGAAGCGGTCGAAGGGCTTGTCCGCATTGAACGAACGGATGACGTAGTCGCGAAATTTGTAGGCGTAGCCGCGCACCGGATCGGCCTCCGTGTAGCCGTCCGAGTCGGCGTAGCCCGCGACATCGAGCCAGTGCCGGCCCCAGCGCTCGCCGTAATGCGGCGAGTCGAGCAACCGCTGGATCAGCCGCTCGTAGGCGGACGGCGATTTGTCCACGACAAACGCCTCGACCTCCTCGGGCGTCGGCGGCAGGCCGAGCAGATCGAACGACGCCCGCCGGATCAGCGTGCGCTTGTCCGCCGCCGGAGAGAACGCCAGCCCGTTTGCGCGCAGCTTCGCCAGCAGGAAGGCGTCGATGGGATTGCGCCCGGGATCGCCCGGATTCCGGCGCGGGACGGGCGGACGCTTCACCGGCTGAAACGCCCAGAAGCTGCGTTCTTCCTCGGTGAAATAAGGCTCCTTGCCGAGCTGCTCCGGCTCCGTCCGCAACGTCCGCGCGCCGCCCGCGATCCAGCGCCCGATCGTCTCCACCTGTGCGGCGCTGAGCTTGTGCTCGCCCTTGGGCATCTCGCCCTTGCGGATCAACTCGAACAACCGGCTCGCGTCGGGCTTGCCCGGCACAATCGCCGGCCCGCTCTCGCCACCCTTCACGAGCAAGTGCCGCAACCGCGCGTCGAGCCCGCCCTTGGTCCGTTCGCCCTCGCCGTGACAGTGGAAACAATTCGCCTTGAGAATCGGCCGTACATCGCGCTCGAAGGAAAGCTCCGCGCCCGCCGCCGCCCCGGCGAAACCGGACGCAAACACGCCGAGAATCACGGCGACGACACGCACCGCGCACCAACACCGCACCCGGCGGCCAAACATTAATTCGGGAAGCACGCGCAACCTGACGATGCTCGGTGAGGGCGATTCACCAACGCCCCGGAGCGCGGACGACCCCGGTCCAGAACGCGGGGGATTCCAAAGAATTCCCGCAGATTCAGAAAGACCACAGATTGAATTCCCCATCTGCGGTCTCCCTGAATCTGCGGGAAATCCGGGATTCGGCAGTTTGCCCTGTTGCCACCGCACTGCGGTCGCTACGCTTTTTTCATGCGCCACCTGTTTTTCGCCGTGCTGTTCGGGCTGTCCGCCATCCTCGCAACTCCGCTGCGCGCCGCTGAATCCGCCTTCGCCGCCCTCACCGCCGGCGTTGCCGAAATCGACGCGCCCGGCTCGCCCGGCCAGCTCGCGGTCTTCGGCGCAGACGCCTTCGTTGTCGTCGCGGGCAAGGATGGCAAAACGCTCGCGCCCGTCGTTGCCGCGGCGCAGGCGGGCAAAGGGCGCATCGTCGTGTTCGGCCACACCGGCTATCTCGACGCGGGAATTCTCGGCAAGGCCGACACGGGCAAATTGCTCGACAACGCCATCGCGTGGGCCGGCGGCGCGGCGCGCCCCGCCATCGTCGTCCCCAAATCGCGCCCGCTTGCCGATGCGCTCGCCAAGCGTGGCTTCACCGTCGCCACCGCCGCGCTCGCGCAGTTGCAGCCCGGCCAGGTGCTGCTGCTCTCGGCGCACGCGATCACCGAAGCGGACGTACTGGTGTTGCGGAAATTTCTCGAAAGCGGCGGCGGCCTCCTCACCTGCGCCACCGGCTGGGGCTGGGCACAGGGCGGCAAAAATCTCGCGAACGAATTCGCCGCCAACCAACTGCTCGCGCCGTTCGGTCTCGTCGTCTCCGGCGGCACCGTGAGCAAGACTTCCGCGAACGGATTCGCCGTCTCCGCGCAACTCCCACCCTATCTCCACGCCGGCAAGGCGCTCGCCGCCGCCCGCGCCGGGACCAAGTTGTCCAAAGACGAAATCGCGCAGGCCAGCGCCTCGCTCACCGATGCCGCGCAAAGCCTTCCTTCCGGCGACACGCATTTTCTCCCGCAACTCCAAGCGTTGCGCACGCAGCCCGGCATCAACACCACGCCCACCGCCAAGACGCCCGTGAAAGCCGAGCAACTCGCCGCCCGCGTCCTCGTCGCGCTCGAGGGCCGCGAACTCAGCCGCCAGACGCCCGCGCAGATGAAGGCCCACCCGAGCGCTGCCGCCTTCCCCGGCGCTGTCCCCGCCGACGCGGCGCGCGAGACCGTCACCGTCGCGATCGATGCGCGCGTCCCGAACTGGCACTCCACCGGCCGCTACGCCGCGCCCGGCGAGGTCGTCACCGTGCGCGTGCCCGCCGCGCTCGCGAGCGCTGGATGGCGCGTCCGCATTGGCGCGCACACCGACCGCCTCTGGCATCTCGATTCGTGGAAACGCTTTCCCGAAATCTCCCGCAGCTTCCCCGTCACCGCTGCTGAGACGACCGCCGCCAATCCCTTCGGCGGCCTGATTTATCTCGAAGTTCCCAAAGCCGGCGCGACCGATGCCAGCGAGGTGAAAGTGGAAATCGCCAACGCCGTCCGCGCGCCGCATTACATCCACGGTCGCACTACCGCCGCCGAATGGGAGCAACTGCGCAACGCCCCCGCGCCGTGGGGCGAACTCGAAACCAAGAAAATCATCCTCACCCTACCCGCCACCGTCCTGCGCGATCTCGCCGACCCTGTGGCGCTGATGAAAACGTGGGACGAAGCCCTCGACCACATCGCCGACCTCGCCACCATTTCCCACGACCGCACGCGCCCCGAACGCGTGGTGCCCGACCAGCAGATCTCCGCCGGTTACATGCACAGCGGCTACCCGATCATGACGTGGATGGATGTCCCGCGCGGCTTCGCCACCGAGGCCCACATGCGCAAAGGCCACTGGGGCATCTTCCACGAACTCGGCCACAATCATCAGGTCGCCGACTGGACCTTCGAGGGCACCGGTGAAGTCACCTGCAACCTGTTCACGATGTACGTCTTCGACAAACTGTGCGGCGTTAAACCCGCCAATGGCCGAGTCGGCCTGCCCGTCGTCGCCGAGAAGTTTGCGAAATACACCGGCGGCGGAAAACCCGATTTCGACAAATGGAAAAGCGATCCCTTCCTCGCGCTCGCCATGTACGTGCAGCTCCAGCACGCGTTCGGTTGGGAACCCTTTCAAAAAATCTTCGCCGAATACCGCGCCCTGCCCGCCGGCGAACGCCCCAAGTCCAACAGCGACCGCATGGACCAGTGGATGACCCGCTTCAGCAAAACGGTGAACCGCAACCTCGGCCCCTTTTTCCAAGCCTGGGGCTTTCCCGTCACCGCTCCCGCCGTCGCCAGCATCGCCAGCCTGCCCGCGTGGCCGAAGGAGGAATGGCCGGGGACGAATGGGAAATTTTGAGTCGCGCCCGGCGACGGACTACCTCACTTCCACGAGCCGCTCCCCGCTCTCGAGGTCGCTCACCAGCGTTGGCAAAATCCGCGTGAACCACGCGAGCAAGGCGCGGCGCGACGTATTCCCAACCCGCAGCCAGACCACCGACGGGCCTGGCCGCCCGCGCCGCACCCATTCCGCAAAATCCTCATCCTTGGTGATGATGACCGCGCGGTTCGCGATTGCGTGCTTCCAGATGGGGTTGTCGTTTCCCTGGGCCAGACCGAGTTCGAGCACATGCTCCGCTGCGTGTCCCTGTTCGCGGAGCAGGTTGGCCAGCGCCGCGGGCAACTGGTTGTCCACCAGGAAACGCACGGTTCAGGCGGTCACCAGCACCGGATGATTTACCTCATTGGCGGCGTATTGCAGGCACGCCTGGATGTCCTCCGGCTCCAGAAAGGAATAGTCTTCGAGAATTTCCGCCTCGGGCACGCGCGCAGCGAGGAGGTCCAGCACGTCCTTCACTCGCAGCCGGTAATGACGGATGCACGGACGGCCACCGCACTGCTCCGGGTTGAACGTGATGCGATCCAGGTAATTCATGGCAGCAAGGTTAGCCGGAACCACCGCGGGGACAAGCGGGAAGGCGGCAGCGCATACGAGGCGAAGCAAAAAATTTCGAGAGGCAGGAGGTTCACTTGCGAAGGCGGCACTCCGCGTGCCCGTGTTGGCGACCAAATCCCGCGGCATTCTCGATCGGCGTCGATGGCCAGGTCGAACGGCCCACCTCCGCCCGCAGCATTCCTCCATTGTAGCCGCTCCTCGCCGCCCGTAGAACCAGCCCCATGAAACCACTCGCCTGCTGCTGGTTTGGCACTCCCTTCATCGCCACGTTCGTCGCAGCGCTCATCGCCGTGTTTCCCGCCGCAGCACAAACCGCCGCGCCCGCCGGCCCAGCGAAGCCCAACATCGTGATCATCCTCGCCGACGACCTGGGCTGGATGGACACGCATTTCCAGGGGAACCCGCTGCTCGACACGCCGAACCTCGACCGGCTCGCGAGCCAGGGCATGCGCTTCACCGATGCCTACTCCGCCGCGCCGGTCTGCACGCCGACGCGCGCCGCGATGATGACCGGCAAATCTCCCGCGCGGCTGACGATCACCAACCATGCCCCCGGTCACAAACCGGGCTTCGTGCCGAAGGACGGGAAGCTGGCCGAGGCGGAGAACCTCACCTACCTGCCGCTGGCGGAAGTCACCCTCGCGGAACGCCTCAAGGAAGCCGGCTACGCGACCGGGTTCATCGGCAAATGGCATCTCTCCGACCGGCCCGGCCGCGATGACAAAGGGCCGTTTGAATTGCAGCTTCGCCCCGAGCACCAAGGCTTTGATCTCAACCTCGGCGGTTGCAGCCTTGGTGGGCCGCCCAGTTTTTTCGATCCGTTCAAAATTCCCAACCTCCCTCCGCGCCGCGCCGGCGAATACCTGCCCGAGCGCCTCGCGGACGAGTGCATCTCGTTCATTCGCACCAACCAGAGCCGGCCTTTTTTCCTGTGTTGGTGGGACTACGCCGTGCATTACCCGATCCAGGCTCCGGCGCATCTGATCGAGAAATATCGCCAGCGCGCGGGCATCACGAACGCCGCCTACGCCGCGATGATCGAAGGCTTCGACCTCGCCATCGGCCGCGTGCTGCGCGAACTCGATGCGCTGGCGCTCGCCGACCACACGTTGATTCTCTTCACCTCCGACAACGGCTCGCTCTTCGACAACCAGCCGCTGCGCGCCAACAA
This sequence comes from Verrucomicrobiota bacterium, assembly GCA_014193395.1. GTDB lineage: Bacteria > Verrucomicrobiota > Verrucomicrobiia > Limisphaerales > BJHT01 > BJHT01. The sequence goes on from BJHT01000043.1 coordinate 9,851, forward strand.
GGGCTTCCTGTATGAAGGGGGCATCCGCGTGCCCTGGGTCGTACGCTGGCCGGGCGTCGTGAAAGCCGGCTCCACCTGCTCAGTGCCGGTGATCGCCACCGACGCCTTCCCCACCGTGCTCGCCGCCGCCGGACTCAAACCCGATCCGACCGTTCCCGCCGATGGCGAGAGCCTCCTGCCGCTGCTGCAACAAACCGGCCCGCTCCAGCGCACGGCCGTTTATTTCCACTATCCGAACTACGCCTTCCACCAGCGCAACCGTCTCGGCGGCGCGATCCGCGAAGGCGATTTCAAACTGATCCGCAATTACGACGACAACTCGCTCGAACTCTACAACCTCGCCACCGACCTCGGCGAAACCCGCAACCTCGCCGCCACCCAACCCGACGTGAGCCGCCGCCTGAGCGCCGCGCTGGAAACGTGGCTGAAATCCTCCGGCGCGGGGATGCCCGCCGCCGCGGCCCCAAAACCGTGAGCCGGAAAAAAGTGTTTAACCACACGAAAGACACGAAAGACGCGAAAACAAAGGCTGAAAGTGAGTTTTGCCGTAACCGAAAAACTTCGCCCGCCGGGTGAACCTTGAGCTTGCTGTAGCAAGTTCTCCTTTCGTGTCTTTCGTGGTTCCAACTGTTTTTAGGGGTGAAGCACCCTAAACGTCGCGCCCCTCACCTCACGCTGAGTAGTCGAGATACACCGTCTTCACGCGCGTGTAGAAATCCACCGCGCCCACGCCCTGTTCCTTGAACGAATCGGTGCTGGATTTTTTCACGCCGCCGAACGGCGCCTGCAACGCCAGCCCCGTCGAAATCTGGTTGATCTTCACCACGCCCGCCTCGATGCGCTCGGAGTACACCATCGCCTTCTTCAGGTCGCGCGTGACGATCGAGGCGGACAGGCCGACATCGACGCCGTTGGCCACCGCCAGGGCTTCCTCGAAATTCTCGACCGCCAGCACCGCCACCACCGGGCCGAAGACCTCCTCGCGCGCGATGCGCATCGTGGGCTTCACGTCCGCGAGAATCGCCGGCTGCATGAACCAGCCGTGCGCCAGCGCGCCCTCGGTCATACGCGCACCGCCCCACACCAGTCGCGCGCCTTCTTTCAGCGCGATGTCGATGTAGTTCAGATTGCCCTCGAGTTCCGCCTGGTTCACCGCCGGCCCCATCGTCACGCCCTCGTGCAGGCCGTTGCCGACTTTGATGGCCTGTGCTCGCGCGACGAGTTTTTCGAGGAACGGTTCGAGCACGCATTTCTCGATGATCACGCGGCTGGTCGCCGTGCAGGCCTGGCCCGTCAGGCCGAAGCCCGCCGTCGTCACGAGCCGCGCGGCGAGATCGAGGTCCGCGTCCGCGAGCACAATCGTCGGATTTTTCCCGCCCATCTCCATCTGCGCGCGCGCCATGCGCTGGGCGAGCTGCTGGTAAACCTGGTTGCCCACCGTGTGCGAACCCGTGAAGGAAAGCGCCGCCACCGCGGGATTCGTCGCCAGCTCGCCGCCCACCGCGCGGCCCTCGCCGATGACGACATTGAGCACGCCCTTCGGCAGGCCCGCTTCATCGAGCACGCGCGCGAGTTCGAGCGACAGCGCGGGCGCCTGCGACGCGGGCTTGAGGATTACGGCGTTGCCCGACACGAGCGCGGGCGCAAGTTTCCATGCCGGAATCGCCACGGGAAAATTCCACGGCGTGATCAACGCCACCACGCCGAGCGGCTGGCGCACCGTGTAGAGCAGATTGCCCGGCAGATCGTGCGGAATGGTCTGGCCGCCGTGCGTGTAGCTCAGCCCGCCGAAGAAACGGAAAATGTCCGCCGCGCGCTGCACCTCGCCCGTGGCCTCGGCGAGCGTCTTGCCCTCCTCGCGCGTGAGCAGTTGTGCCAGCTCCGCCTTGCGCGTTTCGAGAAGCTGCGAGGCCTTGCTCAACACCCGTCCCCGCGCGACCGGCGTCGCCGCGGCCCAGCCGGGCGCGGCTTTTTTCGCGGCGGCGATGGCGGCCTGCGCGTCCTCCGCACCGCTCAGGGGATACGAGCCGACGGCCTCGCGCGAGTCGGCGGGATTCGACGTGAGATAATGTTTGCCGGAACGGGCGGCGACCCATTCGCCGCCGATGAAGTTGGAATAAGCTTTCATGTGTGTTTGGAAAAAACTGCGGAGGAGCGAAGAGAAAATCTGCGAACCATGCCTGGATTTGCGGCGGTCAGACCAGCCCGTCGAACCGCACGGCCAGCGCGAAATCCTTCTCGGTCAGGCCACCCGCGTCGTGGGTGGAGAGCGCGAGCGTCACCTTGTTCCAGCGGATGTCGATGTCCGGATGATGGTTCGCCTTCTCCGCCGCTTTCGCCACCGCGTTCACGAACTTGATCGCCGCCAGAAAATTCTCGAACGCGAACGTGCGGCTGATGACCGCGCCCTTGCGAGTCCAGGCCGGCACCTGCGGCAACGCGGCTTTGATTTGTGCGGGAGTCAGCTTTGTCATGCGCGGATAGATGGCACGCCCGCCCCGCAGGGTCACGCGTAAAAACCTGTGGCGGGGGATTGGGCGCGCCCTACCAGACCAGGGTTTTGCCCGTCCGAGTGGCCCGGCAATTTCCGGTTTCTTCCTTGTCCGAAAACGCGGTCACCCTAGGTTTCTGGCATGAGCACCGTGATTGAAATCGAGAGCGCTGTCCAAAAACTCTCGCCCAATGAATTGACCGCTTTTCGCGACTGGTTTCTCACGTTTGATGCTGCTCAATGGGACCAGCAATTTGAGCAGGATGTCGCCGCCGGTCGCCTGGACGCGCTGGCGGACGAAGCGATCCGCGACCTGCGGGCGGGACGTTGCAAGGATTTGTGAGGCATCGCGCCAACCCGAAGTTCTGGAAGTTCTATGAGCAGCTCCCACCCGAGATTCAGGAGCTTGCCGACCAGAATTTTGCAGTGCTCAAACGCGACGCGCGGCATCCCTCGCTGCACTTCAAAAAAGTTGGGCGGATGTGGTCGGCCCGCGTGGGCATTCACTACCGGGCCGCTGCGGTGGAAGACGGGGCAGACCTGGTGTGGTTCTGGATCGGGCATCACAGTGAATACGACCGGCTCATCGGCCGGTTGAGGTAGCCCGGATCGCCCGTGTCGGCGCGCGTTGGCGAAGTTTCGTGGGAACGTTCGACCGCTTCGCGTTGCAATGGGCGGAGTTGAGCCATCCCCACCCTCGGCGCGGTAGGGCGCGACTGTCCTAGCGCGCCGCTGCGTCGTGCCGTCCGGACGACGCGGAGGCGAGGCGGGCGCGCGGACAGTGGCCGAACGAAAATGTCCAACCTTCAATGCAGGCTGGAAGCTTGCGACCGATCAACCGCGGCTTAGGCTGGCGCCATGTCAACAACCCTTGAGGCGATTTACGAGGACGGCCTGCTCCGCCTCGCCCGCCCGCTCCCGTTGCCGAGCCATGCGCGCGTCACCGTCACCGTCCAAACGATCGAGGATGACGAGGAGCGGCAACACTGGCTGACCGCCTCGGAAGCTGCGCTGCGCAAAACCTGGGACAACCCGGCGGATGACGTTTTCAATGAGTTGCTGCCGCAATGACGTGGTGCTCCTGCCGGTGCCGTTCACGGATTTGAGCAGTCGCAAGGTGCGGCCAGCCAGCGTGCTCGGCCGGATGGCCCGCCACGGGGACTCGTTTATCGTTCCCATCTCCTCGCAGTTGCCCAATACGGACCATCCTTTGGCAGATTGGCGGGCGGCGGGGTTGAATGTTCCGTGTGGGGTAAAAGCGCAGTTGGCGACGGTCGAAGAACGACTGGTGGTCAAGACGCTGGGTCGGCTCTCGGCGCGGGAACAGCAGGCGTTGGACACGCTGTTACGCGGTTGGTTGGGGCTGTGATGGCGGGTTCGGAGCTTTTTCGCGGGAGCAGCGTGCGTGGGGACGAGGAGGTTAGAGTCTCCTTACTTCGTCTCCTACAAGGATGGCCGGCAGCGGCTCGGCGAGCCTTCTCCAGGCAGCGTCGGCGGGATAGCGCAACACGGTTTTCACGATTATCCCGCGCACCTCGGCGCGGGTGATCTTGATGCGCGCCGCCGGATCGAGCACGCGGCTGGTGCGCAGGCGGCGCAGGGTTTGCAGGCCGATCAACACGGGCCACGCGCATGCGAGGCGCAGGCGGATTTGCCCGCGAGGCAGCGTGTTCGTGTATTCCCAGCCGGCGGCGAGATGCTGCTCCGCGCGGTCCAGCCAGCGGTCATACACCGGTCGCAGACGTGGCTCGCAAGCTGGATCGAGCAGGTCGGCGGGCGTGAGGCCGCAGGTCGCAAGTTCGGGAGCGGGCAGGTAGCAGCGGCCGGTGCGCAAATCTTTTGGCAGGTCGCGGAGGATGTTCACGAGTTGCAGGCCTTTGCCGAAGCGGATGCCATTCGCCAGCAGCCGCGCCTCGTCCAGCCGCACGTCGGGGAAAAGATGCGCGCGGCACATCTTCGTCCAGAACTCGCCCACGCAGCCCGCGACGCGATAGGTGTAATCTTCGAGGTCGGCTGCGGTCGGCAACGCGATGATCGCGCGTTCGCCCGCGCCGGCGAAACGGCGGAGGTCCAGTTCCTGCCCGCCGGTGATCGTGTCGAGCACGTCGTTGATGCGTTGGCGGTCTGCGGTGTCGCGGGCCGCGAGGACCGCGAGGGCTTCCTCGACGCGCAGCAGGAGCACGCGCTCTGCCGGGGATGCCGTGCTCGCGTGGTGGGGAGCGGCGGGAGCGGCAGGCTCTGCGAAACGGCGAAAATCCAAGGGGGTGGAGGTTTTTCCGAGGATGCGTTCGCGCAGCGCCGCCAGCGCCGCGAGTCGTTCGTTGACTGGAACCAGCTCCGTGTCGGCAATCGTGTCCGTCGTGCGCGCGAGCAGATAGGCCAGGCCGATCTGTGAACGAATTGCCGCGGGCAGCACCCGCAGCGTGAGATAAAACGACCGCGACACATCGCGCAAAAGCGATGTGAGCAGATCGTTGGAAACTTGGGAGCAGCTGGCCACGCGCCGACTATCATCGTAACCCGCGCCGCGAAGCCAGTCCGGGTTCAGAGTCCGAGTTCGGAGTCCGAGTTCGGAGTTCCGCCTTTAGGCGGCGAGACGTCCGTCCGACGCGACGGTTCAGAAATTGCCAGGCACTCCGTCCGGCAGTACGCCCCGCCGGCTGAAGCCGGGACTCCGAACCCGGTTTCGACGCCCGCGCGCCGGCAACCTCGAGACCGAGCTACGTCGAGATTTTCTGAAACTTGGCGACCGTGACTTGATCCAGCGCCTTGCCCGCCTGCTCGGCGAAACCAACGGTTGTTTTGCGAGTCCGGGTTCGGAGTTCCGCCTTTAGGCGGCGAGACGTCCGTCCGACGCGACGGTTCAGAAATTGCCAGGCACCCCGTCCGGCAGTACGCCCCGCCGGCTGAAGCCGGGACTCCGAACCCGGTTTCGACGCCCGCGCGCCGGCAACCTCGAGACCAAGCTACGTCGAGGTTTTCTGAAACTTGGCGACCGTGACTTGATCCAGCGCCTTGCCCGCCTGCTCGGCGAAACCAACGGTTGTTTTGCGAGTCCGGGTTCGGAGTTCCGCCTTTAGGCGGCGAGACGTCCGTCCGACGCGACGGTTCAGAAATTGCCTGGCACCCCGTCCGGCAGCACGCCGCGCCGGCTGAAGCCGGGACTCCGAACTCACGAATTCCGAACTCACGAACTCAGCTTCGCCAGCTTGCTCTGCCAGCGCGCCAGTTGCTTCTTCACTTCCTTCGTTCCCGGCGCGCCGATGACGGCCCGGCGCTGCATGGCGCGGTCGAGCTGGAAGGTCTCGGCGACATCGGCACCGAACTGCGGCGAGATTTTTTGAAACTCGGCGACCGTGACTTGATCCAGCGGCTTGCCCGCCTGCTCCGCGAAACCCACGACCGCGCCGACGACGTGATGCGCCTGGCGAAAGGGCATTCCCTTTTTCACGAGATAGTCCGCGAGATCGGTGGCGAGCAGTTGTGGATCGCTCGCGGCGGCGCGGCAGACGTCGGCCTTGACCGTCGTGTGGTCGAGCATCGCGGCCATGAGCCGCACGCACGCGCGCACGGTGTCGGCGGTGTCGAAGAGGCGTTCCTTGTCCTCCTGCAAATCGCGGTTGTAGGTCATCGGCAGGCCCTTCAGCAGCGTGAGCAGCGCGACGAGATTGCCGATGACGCGGGCGGATTTGCCGCGCGTGAGTTCGGCGATGTCGGGGTTTTTCTTCTGCGGCATCAGCGACGAACCGGTGGTGTAGGCGTCGGCGATCTTGATGAAATTAAACTCGGCGCTGGCCCAGAGGATGACGTCCTCGGCGAGGCGGCTGAGATGCACGGCGAGCAGCGCGGCGGTGGCGCAGAATTCGACGGCGAAATCGCGGTCGCTCACGCCGTCCATGCTGTTTTGCGTGAGCAGCGGGCGGCCCTTGGCATCGACGAAGCCGAGCAGTTTCGCGACGAACTCGCGGTCGATGGGCAGCGTGCTGCCGGCGATCGCACCGCTGCCGAGGGGGCAGACATTCAGGCGTTCAAAGCAGCCGCCGAGACGGCTGTGGTCGCGTTCGAGCATCTCGACGTAGGCGAGCAGATGATGCGCGAAATACACCGGCTGGGCGCGCTGGAGATGCGTGTAGCCGGGGATGATGACGTCCGCGTGCCGCGCCCCGAGCGCGACGAGCGAGGACTGGAGCGCGATCAGTTCGGCGTGCAGCGCGTCGATCTCGTCGCGCAGCCAGAGGCGGACGTCGAGGGCGACCTGGTCGTTGCGCGAGCGGGCGGTGTGGAGCTTGGCGCCGGCGGGGACGCGGCGGGTGAGTTCGGCCTCGAGGTTCATGTGGACGTCCTCCAGCTCGGGCTTCCACTGGAATTTTCCCGCGACGATTTCAGCGGTGATCTCATCGAAGCCCAGCGCGATGGCCTTGCATTCGGCACGCGTGAGCACGCCGATTTTTTGCAGCATCTCGGCGTGCGCGAGCGAGCCGAGGATGTCGTGCCGCCACAGCCGCCAGTCGAAGGAAATGGACTCGGAGAAAGCGGCGACGTCGGCAGCGGGACCGCCGGAGAAGCGGCCGGAACGCGAGACGGGGGCGGGCTGGGGAGTGGTCTTTTTCATGCGCTCAAAGCGGCGCGCATGTTGGTGGCGGGCAGGTGAAAGTCACGCGGGAAAGGCGGCGCGCAGCTCGTAGCCGCCGACGTGAGGAGGCGGACGTGCGGAGGTGGACGCCGCGAACCGGGCGCACTGGTACCGCAGGCGTCCTCGCCTGCGAGTTCGGGCGGGGTCTCGCCGCCCTGATCGACTCGGGGCGAGACGCCCCGCGAACTCGCAGGCGAGACGCCTGCGGTACGAACGCCCGGTCCGCCTCCTCACGGCGGCGGCGACGGGCGGGGGCGGGTCAGCGCGAGAGGCGCAGATAGACCTGCTCGGGGCGCGCGGGCGGGGCCGGGGACCAGTCCATCGCCGTGTTGACCACCGCCCGCATCTGCGCGAACCACCAGCGCGCGCGGTGCGGGCGGTGACCGCGCCGGAGCGCGACCGAATTGTTGGCGGGCCGACCTTCGATTCCGAATTCCATCTGGTTGTTTTGCATACGATGACCTTTCAGTTTTTGTTTTTCTGTCGGCGGGCATCTTGCCAGAGGGGGTGGGTCATCTATGGGGCAACCCCTAAAGATTTTTCAAAAAAGTTTTCGGGGGCAAAGGAAGCAGGAGGAGGGGGTGCGGGACAGGCACGGGCACTGGTGATTTGCGGTCGAATACGGCGCGGCCCGGGAGCAGGGAATTGGCAGGGGAATTTGGGGCAAGGGAATGGAGGCAAAGGAATGGGAAAGGGAAGAGAACCGCTGACGGTCGGTTCCTCTCTTCATTTTTCTGCCCCCATTTTTCTGCCGTCGATCCGGTGCCGCTCGCGGCTGCGGCGGCCGGGTTGGCGCGGTGCGGGTCGGAGTTTGCGGTTCCTTTCGTGTGGCGTTGCCTTTTGAATCGCGGCGATGCTGCTCGCGTTTCACAAGCCCTATGGCGTGCTGTCGCGGTTCACGCCGGATGGCTCGCCGAATCGTCCGCTGGCGGACTTCGGCTTCCCGCCGCGCGTGTATCCCATCGGGCGGCTGGACGCGGATTCGGAGGGCCTGCTGCTGCTGACGGACGAGGCGGCGTTGAACGAGCAACTGCTCCACCCGGACCGTCAGCACGTCCGCACGTATTGGGCGCAGGTGGAGAAAATCCCGAGCCGCGAGGCGCTGGCGGCGCTCGAACGCGGCGTCACGATTCAAACCCATCACACGTTGCCGTGCCGCGCCTGGTTGCTCGATCCACAGCCTGATCTCGCCCCGCGCGATCCGCCCATCCGGTTTCGCAAATCCATTCCGACCTGCTGGATCGGCCTCGAACTCGTGGAGGGAAAAAACCGGCAGGTGCGTCGGATGACCGCGAGCATCGGGCATCCCACGCTGCGGCTCATCCGCGTGCAGATCGGCGGCTTCGCGTTGGGCGCGCTCCCCGCCGGCGAGTGGCGGAAACTCACCGCCGCAGAACGGGCGCTGGTGCTGCGGAACGCGGCGTAGGAGTGCGCCCGTCCCCGGGCGCAGCAGGGTGGAACGCAGTTTGGCGTGGACTGATTCTGGCGTGGCGGTGCGCGCGGACGTCGCTGCGGCCGGGGACGGCCGCACTCCGGGGCCACGGGCGTGGGTCGCCGCGAGGGAGCGTCTCTGCGTCCCTTCCCATCTCTGCGGTGTTCTGTGTTTTTTCGCGCAGGGCCGCGGTTGGGATGGGAGGCCGGACAGAACACCGTAGAGATGGGCAGGGACGCAGAGGGGGAACAGCGGGGACTGAGGCGGGTTACGGGCGGTGGCCGCATTGCCAACGTACCGCAGGCATCCCGCCCCGAGTTGGTGCTGGCGGCGAGACACCGCCAGAACTCGCAGGCGAGACGCCTGCAATACGTGGCCGACGACGGCCTTTCCTGCGCGAGGACGGTGGGTGGGAAAAAGCGAGGTTAGAGTCTCGTTACCTCGACTCGTACAGGGAGGATTGTTCCTGTCGGCAATTGCTTTCGCCGCGAGCGGCGTGGCAGGGTTCGCGGAATTTTATGCGTACTCAGATTTCTCTCTTCTTTACGGGGTGGCTGGTTTTGGCGGCGGTTGCGTCGTCAGCGCGGGCGGCGGCGGCGGGCGGGTCGGGCGCGTTTGGCGGGCGGCCGAATCTGGCGGTGGCGGGCGTGGCAGAGGCTTCGAGTTCGCAGGCGGGGCATGATCCCGCGCACGCGCTGGATGGCGACGCCGAGACGCGCTGGTGCGCGGATGGCGGGAGCCGGCCGCAGTGGTGGCAGGTCGATTTGGGCAAGGAGCAAAAGGTCACGGGCGTGGTGCTGGATTGGGAGCGGCGCGCGGTGGCGTATCAGTATCGCGTCGAGGGTTCGGCGGACGGCAAGGAGTGGAAGGCGCTGGTGGACGGCGCGAAAAATCAGGACGCGGGGTTGCGGTCACATGATTTTGCGGCGACGACGCGGTTCGTGCGCGTGACGGGTCTGGGCGGTGGCGGCAATGGTTGGATCAGCCTGTGGGAAGTGGCGGTGCTCGGCGAGAAGGGCGCGCCGCAGCCGGCCCCGGCGGTGCCGCCGAAGACGGCCGCGGGCGGTGCGGCGGCGGGCAAACCCGGCAAGGGCGGAAAAGTCGCGGGCAACAAGGATCCGCTGCCGCCCGCAGAAGTAGTCGAGAAGATGAAGCCGGTGACGGAGGAGAAGGTCGCGGGGATTTTGAAGGAAGTGAAGGCACCGGCGGAGTTTGACGTGACGGTGTTCGCCACGCCGCCCGCGGTGAATTATCCGGTCTTCGTCTCCGCCGCGCCGGACGGAACACTGTACGTCTCGAGCGATGGCAACGGCTCGCTCGGGCGCGACCCGCAGCGCGGGCGCATCCTGCGCGTGCGCGACACCGATGGCGACGGGCGCGCGGACGAGGTGAAGGTGTTCGTGAAGGACGTGGATTCGCCGCGCGGCCTCGTGTGGGATCACGACCGGCTCTACGTGCTGCACCCGCCGCACATCAGCGTTTACATCGACAAGGATGGCGACGGGCACGCGGACGAGGAAAAGATTCTCGTGAAGAACTGCGCGTTCACTTTCAAGGACCGGCCCGCGGATCACACGTCGAACGGCCTCGAACTCGGCGTGGACGGCTGGTTGTATGCGGCGATCGGTGACTTCGGTTTCATGGAGGCCGAGGGCGTGGACGGGCGCAAGCTGCCGATGCGCGGCGGCGGCATCATCCGCGTGCGGCCGGACGGCACGGGCTTGCAGCTTTTTGCGTATGGCACGCGGAACATTCTCGAGGCGGCGGTGAGTCCGTTGCTCGATCTGTTCACGCGCGACAACACCAACGACGGCGGCGGCTGGGACGTGCGCTTTCATCATTTCACCGGCCTGACCGATCACGGCTATCCGCGGTTGTACAAGAATTTTCAGGACGAACATCTCGCGCCGCTGGCGGACTACGGCGGCGGCTCGGGCACGGGCGCGGCGTGGATTGATGAGCCGGGCATTCCCGAGAAATGGAACAACGCGCCGTTCACCTGCGACTGGGGCCGGAGCTGGGTCTATCAGCATCGCCCGACGCCGAAGGGCGCGACGTTCAGCGTGGATCAAAAGGAGTTTCTCGGCGTGCCGCGCATCACCGATCTGGATGTCGATGCGTCGAGCTGCATCTACGCGCTGAGCTGGAAGGGCGCGACGTTCAACTGGGCGGGCATGGATGTGGGCTACGTGGTGCGCGTGACGCCGAAAGGTTTTGCGCCGACGCCGCTGCCGGATTTTGCGAAAGCGAGCGGCGCGGAACTGGTGAAACTGCTCGAAGCGAACAGCCATCGCCGTCGCCTCGAAGCGCAGCGCACACTGATCCGGCGCGGACTGGTGGGCGAGACGGCCGGCGCGCTCGAGGCGCTCGCGGGCGACAAGACGAAGCCGCTGGCGTCGCGGGTCGCTGCGGTGTTCGCGCTCAAGCAGGGGCTGGGGGAAAAGGCGCATGATTTTCTTGGGAAGCTCGCATCGGATGCGTCGATCACGGCGTGGGCCTTGCGGGCGTTGACGGATCACGAAGGGCAGCTCGCGAGCGTGCCGGCGGCGCTGTTGGTGGGCGGGTTGAAGTCCAGCGATCCGCGGACGCGCACGGAAGCGGTCGTGGGGATCGCGCGGCTCGGGAAGCTGGAAAACGCGGCGGCGGTGGTGCCGCTGCTCGCGGACGCGGACGTGGTGATCGCGCACACGGCGATGATGGCGTTGCGGGAGTTGAAGGCGGTGGACGCGTGCCTGGCGGCGATTGATCGCACGGATTCGCCGACGATTCGTGATGGCGCGTTCCGCGTGCTCTACGCGTTTCGCGAGCCGAAGCTGGTGGACGCGCTGCTGGCGCGGCTCGGGAAGGAGACGGAGTTCGTGCGTCGGCAGGGTTTGCTCACGGCGCTGTGCCGGCTGCATTTCATCGACGGCGTGTGGAAGGGCAACTCGTGGGGCACGCGGCCGGACACGCGCGGGCCGCTGTATCAGCCCGAGGAGTGGAGCGAGACGAAGAAGATCGCGGAGGCGTTGAACCAGGTGATGAGCCAGGCGGAGGCGAAGGAAGTGGCGTATCTGGCGGGCGAGTTCAACCGGCATCGCATCGAGTCGGCGGGCGCGCTGGACAAGCTGCTGGCGCTGGTCGCGAAGGACGCGTCGGTGCTGCCCGTGGCTGTGGGGCAGCTCGCGCGCGTGAGCGCCGTGCCCGCGGCGGCGCTGCCGTTGTTGACGAAAGCCGCAGCGGCGGACGACACCGCGGGCGAGGTGCGCGCCAATGCGATTCAGGCGTTGAGCCGCGCGGACCTGAACGCGGAGGCCACGCGCGCGGTGCTGGCGGGGTTGGTGAAATTGAAGGCGGGCAAGGGCGATGGTGCGGTGTTCGAGCAGACGAGCGAGGCGTTTTTCAATTCCACCAAGGTCGAGAAGGAGCACGCGGTGTTGCTCGCCGAAGCGGGCAAGGTCGCGGGCGCGGAGTCGCTGTGGGCGGATGCGGCGTTGCTGCGGATCGTCGATCGGCTCAAGACCAAGAACAAGGCGCGCGACCAGATCACGGCGGCGCTGGACGCCGGCTGGGGCGAGCCGAAACGCCGGGCGCAATTGATTGAGGCGTCGTCGCTCGCGAACAAGAAAGTGCTGGCGGACAAAATCCTGGTGGCGCTCGCCGATCCCGACAAAGCCGTGGCGGCCGCGGCGAAGAAGGCGGTGGACAAGCTCAAGCTGCAACCTGCCGGCGCGGCCTCTGGACCGCTGGTTGGCACGCTGAAGGTCGAGGAGGTTTTGAACGCGATCATGAAGACGACCGGCGCGGCGAAGCGCGGCGAGGAAGTGTTCACGCAGGTCGGCTGCATGAACTGTCACACGGTGAAGCCGGAGCAGCCGTTGAAGGGGCCGTTTCTCGGGACGATCTCGGCGATCTTCAAGCGTCGCGATTTGGCGGAGAACATTTTGCTGCCGAACAAATCCATCGCTCAGGGCTTCGTCACGCAGCGGTTCGTGCTGAAGGACGAGACGGAGATCGACGGATTCGTCACCCTCGAGGCGGCGGACAAAGTCACCGTGCGCAACGCCGCCGCGCAGGAGTTGGTCATCAACGTGAAGGACATCGTCAAGCGCGAGAAGCGCGACCTGTCGCTCATGCCCGAGGGGCTGGTGAATGCGCTGAGCGTGGCGGATTTTGCGGCGCTGCTGGATTACCTGGAAGGGCTGGGGAAGAAATGACCGGCGGGAAAAGCTCCAAGGCTAAAGCTCAAAGCTCAAGGGAAGGTCAAAGCTTCAAGCTCCAATGCGGAGCGCGTTTGCGTTGGGGCGCAGCTTCGTTTCTTGCAGGGCGGGCGGGCGGTCGTGGCGCGAGCCGCCTTGCCGTGGTCGGGCGAGGTTTAGGTCTGCCGCCGACGGTTCTAGCCTCGGCCTATGATGTGGTGCCCGACGCGGGGCTTGGGAATCCATGTCCATCCGAGTTATGCGTGGTTGGGCAGGAAATCGTGCGGCGAGTGGACCTGCGCGCCCACCCGGTTTGCCCGCGCCATCGCGGGCCAACTTGTCCGCAAAACCTCCGCTGCCGAGCCGATGGTGAAACCAGCAGTGAGAATCCGGGCCGCGGCGGACGTCCGAACCCGCCACACCAGATGATGACCACCCGTTGTTTCACTCCTCACTTATGAAATTCATCTCGCCCGGCAAGGAGAGCATCAGCCCGAACCACTCGCGCAAGATTTCCGAGTGTCTGATGGAGTTTGCGCTGGAGATCGCCCCGGCGGACAGTGCGCGCGACACCTTCGCCAACGCGGTCGGAATGGCGGCGATGTTGTGGAATGTGCCGGTGCTGCCGGAAGCGGAGCAGGCCAGAAGCATGGACGTTATTCGAAGCTGGTTGGCGCAAATTGGGCGTCTGGATTTACAACTCGAGATCGGGCGGCTGCTGGAATTGCGCCGTAAGCGTTATGCAACGGATCGCCGGGTGATTATGAACTACAAGCTGGAGTACGGGGCGAAGGGACCGGAACTGATCGTGGCGTCGGTGGACTTGGATCGGCCGGAGAACCAGGGAAGGTGAAGTGAATCATGCACACGGGAATTCCGGAAAAACTGCTGGGGATCGACAGGTTCCTGCCCGGCGTGGGGGTGTTGGAGAACGGCAAGAACACCTCGGAGGCCAACGAATGAAACCAACCAAACTCTCGGAGCTTATTGACGCGCTCGATTTCGATTCCTCCGAGCATACGCACTGGGTGGATCGCCAGAATGGGTGTGTCGTGATGCTGGACAACACCGTGCGCCGCGCGGTGGAGGAGGAGGACGAAGCGGTATTGAGCCGGCTGGCGGACTGGCAGAAGCCGGAGGTGGCGATTGCCCGGGCCATCGTGGACCAACGGGGCGGCCGGTTTGTGGTCGCGCCGGCCATGTTTGATTTTCACGAATACGGGCACATGGCGCAGTTCATCCGGACGGTGGCGGACGTTGACGCTGCCGAGCAGCTACGGCGGGCGATCAAGGGCAAGGGCGCGTTCCGTCATTTCAAAAACACGGCTGCGCGACTGGGTGTGTTGCACGATTGGTTTCGTTTTCGGGACGACGCCATGAAGCGGTTCGTCGTGGCGTGGGCGGATGCGAAGGGCGTGCCGTACGAGGATAACTTGAAACCGCGGAAGGCGTGAGGGTGGTGGGCGCGGGCGGAGCGGAAGGGGAGCGCACGTGGCCCGCGTGCCGGTTTGGGCGGCCCGCCCAAACCATCGTTCCCTCCATCTGCCATCTTCCTCGGTGGGAAAAGGTTTGTGGGACGAAGTTTTCGGCGGGCCGCCGAAAACTGCACGCCAGCGGCGTGCGCTACCCGTGACATCAAGGCATCACTGGCCCGGCGGCGGATGTCGCAGGCGATGGGTTTCCTCCTCACGAATGGCCACGGCCAGCGGTCGGTTGAAGCAGAGGGCCGCCGCGGTGGCGCGTCCCGTTGCGGTAAGCGTCACCACTCGCGGGCCGGCCCAACAAAAGTGCGTCCGCCAGTCGTCGCGGCGCGGATCGAACAGCGGCACCTCTCGCCCACTCGCCGGATCGACGACCGTTCGACGCGCGCCTTTGCGCAGGGAGCACGACACGCACGCCAGCGCCAGATTTTCCAATTCGGTCGGCCCGTCCGCGGCGATGGGGATGATGTGATCGACGTGGAAGACCGCCTCCTGACCCGCTTGGGACAAACCACAATATTCGCAACGGTTCCCCGCCCGCTGAACAACCTCGCGCCGGACGTTGGCCGGGATGGTCATGCCCTCACGCGGCACCGCTCAAACGTTGTCCGCGCAATCGCAGTAGCGAAAGCAAGTCCGCCAGGTCCACCAAACCTTCCGCCTCGCTCCGTTCCGCGTCGGTCAGGGCCACGCCGCTTTCCTGCCGGTTCAACAGTTCGTGCAGGCGATGCTGAACACCGGGCGGCAGTTGGCAGCGCGCCAGTTCATCCGGCACTTCAACTTCCATGTGGATGGCTTGCATGGCCCGAGCCTAGCGTGAGCTGGAGTGACGTCAATCGCACCGGGCACCAGCCAGGCAGCGGGTTCAGTCCTCCGGCCGTTCGCCGGCCGGGGCCATTTTCACGAGCTTGGGATCGAACTGGCCGATCACTTCGACGAGGTCGGTTTGCGCGGCCATGACGGTGTGGATGTCTTTGTAAACCATGGGCATTTCGTCGAGGCCGGCGGAGATGAGGTTCACGCCGCGGTCGTGCAGGAGGCGGCGGGCTTTGTCCCACGAGAGGGATTCGGTGGCGCGTTTGCGGCTCATCACGCGGCCCGCGCCGTGCGAGGCGGAGTGGAGGGATTCGGCGTTGCCTTTGCCGCGCACGACGAAACCGGGCGACGCCATCGAGCCGGGGATGATGCCGAGCACGCCGTCGCCGGCGGGCGTCGCGCCTTTGCGATGGACGATCACGTCACGCGCAACGCCGTCGATGACGTGGCGTTCCTTCCACGCGAAGTTGTGGTGGTTTTCGAGGTCGAACAAAACGGTCGCGCCGAGATTGGCCGCGAGATGTTGATGGATGCAGGCGTGGTTGGCGGCGGCGTAGCGGCCCATCAATTCCATGGCGGCCCAGTATTCCTGGCCTTCCGCGGAATCAAGCGAGAGCCACGCGAGGCGCTTCAATTCCTTGGGCAGATCGGGGAACTGGCTGATGGCGATTTTGCTGTAGTGATCGCACACGGCCGCGCCGGTGCCGCGGCTGCCGCTGTGCGAGAGGAGCGCGACGTATTCGCCGGGCGGCAGGGCGGCGAGCGGCTCGCGCAGCGTGAATACGCCGAACTCGACGAAGTGATTGCCGCTGCCGCTGGTGCCGAGCTGGGACCAGGCGCGGTCCTGGTTTTGTTTCGTGATCGGGCTGACGGACCAGTCGGCGTCGAGGACGTCGTGGGTGCGGCGGTCTTGGAATTTCGCGCCGACGCCGAAACGCGTCTCGGCCTCGATGGCGCGGGCGAGGCGGTCTTGTTTGCGCTCAAGGTCGCGCAGCGGGAGGTCGAGGACGGTCATTTTCATCCGGCACGCGATGTCCACGCCGACGGCGTAGGGGATGACGGCATTTTCCGTGGCGAGCACGCCGCCGATGGGCAGGCCGTAGCCGACGTGGGCGTCGGGCATGAGCGCGCCGGCGACGGCCACGGGGAGCAGGCAGGCTTTCTCCATTTGCATGACGGCCTCGTGCTCGAGGCCCTCGCCCCACTGCCGGTATTTCACGGGCGTGTCGCGGGGCGGGGGCGGGGCGGCGAGGAGCGTCTTGGCGAACGCGCCGCGCAAGGGGTCGTCGGCGAACGCGGCGGGGTTGGCGACGATGGCTTTGACTTCGGCTTCGAGCTGCGTTTTGTCGCCGCCGCCGAGGATGAATTTCGAGATGAAATCAATCGCGCGGCGGGTGCTCTCGCCGAGCGGGACGCCGAGGCGGAGGAGGTGTTGGGAGTTCATGGAAGAAAATGTTGGTGCCGCGATAATCTGCAAAACGGAGGGATGATGGCAGAAAAATATGGGGGCGGAAAAATGGACGGAAAAAAGCTCAAAGCTCAAAGTTCAAAGCTCAAGGGAAGGACCAAGCAGCAAGCACCAGGGGAGCGGTGGGGTTGTGGACTGGCGATTACTTTTCTGCACGGCGACGAGCGGTACGGGGCGCGCCATTTTTTCAGCAAGGTCTGATTCAACTTGGTGCTTGGGCCTCCAGAACAACAGAGCGCCGGACCTGTTCGCCGAGGCCGCAACGACTGATCCCGGCGTATGACGATTCTCTGCGGCAGCTTCCGCTCCGCTCTCATTAGCACCCGGTTTCAACCGGGTGTCGCCGGGCGCGGACGACCGAAAAACCGTTTTAACGGTTTCGCCCCCGACGCGGGAAAAACCGCTGAAGCGGTTGCGGGTCGTTCGCTCGCCTACACCCGGTTGAAACCGGGTGCTAATGAGAGGAGAGGGCTGCACTAGCGCGCACGCCCCAGTTATTCTCCCGCCGTCAAAGGTCCGCCGTTCCGCCTGTTCAGGTGCTTCCCTTGAGCTTTGAGCTTTTTCCCTCGCCTCCCTCGATCACTGAATTCGTGTCGTCATTGCGATGCCGCCGAGGCCGAAGAGGAGGTTGGGGAGCCAGGCGGCGAGCCAGGGTGCCAGGCTGCCTTTGGTGCCGAGGGCGAGGCTGTATTTGGCGAGGACGAAGTAGGCGAAGCAGATGAAAATGCTCGCGGCCACGCCGACGAAGACGTTGCGCCGGCCCGGCAGCATCCCGAACGGAATGGCGATGAGCACGACGACCAGGCACGTCCACGGCGTGGCGATGCGGCCGTGTAACTGGGTGTTGATCATCGCATAGACCTCGCCGTCGAGGGCGGGGTGGAGTTTCCGGTAGTTGAGGATTTCCTGGAGGCTGAAGTGGAGGCGTTTCACGGCGAGCACGTTGCTGACGCTGCTGACCTTGATTTCGCTGAGGATTTGCTCGGGCGTTTCGCTGAACGCGGGGAAGGTCATCTGGTTGGTTTGAGTGCGCTCGGGCACTTCGGGATTCGTCGGGCGATAGACGAACAGGAGCACGTTTTGAAAGGTCCACACGCCGCCGAGCCGCCGTCCGTTGTCGGCGAAGAACTGGCGGCGGATGCCGTCGGGCGTGCGCCATTCCACGCTGGGCTTGTGCATGGTGTGCGTGGGGATGTGAAAGGCCTCGATGGTCCAGAAACGTTCGTCGCGCTCGTTGTGGAAGTTCAAGTTGCGCCGCCATTCGCGCTCGGCCTTCTCCTCGAGGCGGACGTGGCGGTTTAGAATGCGGTTGGCCGCCTCGCTGCCGTCGGGCGCCCAGAATTCGTTGAGTCCGAACAGCGCGAGGCTGGCGAAAACGCCGACTCCGAGATACGGCGCGCACATGCGCCAGAGGCCGACGCCCGCGGCGCGGATGGCGACCAACTCATGATGGCGTGCGTGGTTGGAGAGCGCGTAGAGCAGCGCCAGCAACAGGGCGACGGGCAGCACCGTGACCATCAGTTCGGGCAGGCGGACGGCGTAATATTCCGCCACGTCGCGGGGGCCGAGGTGTTTGGATTGAAAAGTGTCGAGCGTGGTGAAGAGGTCGAAGGCGATCCAAAAAACGAGGAACCCGCCGAGACAATAAATCAGCGGGATCAACAATTCGCGGAGCAGATACCGATCGAGAAGACGCATCCGGGCGCAGCGTACACGGCGCGCGGCGGAGGGGGAAGTTCAAGGTTCAAGGTTGGAAGTTCAAAGTTCAAAGTTCGTGGCTCGACGCGCAGGGGAAACACCGAGGGTCTGGGACGGGGGTTTTACGGCGGGGGGGCGATCTCGCGAAGAATATGCTGCGTGGGGGTGAGGGCGGCGGCGCGAATGGCGCGGAACGGAGCCGCTCGTGGGAACGGCCGAGTTGGGCAGGGGAATTTGGGGCAGGGGAATGGAGGCAGAGGAATGGAGGCAGAGGAATAGGGAGGGGATAAGCGCGAGTTTTTTTGCTTCATTCCTTTTGCCTCCATTCCTTTGCCAAATCGGATCACGACCGCGTTCCGAGGCGACCGCGGTTCGAGGCGTGTGGCACGGTCAGCGGATGACCATCCCCGGTGGCTCCGAGCGGGAGTGTCAAAAGTGAGGACTGACCCCTTCGACCGGTTGCCATGCCCGTGAAACGGGAAATCGCTATTCGCGCCGCGGTGAACGGGCTAAACTTTCCGGCATGAGCAAAGAACGATTCGCCGAGCGGCAGGGCGACGTGCGGGACAGTGCCGCGCGGCTGGCGGAAGCGGTCGCGGAGCCGGAAAGCGAACTCGTCCGGGACGCCACGATCCAGCGCTTTGAATTCACGTTTGAGGTCGTGTGGAAGGCGTTGAAACTTTATCTCGAACGGCAGGGGCACGAGTGCGGCGGTCCTCGTCCCACGCTCAAGAAGGCGTTTGCGGAAAATCTCATTTCCAGTCCTGGGGAGGCCGATGTCTGGCTCCAGATGCTCGAAGACCGCCATCTTATCAGCCACGCTTACGATGAGGCGCTCGCCCGCCGGATTTACCGGAATATCGTCGCCGATTACGCGCCGTTGCTGAGTGCGATGGCGGCGAGGATCCAAGCATTGAACTGGAATTGATCGCATGAAGCCGCTCGCGCTCCGAGAGCAGGATTTGGCGGTGCTCCGCCGGACGTTTCAGCGTTTTCCGTGCGTGAGAGAAGTGCGTGTGTTCGGTTCGCGGGCGACTGGCGGCGCGGGCCGGGCGTCGGACATTGATCTCGCCATTTCCGCTCCCGACGCGACTGCGCACGAGTGGTTGGAACTGACGGAGGCATTGGAGGAAGCGCCCATTATCTACGAGGTGGATGTGGTACGCCCGGAGCGCACGCAGAATCCACGGTTGCTCGAGAAAATCGCGCGGGAGGGTGTGGCGATTTATTCGGAGACCATCGCCAGATGAGTTTGGCGCCGGGCCAAGCCGCAACCAACGCGGCGGGCGTGGGGCGGCAAGGATGGCTGCAAGACTCTGACAGCCTCCGTTGTGAGTGTGCGATGCGCGTGCGTCCGCCCGTCTATCTCTGCGTTCCTTCCGATCTCTGCGGTGTTTTCAGGAGACGCGCCGGTCGTGGGGGCGCGGAGTGGAACACCGCAGAGATCGGAAGGAACGCAGAGAGGGAAGGAGGTGGGGAGCGCCGGAAAACTCCAAAATCCTTGGAGCGGGGCGCGCTCCGGGCGTGGAGGGACAGGGGCGATTTGGTTGGCGGCGCGGGATGGAGCCGCTCGTGAGCAGGGCCGAATTGGGCAGGGGAATTTGGGGCAGGGGAATGGGAGGAAACAAATTGGCGGCGGGCTGGGCGGCCATCCGGGCGACGGCAAAATGCTCGCGGCGCGTGAACCGGCCGGGAGTGCCGGCGCAGTAGCAAGGGCCGTGGAGGCGGGGTGGGGACAGCTTGTCCCCACAAGCTGTTCCCCACCGAGTTGGTGGCGACGAGCCGTCGCCACCCCGTCCGCGCCGGAGCGCTGCGATTTGCGCGTCAGTGGTCCGAGGTGGCGAGTTCCTCGTTGGTGAGGGCGTTGATGATTTTGAAGTGTTCGAGGTGCAGCGCGGGTTCGGCGCGGAAGGAGAGTTTGCCGAAGTAGCGTTTCTCCATCTCGATGAGGATCTTCTCGTCGTCCTTGCGGAGGCGTTCGAGGACGGTGGGGTTGACGATGATCTTGAGTTGGAAATCGCTTTCGTCGCGGTGCCGGCGTTTGAGGATTTCGCCGAGCTTGCGCTGGATTTCCACGCTCATGGTGACGGAGCTTTTGATCTTTCCACGGCCGGTGCAGTAGGGGCAGTCGTCGAGGATGGCGGAGCGCACGCTCTCGGTGTGGCGCTGGCGGGTCATCTCCATGAGGCCGAGCTGGGAGATGGGGAGAATGTGGGTCTTGGCCTTGTCGCGCCGGAGGCCGTCTTTCATGCGCTGGGCGACCTGGGCGCGGTCGCGGCCGCTCTTCATGTCGATGAAGTCGAGGACGATGAGGCCGCCCATGTTGCGGAGGCGGAGCTGGCGGCAGATTTCGTCCGCGGCCTCGACGTTGACCTTGAGGATGGTGGAGTCGTGGTCCTTGCTGCCTTTGTGGCTGCCGGTGTTGACGTCGATGGCGACGAGGGCCTCGGTTTCGTCGATGACGATGTAGCCGCCGCTCTTGAGGTGGACCTGGCGGGCGAAGGCGCTGTTGAGCTGGCGGGTGATGTTGAAGCGGTCGAAGACGGGCTGGAATTCGGAGTAGAGCTTGACCTTGGCGATGGAGCGTTTGGAGATGCGGCCGATCATCTCGCGCATGGCGTCGTATTTCTGCTGGCTGTCGATGACGATGCGCTCAACGTCTTCGGTGAGGAAGTCGCGGACGGTGCGTTCGACGAGGTCGGGTTCCTGGAAGACGCAGGTGGCTAGGGGCTGCTTGGCCATGCGTTCCTGAATCTGGGTCCATTCCTCGAGGAGCAGGGCGAGGTCGCGCACGAAGTAGCGGGCCTGCTGGCCTTCGCCGACGGTGCGGATGATGACGCCCATGCCGTCGGGAATGGTGAGGCTGCGGACGATTTTTTTGAGGCGCTGGCGTTCCTCGTGGTTCTCGATTTTGCGGGAGATGCCGCATTGATCGGAGTTGGGGAGGAGGACGAGGTAGCGGCCGGGCAGCGCGAGGTGCGTGGTGATGCGCGGGCCTTTGGTGCTGATGGGGCCTTTGGTGACCTGGACAATAATTTCGCTACCGGGCGGGTAGAGGCGCGGGATGTCCTTCTGCGTGATGCGCGGGCGCTCGCGGCGTTTGGCGTTCTCGCGTTCGACGACTTCGACGCCGCTGTCGAGGCTGCTGGGGACGATGTCCCAGTAGTGGAGGAAGGCGTTTTTCTCGAAGCCGATATCGACGAAGGCGGCCTTGAGGCCGTCCTCGAGGTTTTTGATTTTGCCTTTGAAGATGCTGCCGACGAGGCGCTCCTCTTCGGTGCGTTCGATGGTGAATTCCTCGAGCTTGCCGTCTTCGAGGACGGCGACGCGGGTTTCGAGGGACTCGGAGTTGATGATGACCTCTTTATGAACCTTCTTCTCGGGTTTGATGAACTTCTTGACCTTGTGAATGACCTTGTTCGCGGCGTTGCGGATGGTCTCGACGATGCCCTGGGGTTTGTCGGGAACCTTGACCGGAGTGAACGTGGCGTCCTCGTGGGACTCGTCGGCGGTGGCACGGTTCGGTTCGCGGAATTCGCGGTCGCGCGAGGTGCCGGACGACGAGGCGGCGGGAGCGGAAGGGGCTTCGCCATCGGCGGGGAGACCAGCGGCGAGATTTTCCGAGCGCTCGATTTCGCCCTGGTAACGGCCGCGGTTGAAGACCTGCTCTTCGGTGAGCTTGGTGCCGGTGGCGTCGGCGCGGGCCTCGGTGGCGTCGCGCTCGGAGCTGGGTTTGATTTTTGGGGTGAGGCCGCCGGCGGGGCGGAAGCGTTGGGGGCCGCGACGACGGGAGAAATTACGATCACTCATAGATTTAGGCCGGGTTTCAAGACCGGCGATGGATGTGGACGTTTTGTAAAAGGCCCGCGGCGATCAACGAGCAGAGCACTGAGGATCCGCCATAACTGAGGAGCGGCAGTGGCACGCCCGTCACGGGCATCAACCGAATATTCATGCCGATATTGATGAAGACGTGGCAGCCGAGGAGGGTGACGACCCCCACGGCCAGCAGTTTGCCGAGGCGGTCGCGCGCCTCGCTGGCAATCCGAATTCCCACGAACAGAACCACCGTGTAGAGCGTGACCACGATCACGCTGCCCACGAATCCACTCTCCTCGGCAATGACGGAGAAAATGAAGTCGTTGTGGGCCACGGCGCGCGGCAGGTAGCCGAGGGCGTTTTGCGTCCCCCGCATCCAGCCTTTGCCGGTGAGACCACCGGAACCAACCGAAATCATCGCCTGCTCGACGTTGTAGGAGTGGCTGCGCTGGGCCACGCGGGCCAGCAGCCGTTCCTTCTCGGTCGCGTCGGGCGCGGCGAAATCGCGGCCGAAAAAAACGAGCAGCCGCCGGCGTTGATATTCCTCGACCGGGAGCTGCAATTGTTTTGGCGCGTACAAAATGTCCACGAGCACGAGCGCGATCAGCGCGGCCATGCCGCCGAGCAGCCGGGTCAAGAAGGCCGCGGGCACGCCGGCGACGAACATCATCGCCAGACCCACGGGCAGCAGCAGCAGCGCCGAGCCGAGGTCGGGTTCCTTGAACACGAGCAGGAACGGCAGGACGATCATGCCGAGGGCTTTGAAAAAAATGTGGCCTTGGCGCAGCTCGTCCTTGGGTCGGCTGAGGAAATGGCCGAGCGCGAAGATGAGCGAGAGCTTGGCGAATTCGGAGGGCTGGAATTGGAAGAAGCCGAGGTCGATCCAGCGGCGTGCGCCGTAGCGCATCGAGCCGATGCCGGGGATCAGCACCGCGGCGAGGAAAAGGATGTTGGTCCAGTAGAAGATGAGGGCGAAGCGGGCGATGCGCTGGTAGTTGATCGCGCAGACG
The DNA here is from genome assembly GCA_014193395.1 of Verrucomicrobiota bacterium. Classification (GTDB taxonomy): domain Bacteria; phylum Verrucomicrobiota; class Verrucomicrobiia; order Limisphaerales; family BJHT01; genus BJHT01. The sequence continues at coordinate 32,877 of BJHT01000043.1, forward strand.
AGGCCGGCGCAGACGAGGCCGATCGCGCCCCAGACGCCCTGCTTGAACCAGAGTTGCCGGTGAAAGGGCGCGCTGGCGGCGGCGGGGTTCACCATCGTGGCGCTGTAGATGAACGCCACACCCACGGCCATCAACCCGAGCAGCGCCAAGATCAGGAGCCAGTCAAACTCGGCGAGGAAGTTTTTGGCGGTGGTGGCTTTCATGCGGACCTCCGCGGGGAGTGGGGCGAGTGAGGTTGTAGCCGCCGACGTGAGGAGGCGGAGGGCGGCGGCGAGTGGGGAGCGCACGCCGCTGGCGTGCAGTTTTCGGCGGCCCGCCGAAAACCTCGTTCCACTAACTTTTCCCCGCGGAAGAAAAGGCAGACCGGGGAACGGCGGTTTGGGCGGGCCGCCCAAACCGGCACGCGGGCCGCGTCCGCTCCCCGTTTCGTCTCGC
>BJHT01000044.1 GCA_014193395.1 Verrucomicrobiota bacterium
TTCGGCCATGCGCTTGACGAGGCGGAGATTGGAGGCTTCGAGTTCGAGAATTTGCGAGCGCTCGACCTGGCTGAAATCTTCGATGAGCAGGAGCGCGGCGTTGGGCGTGGCGGATTTCTGGCGCTTGAAGAGCGTGATGCTGAGTTGAAAAACCACGTCGGGATTTTCCGGTCGCCGAAAGCGGAACAGCGGGGCGTTGACGCCGGAGTTGAACGTCTCGAACACGCGGCTGCCGACGAGCGACGGAAGGTCGGTGAATTCAAGCGGACGGGCTTGGTCGGCGGGCGGCGGGAAGAACTGCCGGGCGGCGGGATTGGCCTGGAGGATGGCCAGGTCGCGGCTGACGACGACGCAGCCGCAGGAAAGCTGTGAGAGCACGTCGGACATCATCTGGTGATTACCGAGCAGTTGGTCGTGCAGCCAACTGTTGCGGATGGCCAAGCCGACTTCTTCGAGAAGGTGGAAAACGAGCGCGAGTTCCTCGTTGGTGAAAGGTTCGCCGGTTATGCGGCCGTCGAACACGGCGACCCCCACCATGGATTCGCGGTCGAGAATGGGGAAGGCGACCTGGGTGCCGAGCAGTTCGAATTCCTTGAGAATCTCGCGATCAACGCGGGCCTCGTCGCTGCTGCTCTTGAGAATGCGACCGTGCCGGTAGAGGTAGCCACCGATGCCGGCCTTGAGGGACAACTCGAAATAATCCATCAGGCTGGGCGTAAGGCCGATGGCGCAGGCGGCGCGCAACTGGCGGTCGTCCGGCGCAGTGCCGACATTGGGCAATGTTGACGGCGGACGCCGGAGGAAGATGCCCGCGCGGTTGACGCCGAGGATTTCGCGCAGGAGCAGGAGGAATTCCTTGAGGAGCGATTCGGAGCAGAGGCTGTGGGTCAGGATGCTCGAGAAATTGCGGAGCACCTCGAGCGTGCGGGCCGGGGCCATGGCGGTGCTCGCGGGGCGGAGTTCCTCGACGGCGCGCGCGGGGGCGGCGGGGAGTTGCGGTTGGGCGGGCTGATTCCACAGGCGGGCCAGCAGGGCGTTGAGGATTTTCCCGCGGATGGGTTTGGCGAGGATCTGGCGAACACCGAGCAGGTAGGCTTCCTCTTCCCATTCCCATTTCGCGTTGGTGCTGTACACGAAGATCGGCAGCTCGGGCGCGAGGGCAATGATTTGTTCGAGGGTGCGAATCGGCTGAATGTCGGTCAGTTCGAAGTCGAGGATGCAGGCGTCGATGGTGCCTTGGCGCAGGAGGGTTTCGACCTCCCACAACTCGCTTTTGGCGATGACACGGAAATCAGCCGGAGCCAGCACCGCCCGCACGGCGGCGGCGGGACCGGACAACTTGGAAAGGATCAGAAGATTCTTCATGCTGTTTTGGCCAGCGCCGGATTGTCCTGACGGACTTGGCGACTGGGCAAATCGACTTGGATGGTTGTACCCACTTTCTCCTCGCTGGCAATAGTGATGTTGCCGCCGTGGAGATGGACGACCTGCCGGCAGATGGCCAGCCCGAGGCCGAAGCCGCGGTCCTGATCACCGTGGTCTTTGGTGGTGAAGTAGGGGTCGAGGACGCGCTGGAGATTTTTTTTGCTGATGCCCGCGCCGTTGTCCACGACCCGCAGGCGCAGCCATTCGAGGCCGCCCTCGTTTTTGCCGAGCCGGGTGAGCAGCAGGGCCACGCGGCTGTGCGGCGGCGAGGCATCGATGGCGTTGGCCAGCAGGTTGCCGATCAGGCGCTGGATCAACACCTCATCCATTTCGATCAACACTTCGGGCGGAGCGTCCACCGTGACGGTGACGTCCTTTTTTCGCAGGCGGGCGGCGGCAAATTCGATGGCCTTGGGCAGCGCGAGATCCAGGCGACCGAGGTGGAATTCGGGCGCGTTGTTTTCGGAGAAGAACAGTGCCTCTTTGATGTAGGCCTGCATGGTGCCGACGTTGCGCAGCGCCACCGGGACCAACTGGTCCAGGGCCTCGGGATCGGTGAGCCCTTCGCGGCCGAGCTGGAGCAGCGTCGAGACGGGCGTCAGGAGGTTGTTCAAGTCGTGGGCCATGCCGCGGGACATGCGGCCGAGCAGTTCGAGCTCCTCGGCGACCAGCAGTTTGTTCTTGAGCCGGATTTGATTGAGGATGAGGCCGAGGTTTTTGGTGAGCTGGAGCAACAGGTTGAGGTCCAGCGGCGTGTAGGGTTCGTCATTGGTTTTTTTACCCAGCAGGAGAATGCCGAAGGGCTGCTGGTTGAAGATCATGGGGAAGCAGAACTCGGCGGCGAACGGCTGCAGCTCGCGCCGCGCCTCGCGTTCGGCCTCAGGTTCGTCGGGATCGGCGAAGGCTTCGTTGACGGCGAAATAATCCGCCCGACGCTGTCGGAACAGCTCGAAGACGCCCAGGGCGCGGGGCAGTTCCCCGAGCTGCTTCGCGTTCAGCTCCGGGCGCGACACAAACAGCGACGCCGCGCGCGTGGCTTCGTCGAGCAGGATGATCTGGTAGCTGCGGGCCAGCACGGTGTGGCTGAACAAATCGTCGAGGTCCTCCAGCAGTTGTTTGTGGTCGGAGTACCACGGCACCGACTCGATGAAGGTCTGCACCTTGTCGTGATAATCAAAGCGGCCGCCGAGCATGCGCCGCTCCAGCGCGTCGCTGCCGGTGCCGAGCAGCAGCGGGAAAAAATTTACGGCCACCACGGCACTGGCAAAAAACACCAGCAACGCCACCCCGACCGCGAACCGGCTGATCTCGGCGGGAAACAGGGAGCGCGCGAGAAACAGCAGCGAGCAGGCGACAATCATCAACATCGACAACCGCAGTACGCGCCCGGCCGCGCGGCCCAGCGCGAACTGGATGTCCAGCAGTTGGTGGAGCAGCGCGCTGTAGGCGACGATGAAGCCGTAGAAGATGGCCGCCAGACTCCCGAGCGGATAGATGCGCCAGTCGGTGAACGGATAGCGGTAGATGCCAAGGATCGGCAGGAGGTCATTGTTGCCGAAAAAAATCAGGATGCCCTGCGCCCAGATCAGCGACTTGACGCGCGCGCGGTTCAGCGGCGAGAGGGACGCGAGGCGTCCGAGGAGCATGACCATCGAGCCGATGGTTTCGACCGCGTACAATCCCGTGAACAGCCAGAAAAGCGGCGCGCCCTGCGAGTAGTAGGCGTAGCCCGTCCAGTGGACGCTGCGGACGAAGCCTCCGGCGAGGTCGGCGGCGGCGAGCAGTCCGTGCAATCCGTAGAGGTAGGGCAGCCATTTCGGGCGTGGCACGCGCGCGGTCAGCAGGCTCAGGTGCAGCAGGCTGACCGGAAGAAAAATCACGCCGGCCTGGAGGAACTTCGCCCAGAACAGCGCGTCCGCCGGATTCTGCACGCGGAACATGAAGCACGTCCCGACGTTCCACACCGTCAGCGACAACCCCCACAGCAGGTACACCCGGTGCAACGCCGAGCGCGTGTCGCGGCTGAAAACAAACACCGCCAGCGCGAAATTAACGAGCGCCGCCGCCAGCGGGATGAGTTCGGAAAAGCGCATCAATAGGCCTGATACTCGCGCAGAATCAGGCAGGAATTTTTCCCGCCGAACCCGACGTTCAGGTTCATCGCCACCCGCGTCGGATACGCCCGCGCCTGGTTCGGGATGTAATCCAGATCACACCCGTCCGCCGGTTCCTGGAAATTGATCGTCGGCGGCAGGATTTGGTGCTTGATGGCCAGCGCGCAGATCACGGTCTCGATGGCCCCCGCCGCCGCCAGCATGTGGCCGGTGACGGGCTTGGTCCCGCTGATGGCCACCCGCCGTGCGTGCGGGCCGAACAGTTTCTTGATGGCCAGCGATTCCACCTGGTCGTTCGTGTCGGTGGCGGTGCCGTGCGCGTTGATGTAGGAGATTTCCGAGGCGTGCAGGCGCGCCTGACGCAGCGCTTTTTCCATCGCGCGATACATGCCCACGCCCTCCGGATGCGGCGCCACCGAATGATGCGCCTCGCAACTCCGGCCATGCCCGAGCACCTCGGCGTAGATCGGCGCGCCGCGATTGAGCGCGTGCGACAACTCCTCGAGCACGAGAAACGCCGAGCCTTCTCCGAGCAAAAAACCATCGCGCGACCGGTCGAACGGCCGCATCGAATGCTGCGGATCATCATTTCGTTTGGTCATCACCTTCATCTGGCAGAACGCGCCCCAGAGCGGTGCCAGCAGCGGCGCTTCCGAACCACCGGCGACCATCACATCCACCTCGTCCCGTTGAATCAGGCTCGCCGCGTAGCCCATCACGTCATTGCCCGAGGCGCTACCCGAGCTGTAGGTGACGGCCATGCCTTTGCAGCCCAGTTCGAGCGCGACCTCGCCGCTGCCGCCGCCGCAGTAGGCGTTGATCAACGTGAACGGACTCATTCCGCGGTAGCCCTTTTCCTCGTAAACGGTCTGCCCTTTGAAGGAGCTTTCCATGCCGCCCACCGAACTGGCTTCCACCACGCCGACGCGGTCCGCATCGAGCTTCGCGAGGTCCAGCCCCGCGTCCTTCGCGGCCTGCACCGCGGCGGCGATGCCGTACTGAATCGAACGCTCGAAGCGCCGCGCCTTTTTCGGATCGCCGTAGTTGCTGAAATCAAAATCGACAATCTCCGCCGCGATCTCGTTGGGCAGGCCGGCGGTCTCGAACCGCGTCACGCGCCGCGCGCCGCTGTGACCGCCGCAGATGTTTTTCCAAAAGGCGGGCACGTCCGTGCCGCAGGCGGAAATGACGCCCAGGCCGGTGATCACCACCCGCCGCTGGCTAGGATCAAAGCTCATGATGGTTTTGGGAATTTGTATGGAAACAACGCCGGCGTTCCGCGCTGATAAGCCTCATAAACCGGGCCGAACTTCGCCACCAACGCCTCCTCCTCGATCCGCACCCGCCAGCGCAGTGCGGGAATAAAAATCAAACTCACCACGCCCAGCGACCACCAGGCCTGCAGCATCAGGCCCGCCGACAACAGCTCGAGCACCATCGAAAAATACGTCGGGTGCCGGACCCAGCGGAACGGGCCTTCGCGCACGAATTCATGCGTCTCGCGGATTTCCACATGCAGGCTCCAAAAGCGGCCCAGCGCCTGGATCGCGCGCCGCCGCAGCAGGAACGACGCAATCCCGCACACCACGCCGGCGGCGAAGGTCGGAGCGCCGAGGCGGCCGTCGGACAGGAGATATTCGACGATGCCGCCGACGATCATCAGCGTGCCGGCGAAGACGAACAGCCGGAGCGTCCACCGCTCGCGCACCGGTCCGGGCACCGTCTCGCGCCGGGTGCCCAGCTCGGCCATGCGGGCCGCGTAGAGTACGAGGACGGCGGCGATTGGAAGCCAGCGTTGGATAAACATCGCCACGGGCATTAACAAAATCGGGCGCGCGGTTCAATCGGATTAGGGGAACGGCGGAGAACCGGGCCCCGGATTGGCAAAGGAATTTGGCCGGGGATTCAGGCAAAGGAATGAAGAAAAGAGGATGGAACTGAGGGAGTTTTTCCTGCCCATTCCTTTGCCTCCATTCCTTTGCCAGCTCCGCCTCCGCTTCGTGCCGGAGGCACGACGGGGAGGCAAGGTCGCCCCGTGAACTCGCGGGCAGCTCGCTCGCGAGCGCCTGCTTGTAGGAGACGACGTCAAGAGACTCTGACCTTTTCCGTGCGGGCAGCGGGCGGAATCGCGGGAGTTGACTTGGGCAAGGCGTGTGGAATCGAAGCTCGGTTTCAAGACGCGACGTGGGGAGATTTGGGCGGTCCGCTCGTTGAAGAAGGTTTGAGTCTCGTTACCTCGACTCCTACAAAAGGCCGGTCACCCGACATTTCCCTTCCGCATCCGGCGCGCGCCGGTTTAGCTGCCCCCGCCGCCCGCCCGATGCGGACGCGGCTTGACGCGTGACCACCACCCATCGACTGCTGCTCGTCAGCGACATCCACTACGCCAGCGACGCCGAGAAAACGCGGCGCGATTTTCGCATGGCGGGCGTGGACAATCCCGTGGCACGGCTGCTCCTGCACGCGTTCCATCACGTCATCTGGGAGCGCGACCCCTTCGCGCACAATCACTATCTCGACGGCTTCCTCGCACGCGTCGGCAACGCCGACGGCGTGATCGCGAATGGCGATTTTTCGTGCGACTCGGCGTTCATCGGCGTGAGCGACGCGGCCGCGCGCGAGAGTGCGCTGACGTGCCTGGGCCGGCTGCGCGCGCAGTGCGGCGGACAGTTTCGCGCGGTGATCGGCGACCACGAATTGGGCAAGCGCAGCATGGTCGGCGGCCTCGGCGGGATGCGCTGGGAAAGCTGGCGGCGCACGCTGGACGACCTGCGCATCGAGCCGGCGTGGCGGCAGGAAATCGGCCGCTACGTCGTGATCGGCGTGGCGTCGTCCGTGCTCGCGCTCGACCTGTTCGCGGGCGACCTGCTGAACGAAGAGCGGGCGGCGTGGGAGGAAGCGCGCGCGCAGCACTGGCGGGAGGTGCGCGCGATCTTTTCCCGGCTCGAGTCCTCGCAGCGGGTGCTGCTGTTTTGTCACGACCCGTCGGCCCTGCCGTTTCTCTGGCGCGACGACGTGGTGCGAGCGCGGCTCGGGCAGATCGAACAGACCGTCATCGGGCATCTGCACACGCCGGTGGTATTGTGGAAAAGCCGACTGCTGGCGGGGATGCCGCAGATACATTTTCTCGGGCACACCGTCCGCCGCTTCAGCGGCGCGCTGCACGAAGCGCGGCACTGGCGCGATTTTCGCGTGCGCCTGTGCCCGGCGCTGGCGGGAATCGAACTGCTGAAGGACGGCGGGTTTTACGCGGTGGACTTGGACCCGGGCGGCAGCGTCCCGGCCCGCTTCACACTGCACCGCACCGCCAGCGGGAAAGCTCCAAACTAAAAGCTCAAAGCTCAAGGGAAGCTCCAAGGATCAAGGGTCAAATCAAGCCGCCCCAACGCGTCTGATTGGAACTTAGTCCTTGGGGCTTCCCTTGAGCTTTGAGCTTTAGCCTTGGTGCTTTTCCACCCCTCCACGTCCCGGCAAAATCCAGAATATCGCCGCCTACTTCGGCGGCGCGGGCGCGGGCACGGCCGTGCCGTCGCGGCGGACTTCGACATCCAGCCGCGGTGCGGCGTTGGTGCCGGTGCGGTTGAAGCCCTCGACGAGGAGTTGCCCGCCCTTCTTGGGATCGCCGCCGAGCAGGCCGCGGCGAATCCAGTCCAGCCGCTTGGCAATCGAAAGCTCGGCCCGGAGATGGTTGATCTGTTCGCGGAGGAATTCGAGGTCGTTAAGCTGGCGTTCGAGCTCGGCCTTCTGCGCCTGCATCCGCTTGAGTTCCTTGAGGAGAAATTCGCGGTCGCCCTCGGACACCGCCAGGCGGCGCTCGGCGTCGCTGATCTGCGCGTTGAGTTTGGTCAGGTTGCCGTTGAGGACGCCGACCTGCTTGCTGAGTTCGTCCTTGTTGGTTTCGAGCTGGGCGAGCTTGGCGTCGCGCTGGGCGATCTCCTCCTGCTTGGCTTTCTCGAGCGCGGCCATGGCGTTCTTGGTGGCGGTGAGGGCGGCTTCGGTGGCCTTCACCTCGGTCTCGGCCTTGACCAGCTTGGTTTCCGTAGTGGCCAGTTTGTTCTCCGTGGTGGCGAGCTGGGCCTTGGTCTCGACGAGATTGGAGGCGACGGCGCTGAGGTTGGTGACGTAGTTGGTCAGGGTGACGGAGAGGGTCTTGGTCTCGGCGACGCGGTTGGAGACGGCGGACTCGAGGGTGGAGTTGACTTTCTTCTGCTCATCGAGATTGGCGCGCTCCCGGTCCCGCTCGCTCTTGAGGTCAGCGATGTAGCTGTCCGCCTTGAGGCGCTGGTTTTCGTTAACCTGATAGATGAGGAACAGCGCGACCCCAAGGCCGATGCTCAGGAACAACAGGGCAACGATCGTAAGTTTTGCTTTCATGGAACGCGCGCGAGATTGGTTTTGGGTCCGCTGGTTGGCAAGCAGCATCTATGACTTGCAATGAGAAGGTCGCCACCTAGATTCCGCCGCATGGATCTGCCGACCGAAATTCCCGTGACGACGCCGCCCAATGCGACGCTGTTTCCGCAGGCGATGTTGCCGGTGTTTATCTATGAGGAGCGTTATCGGCAGATGTTGGCAGATGTGTTAGCGGTGCCGCGCATGTTTTCCGTGGCCATGCGCAAGTCCGGGGGCGGCAAAGACACACCGTCGGTGGTCGCGGGCGTCGGCCTGGTGCGCGCGGCGGTGCGGAACAAGGACGGCACGTCCAATCTCATCCTCCAGGGACTGGCCCGGGTGGAATTGGAACCGCGCGCCAAGCGCCTCAAACCCTATCGCGTCCACCGCGTGCGTGCGTTGCAGCCCGTGGTGCCGACGGGCCTCGTAGCGCAGGCGTTGATGACGCAACTGGGCGAGCTCGTGCAATTTCGCCTCGAAAAAGGGCTGAAGCTGGCCGGCCCATTGATTCAAAATTTGCCGCCGGGCAAATCGGGGCAGCATGTGAAGGAACTGGCGCTCGAATCGATGAAGGAGTTTGCCCGGCACCTCGGACGCATCAAGGATCCCGGGCTGTTTGCCGACATGGCGGCCTGCGCGCTCCTGCCGCAGTCGGAGCACCGGCAGACCATTCTCGAATCGGTCGAGGTCGAGGAACGGCTGCGCAAACTCACCGAGTTGCTGGCCGAGGACGCTTATCCCCCGGCGACGGACGAGAACGACGACTGTCCGTTTTAGGGCGGCGCGAATCCGTTGGCGCGCGGGCTTTCCGTCCGCTCAAATCTTCCGAACTAGGTAGAGGTACATTTCGCGCCGCGGCGGTTTGGAGTGCGGTGACTTGTCCTGCTCTTTACACGGATCGCCGCAGTTCCATCTCGATCGTCGCGCAGAGCGACGCCGCCGCGAAGACATTCATCCAGACCGAGCAGGCACCGCTTCGTCCACGCGTCTTTTCGGGGCGGACATCCACCCGCGGCTCTCTGCGTTTCTTCCCATCTCTGCGGTGTTCTGATTCGCCTCCGCCCATCCGCGGCCGGACGTCTGCTCGGCCGCCCGCTCAGAACACCGCAGAGGGGGGAAGAAACGCAGAGAAGCCAGGGGTTGCTCTGGCTTGCGGCAGCAAGCGCAGCGCGACGACCCTTTCGCCCGCCGTCGCCGGCAACCTACGCCCCGACGATTCGCACGAACAGCGGGCCAACTCACCGCACGCCAAAGCCGCCACGGCTCCAGGCCGCTCACTTCGGCGGCACCGCCCGGAGAATTTTCACCTCTGCCTCGGCCTTGAGCTTCTCGAAATATCCCGGCATCTGCTTCTCCGCCTCCTGCTGCTGCAACTGCTCGCGGATGCGGGCCTTCACCAGCTCGAACTCCGTTTTCTTCGCCGGAATTTTCTCGTGCAGCTTGATGACCTGGTAGCCGAGCTTGGTCACGACGATGCCGCTGATTTCATTGGGCTTGAGCGCAAAGCAGGCCTGCTCGAACTCCGGCGACATCGCGCCGCGCGGGAAGGTGTACTCGCCGTTGTTGGCCTTCTTGTCCGGGTCGTCGCTGCCCTCGAGAACCAGCTTGGTGAAGTCCTCGCCCATCTGCGCGCGGGCGAGCAGTTTCTCGATTTCCGCGCGGTTGGCCTTCTTCTTTTCCTCGGGCAAATCCAGCTTCGCATTCGGCACCCGCAGCAGGCTCGGGTCCACGGTCAACTTCAGAATCAGGCTGATCCGCACCTTCTCCGGCTGCTCGAAGCGCGCGGGGTTGTCCGTGTAATACTTCGCCACGTCGGCGTCGGGGATCGCGATCTTGTTTTTCACCTCGCGGCTGAAAACCTCCTCGCTCACGCCCCGCTCGATCAACTGGCTCTTGAGCGACTCGGTGGTCATCCCCATCGACTCGACCTGCCGCTTGAACGACTCGTCGGTCCCAGCGCGCTGCCGCAGATCGGCGTACGCTTTGTTGCCGGCGACCTCGCCTTTGGCTTTGTCATCCGGTCTGGCTTTGCTCACGAGAATGCGGGTGACGATCATCCGCGCCAGCAGCTTGTCCTCGATCTCGCGCCGTTGGGCCTCGGGGATCGCGGCCTGGCCGCGGGCGGCTTGGTTGGCGCGGTATTCCATGAAGGCGCGCTCCAGCTCGCTGGCCTTGATTTCAAAGCCCTTCCCTTTCACCACCGGCAGGTCGGGGAAAAGTTCGATCGCCGCGGATTTGGCCGGCGCGGGCTCGGCGGCGGTCACGGCAAAAGCCGACAACAGGGCCGCGCCGAGCACGGCGGCGCGAACACGGAGCAACAGGCGCGGGGTGGGCATCATGGTATCAAAGTGGTATCAAAGCGTGACGACGTGGACGTTGGTGATGTCCGGGTCGGTTTGGATTTCTTTCAAGAGCTGCGCGGGCGGAACGCTGTCGAGATTGAACACCGTCAAGGCCTGTCCGCCGGCGGCGTCGCGGCTGAGGCTCATGTTCGCGATGTTCACGCCGTGCTTGCTCAGCAGCGTGCCGAGATAGCCGACCATTCCGGGCCGGTCCTTGTTGTTCAGCAACAACAGGACGCCCTCGGGATTGATCTCCACCGGCCGGCTGAACAGGCGGACGATGCGCGGATTGTTGGGCGAACCGAAGAACGTGCCGCCCGCCGAAATCACCTTCGCATCGCCGCTGAACAACTGGACGTGCAGCCACTCGTTGAAGGTCACCGGCTCGTCCGAGCGCTTCTCCTCGACGTTCAGGCCCTGGGCCGTCGCGGCCGCGCGGACATTGACGTTGTTCACATCCTTCGCGCCGCCGACCGACAGGTAGCCGCGTAAAATCGCGCGCGTCACCGGATCAATGTTCGGCAGCTCCCTGGCCTTGCCGCCGTAGGTGATGTGCAACCGGTCCACCAGCGGCGGCGCGACCTGACCGAGCAGCCGCCCCAGTTTCTCGCCGAGGACCAGATAGGGCTTCACCGCTTCGTAAGTCTTGGCGTCGAGGAACGGGAGATTCACCGCGTTGCGGACCTCGCCGGTGAGCAGGTAGCCGGTGATGACCTCGGCCACCTCGATGCCGCATTTTTCCTGCGCCTCCTCGGTGCTCGCGCCCAGATGCGGCGTGAGGATGACATTCGGCAATTTGCGCAGCGGATGATCGGCGGCGAGCGGTTCGACGACGAAGACATCCAGCGCGGCGCTCGCGACGCGGCCCGATTGCAGCGCGGCAGTGAGGTCGTCCTCCTTGATGATTTCGCCGCGGGCGCAGTTCACGATGCGCACGCCGGGCTTCATTTTGGCGAACGCGTCGTGGTTCAACATGTTGCGCGTCTGCTCGGTGACGGGCATGTGGACGGTGATGAAATCGGCCTCGCGATACACGCCGTCCAGGTCCAGCACCATCTCGATGCCGAGCTGCCGCGCGCGCGCCTCGGTGAGAAAAGGATCATACGCCAGCACCCTCATGCCGAACGCGAGCGCGCGCTTGGCCACCTCGCCGCCGATGCGCCCGAGGCCGAGCACGCCGAGCGTTTTGCCGAAGACCTCGGTGCCCTGAAACAACTTGCGGTCCCACTTGCCCGCGGCCATCGAAGCGTGGGCGGCGGGAATTTTGCGTGCCAGCGCGCCCAGCATGAAGAAGGTCAGCTCGGCGGTCGTGATCGTGTTGCCGCCGGGCGTGTTCATCACCACCACGCCGCGCTGCGTGGCGGCCTCGACATCCACGTTGTCCACGCCGACGCCGGCGCGGCCGACCACTTTGAGCTGCTTGGCGGCCTCGAGGACCTTCTTGGTGATCTTGGTCTCCGACCGCACCACGATAGCATCCACCTCGGCGACCACCGGCAGGAGGTCCGCCTCGGCGAGACGTTTTTCCAGCACGGTCACCTGAAATTCCGGGCGTTGCCGGAACAATTCGATGCCGCGCGGCGAGATAGGATCACAGATCAAAACCTTCATAAAAATTAAAGAGGCGGCACAGTAGGGAACCGCTTTTGGACGGTCAAACACTTCCCCCGACCGCGCGGGAAAAGCTCCAAGGATAAAGCTCAAAGCTCAAGGGAAGGGACAAGGAGCAAGCTCCAACGGGACATCTCGAAGCGGTCGGCGCACGACGCTTGCGGAGTGCGGCCGTCCCCGGCCGCAGCAATGTACGCACGCACGAAGGTGCAGGATCTATTCGCGTCATCCTCCGCTCCACCGTGCTGCGCCCGGAGACGGGCGCGCTCCGGCGGCCCCCCGGCGTCGCAACCCATCCGTGCCGTGTTGGAACTTGTCCCTTGGCCCTTCCCTTGAGCTTTGAGCTTTGTCCTTGGAGCTTTTCCCGCTCATGCCGCGAGCACCATGTCGATCAGCGCCGCCGGCACCTTCTGTCCGTATTCCACCGCCCCGATTTTGCGCGCGAGGACGAACTTGATCTCGCCCGCGCTCACCTTCTTATCGAGCTTCATCGCCTCTCCGAGCCGCGTCCGATTGGTGCGGCTGAGCTTGATCGCGACGGGCAACCCCGTCGCCGCGAGCAACGCGCGGATGCGTTCGACCTCGTCCGCCGACAGTCCGAGCAGCGACGCCGACAAGCGCGCGGCGGCGACCATGCCGATGGCGATGGCTTCGCCGTGGAGAAATTTTCCGTAGCCGGAAATGGCCTCGATCGCGTGGCCGATGGTGTGGCCGAAATTCAAAATCGCCCGCAGCCCCGACTCGGTTTCATCCTGCCCGACCACCTCCGCCTTGATCTCGCAACAGCGAGCCACCACGGCGGCGAGCACACCCGCATCGCGCGCCAGAATCTTTGGCAGCTCGCGCTCGAGCCGCCGGAACAGCGGCGCGTCGTAGATGATTCCGTATTTGATGACCTCCGCGAGACCCGCGCGAAACTCGCGCTCCGGCAGCGATTGCAACGCCGCCAGATCGCACAGCACCAGACGCGGCTGGTAAAAGGCGCCCACGAGATTTTTCCCCGCCGGCAGGTTCACGCCGACCTTGCCGCCGACCGAGCTGTCCACCTGCGCCAGCAGCGTCGTCGGCACCTGCACGAACGCGATGCCGCGCAGATACGTCGCCGCCACGAACCCCGCGAGATCGCCCACCACGCCGCCGCCCAGCGCCACGACGAACGCCTTGCGCTCCAGCCGGTGCGCCGCGAGCTGCTGATAACACTCCTGCACGCGCGCGATGCTCTTCGACTTCTCGCCCGCCGGCACCGTGATGCGCAGCGGCGCGAAGCCCGCCGCCGTCAGCGATTCCTCGGCGCGCGCGGCGAGCAGCGGCGCGACATTGGTGTCCGTAATGATCGCGCACCGCTGCCCGAGGCCGAGCTTGCGGCACTCCGCGCCCAGCCGCTCCAGCAAAGCCGGAGCGATGAGAATGGAATAACTTCGTGAGCCAAGCGGCACTTTGACAACGCGCATCGGCGCACGATAGGGAAAGCCCCCGGCGAGTCAAAGCACCGCTGCCGCAGCGCCCGCGTGCCTTGTAGGAGTCGAGGTAACGAGACTCTAACCTCCTTCTGCGAGAGGCCCGCCCCAACCGCCGCACGCCACGTCGTGGAACCAGGCTCCGGGTTCCATGCGGCTTGACCCAACCGGGCCTGCGAGACTGCGGCCGCGTTTTGCGTGGAAAAGGTTAGAGCCTGCCAACGTACCCCCTTCCGCCTCCTGAGCACGACGGCCCCGGTTCTGCCCCGCTTTCCGGCCCGGGTTGTGGCACGTCAACGGCGGCGGCGGGCTATCACCTGCTTCGTAGCCAACCTGAATCTGCCGCCCTTCCCCGAAACCTGTTTGGCAAAGGAATGGAGGCAAAGGAATGAAGACAAGAAGTTTTGCCGTCCCCATTCCTTTGCCTCCATTCCTTTGCCAATATTTCCGCTGTCCGTCGGCATCGCCCCGCTCCCGGCCGATGCCTTGCCGCGGCCACCCGAGTACGATGGCCCCATGCTGCACCGCTGCGGCGCTCGGGTTCTCCTCACGTCGGCTCCTACAAACACTCCCTCCGCACCGCGCGCCACCCCACGAACCCCTTGCCAAGCACCGCCCCGAATGCCGACATTCGCCGCGCCATTTATGAAATTGCCCAACCTCCGCCACCTCGCCGCCGCCCTGCTGCTCGCGCTCGCGTTCACGCTCGCCGCCTGCCAGCAAAAACCCGCCCCGCCCGCCGCGCCCGCCGATCCCACCTCCGCCCCCGCCAACACCAAGACCAATTTTTATTTCGTCAAAGGCGTGATCAAGGAACTCAAGCCCGACGGCCGCACCGCCATCATCGAGCACGAGGCGATCCCGAATTACATGGAAGCCATGACCATGCCGCTGCGCGTGAAGAACACGAACGAATTGGCCAACCTCCACGCCGGCGACCAGATCTTTTTCCGCATGGTCGTTACCGATTTTGAAGGCTGGATCGACCAGGTTACCAAGACCGGAAAAGCCCCGCCGACCACGCCCGCGACCGCAACCACCAACGCGCCCGAGGCAAAACCAAAAGGCGCGTTCCGCCGCGTGCGCGACGTGCTGCCGCTGAACATCGGCGACGCCGTTCCCGATTATCCGCTCACCAATCACCTCGGCCAGGCGATCAGCCTCGGCCAGTTCAAAGGCCAGGCCCTCGCGCTGACCTTCATCTTCACCCGCTGCCCGTTCCCCGAGTTCTGTCCGCGCATGGGAAACAATTTCCAAGCGACCGCCAAAAAGCTCGCCACGCTCCCCAACGCCCCGACCAACTGGCACCTCCTCTCGATCACCTTCGACGTCGAGTTCGACACGCCGTCCGTGCTCAAGAGCTACGCCGCTCGCTACCAGCCGGACCCCGCGCACTGGAGCTACGCCACTGGCGCACAGATCGAGATCGACGCGCTGACCGAACAGTTCGGCCTCGGCTTCGCGCGCGAAGGCACCATCTTCAATCACAACCTCCGCACCGTCGTGATCAACGCCGCCGGCCGCGTGCAATCCATCCTCATCGGCAACGAATGGAAGCCCGAGGAACTCATCGCGGAACTGGTGAAGGCGGCGAAAGCCACGCCCGCGGCGGCGGAGACGAAGGGTAAATAAAGGCGCGGCTTAATTGGCCGCGGTTTCCGCAATGATGCGCCTCGGCAAACTCATCATCGGGGTTGCTGGTCCTGGCCTCGCGGCGCTCCTCTGTGCGCCGCTTGCGGTGGTCCTCTGGGTGACATTTGTAAAAGCCGCCGGCCCCACGGATTTCATCTTTTCTTTCGACAGCGGCCATTCGCTCTCCGGCTGGCAGATGTGGGTGGTGCTGACAATGCTGGCCTCGTTCGGCATCGGCATCTTCATTTTCTCCATCTACGCTCTCGCAGCGAAGAGAGATGACACCTGAGGCGATGGCTCCGCCGACCAACCGGGCCGCTCTGCTGCTGCTCGAATTACAGCGCCGCCCCCGACATGTTCCTTGAGGCGCTCCCGCGCGCTCGCTACGGTCGCGCGCATGAATCCACGCCGTCTCCTCTTTCCGCTGGCTTTTTCCCTGAGCCTGCTCGCCCAACCCTCCCTCGCTCCCGCCGCTCCGGCACCGAAAAAGGAAGCCTTCCACCTCGCCCCCGCCGTCGCCGTCGAGGCCGAGGACTTCACGATCGAATCCGGCTGGCGCGTGGTGAAAAACGGCGGCGGCAATTACATGGTCGATATCATCGGCTTCCAGCACATCTCGGGCGAACGCCTGCTCTGCCTCGATTCCGCCAATGCCGGCGCGGCTCAGCTCGACATCAAGGTGCCGGTCGCGGGCGATTTCCGCTTGTGGGTGCGCTACGAATATCCGCCGTTCACCGACACGCGCTTCGAGGTCGAAGTCGTCCAAGGCGGCCGCAGCGTGGCGAAGAAACTCGTCGGCGCGAAAGACAACGAGCGCTACGCCTTCGGTGAGACCAAGCCCCGGGCGCAATACGATCCGTCGTGGGGCCCTGAGGGGCTCGTCGAGGAAGTCTTCACCGTCCCCGGTCTTCAGGCCGGCCCGGCGCGCATCCATCTGCGCGGCCAGCCGCAGCCGGCCGTGCCCGGCGTCTCCGCGAGCCGCAACGTTGATCTTGTCTACCTCACCAGCGACGCCCAGGACGCGTGGCTGCCCGAGTATCACAAGCGCGTGAATCTCTACCCGATCCTCGAGGCCTTCCGCGATTCACGCGGCCCGCGTTACGAGGCACGCTTCACCAATCGCGGCACGAAGCCCGCCAATTTCGGCATCAGTCACACCTACAACCGCCTCCCGTGGTACGTGAACGAACCGAACCTCGCCACCAACGTCGCCCCCGGTGCCGCGAGCGCGTGGGCGGGCATCGCGTTGCAGGACACGGCGCATTTTCATCTCGCGACGTTCTCCGGCGGCGGCCAGCCCTTTGATCTCGAATTGCGCCCGACCGGCGGCGTGGTGGAACGCCGCGCCACCGGTAACACTACCTACTCCTTTTACCTCCCGAGTTATCCCGGCAAATACGAGACGATCACCACGCAACTCACGCAGCTCGACGCCGTCCTCGCGCATCTCAAGGCGAATCCCGCCGTCGGCAAAGTCCCCACGCAGCCGCTCTGTTACGGCGGCTGGATGCCCCTCGGCCAGACCAACGAACTCGGCCGCAAATACGCCGAACTCTACGCTGCCCTCGGCATGCGCTCGCTCCATCCCGCCAACAGCGGCCCCGCGCAAATCGAGAACCTCGCCAAGGTCGGCGTCCCCGCGACGAAGTCCTGGATGGCCATGAGCTATCGCAATCCGCCCACGCCCGAGAACATCGCCAAGGTCGGCGCCGACCTCGCCAAGAACGGGCTCAAGGACAAGTTCCTCTGGTACGACTACGGCGACGAAATCGGTTTCTCGGAATGGATGGGCCACGTCATCAGCAGCGAAGCCGCGAAAGCCAAGGCCGCCGGGCAGAAAACCACGCCCGCGGAAATCGTCGCGCGCCTCTGGCAGACCTGGCTGAAACTCGAGCGCCCCGGCTTCAATCCCGCCGATTACTGGCTGCCCGCGTGGGGACCGCTCGATCCCGCCAAGCTGCGGCCCGACAGCTCCGCCGCCGCCGCCGCGCCCGCCGCCAACAAGCCGCTGCTCTACGTGGACTCGTGCATTTTCTTCGAGAACACCGCCATCGAGCACGTCGCGCGCGGCGCCGCTGATGTCCGCAAGGCCCTCGGCGAACACGTCCTCTGCGGCGCGAATTATTCCTGCCATCCGTTCTATTACCCGTCCTCGGTGATGTACATGAAATGGTTCCGCGGCGGCGCGGCGGACCTCGCGCGGCACAGCGAATATTTTTGGCAGGTCGGCCAGCTCGGACCGATGATCAACGGCTACGTCGTCGAGCATTTCGCCGCCGGTCTGCGCGGCAATCCCAAGGGTGTCATCCGCCAGTACACGATGCCGCATTCGCCCGGCAACACCGACGCGAGCTTCCTGCGCACCGCGTTCTCGCACCTCGCCCACGGCGCGAAGATGCTCGATTTCTTCGGCATCGGGATGAACGAGACGTTCACCGAGAATTACATCGATCACCGCGACAAGGAGCGTTTCCGCAGCGTGCGCGACGTCACGCACGCCATCGGGTTCGTCGAGGATTTGCTGCCGCAATCGACCGTCGTCCCGAGCCGCGTGGCGCTGCTCGTGAGTGAGAGCACCGAGCGCTGGGACATGGCGGGCATCGCCGCCGATCAGGCGGGCCACTCGCATTTCGGCCCCGACTTCCGCAAGACCCGCATGGTGCATCACCTCGAACGCCTTGGCATCTGGAAGGCGCTCACGTTCCTCGGCTCGACGCCCGACCTGATCACCGAGACCGATGTGCATCCCACGCTGCTCCGCGATTATCAGGTGCTCATCGTGGTCGGCGACAGCCTGCCGCCCGCGACCGCGCAACTCGCCGAGCAATGGGTGAAGGCCGGCGGCGTTCTTCTCACCGTCGCGAACACCGGCGGCACCGACCAATACCACCGGCCGCAGAACGTGTGGAACGACCTGTGCGGCGTCGGCTCGCGCCAGACCGATGCGCGCGAGACCTTCTTCCGACCGCGCCAGGAACTGCCCTTCCTCAAACCTCACGGAACCGTCGCGGGCGCAGGTTGGGAAATGCCGCAGCTTGCCACTTACGAACGCATCAAACCCGCAGCCGGCGCGGACGTGCTGGCGAAATTCAAGGATGACAACTCCGCCGCGTTCATCACGCGCAAGCTTGGCAAAGGCCAGACGTTCTGGTGCGCGGCGCAACCCGGCGTGGCGTATCTGTGGACCGCGCTCCAGCCGCCCGCCGTGCCCGACCGCGGCCCCGGCACGCACACGGTGCCGACCGGTTTTGATTCCGGCGCACGCGCCGTGCTCGAGACCGTGCTCAAGGCCGCGAAGGTCGAGCCGCTCGTGCGCTGCGAGCCGCAGCAACTCGACACGCGTCTGCTCCGCGCCAACCGCGGCTACATTCTCCCCATCGCCAATTTCGAGCCCAAGGTCGGACAGAAGGCGACGATCTCGTTAAAAGTCACCGGCCAGATTCGCAAAGTCAGCAGCGCCTGGCACGGCGCGCTGCCGCTGCAACGCGACGGCGACCGCCTCCTCATCACACTGCCCGCGCTGGGACATGGCGATATTGTGCGGCTGGATTTTTGAAGCCGCCGCCCTGCTTTGTAGGAGCCGACGTGAGGAGGCTCTAACCTTTTCTACGCGAGCAGCGGAATGAGTTTCAGGGGCTGACTTGGACGAGGCGCGTGGGACCGAAGCTTGTTGGCAAGACGCGGCTCTCGGTGTTTTTAGGCGGGCCGCTCGTGCAAGGAGGCTAGAGTCTCGTAACCTCGACTCCTACAAGAGGCGGGAGCGCGTCCGGCCCGCCCGGGAGTCTGGCTTGCCGGAGCCGACGTGAGGAGAACCTGAGCACGGAGTCGGCGCGGTGGCGCTGGGCGCACGGGAGTCGGGCAGCGGAGTCTTCGGCAAAGGAATGGAGGCAAAGGAATGGGGACGGAAAACCTTTTTGACTTCATTCTTTTGCCTCCATTCCTTTGCCAAATCCGTTTCGGGACAAGGCGGCAGATTCGGGTTGGCCACGAAGCAGTTGATAATCCGCCGCCGCCGTTGGCGTGCCGAAAACCCGGGGTCGTAGAACGGTGCAGCATCGGGGCCGTCGTGCTCAGCAGGCGGAAGGGGGAACGTTGGCGGGCTTTAACCTTCCTTTACCCAAGCGCGCCGCGGCCCAAGAAAGGGTGAGAGTCTCCTTACGTCGTCTCCTACAAGGCCCGCTCTGACGCGGCTATTTCACCGTGCCTGACACGCCGCTCAATGGGTGCGCGGTCAGCGCGTCCCACGCGAGCTTTTGCAGGAGTGGCGTGAGCGCGGCGGCTTGCGGAAGGTTTTTCAAAAACGAAGGCACGGGCAATCCGACGGGGCTGCGGCGGTAGATGGCGGCGTAGTTGCAATAGCACACGATGGCTTGCAGCGGCGGGGTCGCGTGGCCGATGGGATCGCGGAACAAATCGGTCTGCCGCGTGAGCCCGGGCGCGGTGCCGGTGGCGATGTGTTCGCGCAACGCCAGCACGGCCGTGCCCGCGGGCACGACGAACACCGCGTCGCGGCCGATGGCCTGGTTGAGCGCACGGATTTGCGCGGAAATTTTCCGGTCCCACTCGGACTGACCGGCGCGGAGTTGCGCGAGCGAGGTCTGGTTGTGCTGCTCGGTCGTAAAGGTTTTCGGATTCGCCGAGCCGTCCCACGGGAGCCACGAGCCTTGCACGAGCACGCGGAGCTTCGGGTTTTTCTCGAGGCCGAGTTTCGTGAAGTTATCGATGCCCTCGTCGGGGATGAGGAGGTGCGGCGAGAGCGTGAGGACATCGACTTCGCCCGCGCGCAGAGCGGCTTTGGCCTTGTTCTTGTCGTCGGGGAGATTCCAGTGCTGGAGCGTGCGCGAGCCGCCGATCATCTGCGTCCCGGCCGTGCGGTGGTCGGTGATGCCGGCGTCGCGGGCGAACTCGGCGAGCGGCGCGGCGACAAAAATGTGGAAGCTGTGGCCGGCGACAAACACGCGCTGGCCGGGGACGGGCGGGAGTTCGAGCTCGGCGGCGCGGGCGGCGGAGAGCGCGGCGAGGAGGAGCAGCGCGGCAAGCGAAGGGGCGATCAAGCGGTGGCGAAAGTTCATGGCGGTGAGTGATAGCGATTCCGGGCTGTGGTTGGAACAGGGAATGAACTCCGACCGGGATTTTCCACGAGGGCAGAGTTGGGAACGAGCATGGGAGTTCGTGCCATCGCGTTGTGGAGTGCGGTGACTTGTCACCACTTTTGCGCAGGCGACTTGTCGCCGTCGAATTTTTCGAGCGCCCGCGGTCTCGCCCGCGCGCTCCTGCGCTGGCGCGAGCCGTGAACGCCCCGGTTGTCGGCGAGCGCGTCTTGACGTTTGACGGCGACAAGTCGCCTGCGAGAAAGCGGTGACGAGTCACCGCACTCCAAACTCGCCGCTCCCAAGTTTCGTGACCACGTGGGCAGCGGCGGCGAAGCCGAAGGCACCGGTGACGAACGTGGCCGAGCCGAGGCCGGAGTTGCAGTTGAGGCGGAAGGGATCTTCGGCGGCGGCACTGGCGCGGGCTTCTTTTTTGGTGGCGCAGATGGTGCCGTCGGCGTGCGGGAACACGGGCGCTTCGGCGGAGTACACGCAGTCCACGTCGAGGGCGGCGGGGTCGCGGGGGAAGCCGTGTTCGGCGCGGAGTTGTTTGCGGACCTGCGCGAGCAGTCGGTCATGGCTGGCGCGCGCGAGGTCGGTGATGCGCACGGCGGTGGGGTCGCGGCGTCCACCGGCCGCGCCGCAGGTGATGACCGGAATCTGGCGGTCGCGACAGAGAGCGAGGAGGCGGCACTTGTTGCTCAAGCTGTCGATGGCATCGATGACGTAATCAAAGCGCGCGGCGAAGATGGTTTCCGCGCTGGCGGCGGTGAAAAATTCGAGCACCGGCTGGATCCGAATGTCGGGGGCGATGGCGTGGAGACGTTCTGCGAGGACCTCGACTTTGGGCCGGCCGACCGTCCCGGGGAGAGCGTGGCTCTGGCGGTTGATGTTGGTGACGCAGACATCATCGAGGTCCACGAGCGTGAGCGCGCCAACGCCCGAGCGCGCCAACGCCTCGACGCTCCACGAACCAACGCCGCCGAGGCCGATCACGCAGACGTGCGCGGCGCGCAAGCGGTCGAGGGCCCCGCGGCCGTAGAGGCGGACGATGCCGCCGAAGCGTTGTTCCAGATCGGTCACGGCGAAAAGTTCGGGGGGAAAGCACAAAGCATAAAGCTCAAAGCTCAAGGGAAGGTGCAAGGACCAAGGGCCAAACGGGAAAAGTGCGGCCGCGAGTCTTGGCGCGCTCGCTCGGGGGATGGTCGGCCTAGTCGGTTACAAAACCTTGTTGCCGATGCGACAAAGTTTTGTGGGCGGGATTCCAGGTGGACATGCGGCCGGGCCGCCCGCGCACGGGGCGCAGCATTCATGCCGCTTCACGGTGGAACGCTCCAAGCGGGCGCGAACGCGATGCGACGTTCGCACGCTGAAGAGCCGCGAACGTCGCACACCAACCGCTCCTCGCCTACGCCAACACGTCCGTCACCACGTTCCCATGCACATCCGTGAGCCGGAAATCCCGCCCCGCGTGGCGGAACGTCAGCCGCGTGTGATCCAGCCCGAGCAGATGCAGGATCGTCGCGTGGAAGTCGTGAACATGGACCGGATTGTGCGCCACCGCGTTCCCATGCTCGTCGCTGTCGCCGTAGCTGTAGCCGCCCTTCACGCCGCCGCCCGCCATCCAGCAGGTGAACGCCTGCGCATGATGCTCGCGGCCCTTCGAGTCCTTGCTCGTGTTGAACGGCGTGCGGCCAAACTCAGTCGCCCACACGACCAGCGTTTCATCGAGCATCCCGCGCGAGCGCAGGTCCGTCAGCAGCGCGGCGATCGGCCCGTCCACATTGCGCGCCAGCGGCCCGTGCGCCGCCATGTCGCCGTGCGAATCCCAGTTGCCCGAGGCGCCCGTGTCGATGAGTTCAATGAAGCGCACGCCGCGCTCCGCCAGCCGCCGCGCGATGAGACACTGCCACGCAAAACCCTTCGTGCTGCCGCGCGCCAGCCCGTAAAGCTGATGCGTCGCGTCCGTTTCCTTAGTGAGATCGAATGCCTCGGGCGCCGCCGCCTGCATGCCGTAGGCCGTCTCGAACGCCTTGATGCGCGCGGCGAGTTGCGGGTCGTTGCCACGCGCACCGAGATGCCGCCGGTTCAACGCCGCGCCGAGGCCGAGTTCCATTTCCTGCAACTCCGCGTCCGGCAGCCGCCGGCTGATGTTCGGCACCGGCTCGGGTCCGGGCACCACGCGCGTCCCCTGATGCGCGCCCGGCAGAAAATCCGCCGACCACACCTGCCCGCCCGCATACGGCAGCGCCGGCGCGATGACCATGAATGCGGGCAGATTCGCGTTCTCCGTGCCGAGGCCGTAGCTGATCCACGAGCCCATGCTCGGCCGCGTGAACGTAACCGAGCCCGTGTGAATCCCGAGCGTCGCCTGCGCGTGATCCGCGTGGTCATTGAACATCGAGCGGATCAGGCAGATGTCGTCCGCACGCCCGGCGGTCTTGGCGAACAAGTCGCTGATCCACAGGCCGCTTTGTCCGTGCTGTTTGAACTCCCAGTTCGGCTTCTTGTAAAATTTCACCTCGCTGCGGTTGTTCAGCGCGAAGGCCTCCAGCATTTTCTTCGGCACCTCATACGGCTGCCCGTGATCGGCGAACAGCCGCGGCTTGTAATCAAACGAATCGACATGCGACGCCCCGCCGCTCATGTGCAGAAAAATCACCCGCTTGGCCTTCGGCGTGAAGTGCGACGGCCGCGGTGCCGCGGGATCGCCGGCGGCGGTGATCGAGCCGCGCGCGGCATCGGCGCGGAGCATTTCCGAGACGATGCCGGGGAGGAGGAGCGAGCTGCCGGCGAGCGAGCGGATGGCGGCGCGACGTGTGAGGGTGTGAGGGTGTGAGGGTGTGGGAGTAGTCATCGGAGCGTCCATTGTTTCGCGTTCGTAATCATCCGCACGAGCATGCCAAGGATGTGGTCGTAGTCCTTGAAAAGTTTCCTCGCCGTCGCGCGGTCGAGATAGCCGCACTCCACGGCGAACTGCAGCCAGGTCTGGGTTTCCGCCGCCTCGGCCTCGCAGTCCCCCAGCTTGCTGACGAAGGCCGCTTCATACCGGCGTTTGCGCCACGCCTCGGCGAGGTTCGCGCACACCGAACGCGAAGAGCGGCGTATCTGGTCGGTGAGTGAGTAGGTCTCCTCCTTCGGGAACCGCTTGCTCGACTCGAACACTTCCATCGCCGTTGCAAATGCGACCCGATAGACCTCCAAGTCGGTGTGTCTTTTCACCAATCCCTTGCGCACGGGCTTTTGATTTTCACTCATACTCTCTCACGCTCACACACTCACACCCCGCACCAAACGCGCGACGGTTTCCACGACAACCCACTGGGAACGGCGGCTTCACGGGAACACTTGGAGCAAGGCATCGGCGAAAATCTTCATTCCGCGTGCATCCGGGTGGTTGATCGAGTTCAGCATGAGCGTGCTGTAAGGGATGCCCTGCCGCCACAGCCGGCCGTAACGCAGCGCCGCATCGGCCAGCGCGACGTTGTGCTTCGCGGCGAAAGCCCGCAGCCCGGCGACGTACGGACGCGGATCATTGTCCACGTCGCGCTCGCGGTTCAGGCCCATCCAGTCAGGGCGGACGTAATGCGGCGTGAGGATGATCCACTCCGCGCCGATGCCTTGAAAATCCGCGAGCAACTTCGCGTACCGCTCCTCGACCGCCTGCGGATTGAGCCCCGCATCGTTCACGAATTCTGACACGACGAGGTCCGGCTTCGCGCCCAGCACCTTCTCGCGATAATTGTGCGGACTGCCCGGCGGCTCGTTCAGATAGCTGCCCGTGTTGCGCCCGCCCCACGCCTCAGTGACGAGCTCGATCTTCGCCTGCGGGAACCGCTCGCGCAGCCGCGCTACAAACTGCTCCTGCCACCGTTCCGTCGCGGGATTCGGCACGTAAGTCCCGACCGTCACGCTGTCGCCCCACGCGAGAATGCGCAGCGACTCGCCCGCGCGCAGCTTCTTCAGCGCCTTGGGAATGAACCGCTCGGCCGGTGTCGGACTGGGCTTCGGCGGTTCGGGAAACGCGGTCTCCGAAACAGCAAACAAATGCTCCGGCGCGAGCTTCGCGACCCGCCCTGGCAGCCAGACATTGGCCAGATGTCGCTCGCCCGCCTCGACCTTCGGTGGCGCGGGTGCTGCAGCGCGCGCCTCACCCCGCCGCACCACGATGCGCCCATCACGCCCCAGCACCACCGCATCGAGCCGCAGCAACGCGTGCCGATAACTCACAAAAACCGCCTGCCCTTCCTTGATGCGCCCCTTCGCCAGACGTCCAAACGTGCCCCAGTTCAGATCCGCTTCGTAATCCTCTCCCTTGCGAAACACCTCGGCCTCCGCGCCCGCCCCGCCGCGCACCACGAGGCTCTCCGGTTCGAGCAAAAATGGCGTCGTCGTTTCCTGGGCCCGCACGGCCCGCAATTGCGCGCCTTTCACCCAGCCGCCCGCCCGCGGATTGAACAGCGGCAACGCATCATGTTTCTCCGCGCTGGCCACGAGCATCTCTGGCGGCGCGATCTTCACCCCGGCCTCAACCACCTGCGGCTCGCGCACGACCACCTTCACCTCCCAATCACCCGTGATCTTCAACTCCGCGGGCACTTCGGCGCGGAGCGGGAGAGCGAAAATGATCAATGCCAGCGCGGCCAGACCCGGCCTCCATACCGTTCTCGCGCCGCGTGGCGTAAACCCGCGCCCCGGTCCGTCCGCCCGCCCCGCGCCGCGAGCAAGACCCGGAACAAGAGGCGGAAGCATGGCGGCCGACAAAGGATTCATCGCCGGAGAATCGAACCTTTACGTTTCGGGTTCAAGCCCCAGGAGCCGGCGTGGTCGCTGGTTGTTTCCGGTGCTCCGACTCTGCAAAATCCACGCGCGCCTCGAGGATTTCCCCGTGGCATGGGCGGCCAGTTCGGCCCCAAGCCGACTCGTTCCTTCCCATTCCATTGCCCCAAATTCCCCTGCCCAATTCGGCCGCATTCCCGAACCGCTGCGTCCCGCGCGCCACGTTGGGCGTCTGCCGTGCGAGTGTGCGGTCTTTCCCTCGGCTCCTTCCCGCTCCGCGTTCCTTCCAATCTCTGCGGTGTTCCACTTCGCGCCACCATCATCGGGGCGTTTCCTCTTCACACCGCAGAGATCGGAAAGGACGCAGAGCGGGAACGGCGGATGCGCCGCGACGTTCGGGCGGTGAAGCGGCGTGAACGCCCCGCTCCGCCTGTTCCAGCGCTACGCTTTGTCCACGCCCCTCTGCCACGCCGGCGGCGGCGACAGCTTGAAAAGCAGCTCGCCCGCTTTGCGCACCAGCAGCACGCCCTCGGCCTCGCGGTTCGCGTAGGACTCGATGTCGATGCTCTGCGGATCGCGGTAGCCCATGTTGATGCGCTCGCAGACCTCGCGCGAAATGCCGGAGGCGAGGGTGACTTTGATCCGGCATTTCTCCACTCCGTTCTCGAAGGTGCCGATGCCGCGCACATGCGTGCTGTGCGCGAGCACGCCCCACGGGTGGTGTTTGAACTGGTCCCACTGTTTCAGGAAGTAGTCGCGGCAGTGGTAGCCGATGGCGAGCATTGTCTTGCCGTGCGTGACGCTGACG
The DNA here is from genome assembly GCA_014193395.1 of Verrucomicrobiota bacterium. Lineage (GTDB taxonomy): Bacteria > Verrucomicrobiota > Verrucomicrobiia > Limisphaerales > BJHT01 > BJHT01. The sequence goes on from BJHT01000044.1 coordinate 25,651, forward strand.
GCGGTGACGTGCGGCGCGTAGATGATGAGTTCGCCGCCGTCGGCCACGACCGGCTCCAGTTTGTACATCGCCTTCCCGGCGGTCCAAATGTCCTCATACATCGTCGGCGCGCACGACAGGACCGTGTGAAAAGGGCGGTCGCGGAAAACAATGTGCTCGCCACGCGACACGTCCGCCGCCGCATCCCACGCGGCCTCGGGCGAACCGATGAAGAGGCCGGCGAGCGATTTGTCCGGACGCACGACCAGCGCGAGGCAGAGCTTCTCGACCGTCACCATCGCGCCGACGCGGTCCACGACGCGGCGCACGGGCGTCCATTTGTTGCCGATGGTCATGGGGTTGGTGACGCAGCCGCCGAGCCAGTGGAAGAAGTTCAAAATCTCCGGCCCTGCGACACCGGGGAAGAGATACTTGTTGCCGCCCGAAAAGCCGACGACCTCGTGCGGAAACACCGGGCCGATGATGATGATCTGGTCGTAATCGAAGAGGCGCTGGTTGATCGCCACCGGCACGTCCAGTTCCATGCGGCCCTCGGACAACTCGCGCGTGTCGGCCTTGGTCAGCGTGCCGATGGTGCGCAGCGCGGCGGGATTGTCCCATTCGTGATTGAAGAAACGCACGCCGCGATAAGTGCCGGCGCGCTCGGTTTCTGAAATCTCCAGCCGCCCGCAGATCGCCGCCTCGCTCATCGGCTGATGCGTGCCGAGCGCGATGAGAATGTCGAACGCGCCCGTCACCGCGCCGAGCTGCCGGTGCAGGGTCTGAAACATCAGCCCCACCGGCGCCGTACGCGTGCCGTCGGGGACGATGAGCAGCACCTTCTTCCCGCGATACGACTCGGCGGGACACGCCTGCGCGACAAGCGCGGCGACGGCGGCAGGGGAAACGGCGGACCCTTTCGGGGCGGTGGCAGCGAGCAAGTTCATGCGGGCGTTTTTGCCACGGATCGAACCGGGATGAAACACCGAAAGCTCCGGCACCCGCGGCCCGGCGTCTCTGGCAGCGGTCGGGCGACAGACGCCCTCACGCCCGCTCCGGCGTGCGCCCGGTGTAGGCGCTGAAGATGCCCAGCTCGACGTGGCGTTCGACGTGCTGAAAACCCGTGCCCGCGATCGCCGCCAGAATCGCGTCCGGCGGCACGCAGGCGTCGATGGTCTCCCAGTAGTAGGACATCATCAGCCGCGCGTCGCTGCTGCCGGTGAGCAGCCACGACAGCCCCGGCAGCAGATCGCGAAAATAAAACCGCGCGCAGACCAAACCGAGCCACGTCCGCGGACGGCTGATTTCCAGGATCAACAACCGTCCGCCGGGCCGCAGCACGCGCCGGTATTCGGCGAAGGCGCGATTCAAATCCGCCACATGCCGCAGGGCGTAACCCATCGAGAGAAAATCGAAGCTCTGGTCGGGAAACGGCAGCGCCTCCGCGTGGCCGACGTGAAACTCCGCGCCCGCGATCTTCCGCGCCTCGGCCAGCATCCCCTCGCTCGGGTCCACCCCGCACACGCGCCCGCGTCCGCCGAGAATTTCCACCGCCGCGCGCGTGACCGCGCCGGTGCCGCAGGCCACATCGAGCACGTCCATGCCCGGCCGCAAGCCTGCCTGTTCGAGCGCCCGCCGCCGATGAAACTGACCCGTGCCAAAAAAACCGACGCGCCCGATGCGGTCGTAGTGCGGCGCGCCGCGATTGAAGAGTTCACGGACAAACGTCCGTTTGCCCTCGTCGTTTTCATACCGGCCCGAGATGGATTCGTGAGGACGCATGGGTTTCAAAACGGATGCTGATTTTGAACCACGGATGGACACAGCGCGGCGAAACCGCAACCCAAGCGGAGCGCGACCGGTCCCCGGTCGCAGCGCGTGAAAGGCGCGGGGGGCGGCGGACGTTTCCGACGACTTTGGACATATGTACGCGCTGCGGGCGGGGACCGCCCGCGCTCCGAAAGTTTCACAGCGCGCGACGATTCGGCGGCTGTAGAGTGCGGGGACTTGTCACCGCTTTCCCGAGGCGACTTGTCGCCGTCGGACGCCTGAAAGCGTGACTCTGCGACGGGCGCGTTCACGGCTCGCGCCAGCGCGAGGACGCCCGCGTGACCGGGGCCGCGCGAACGTTCGACGGCGACAAATCGCCTGCGCAAGAGCGGTGACCAGTCACCGCACTCCAAAGCCGCGGCGCGCCCGCTTTCCCAGCCCGACCATCCGGTTCGCCGAGCGCGAAAACCTTCCGGCCGTTCCTGTCCCCGTCCCCATCTGTGTGCATCCGTGTCCACCCACGGTTCTCCACTTCCCGTTTCCCAGTTTGTTTTCACAAAATTCCTCCATCCACCTTCAGCGTCGCGCCCGTGATGTAGCCTGCCTCCGCGCCCGCGAGAAACCGGACGGCCGCCGCCACTTCCTCCGGTCGGCCCACGCGCCGCATGGGAATGCGCAGCGCCAGGGCCTTGCGCGCGTCCGGGTCCAGCGATACCAGGCTCTCGGTCTCGATGAAGCCGGGACAAATCGCGTTCACCGTGATGCCGATGCGCGCGATCTCCTTCGCCAGCGACTGCGTGAGCGCCACGACGCCGGCCTTGGCCGCCGCGTAATTCGTCTGCCCCGCCGGCGCGGCCAGCGCGCTGAGCGACGCGATGTTCACGATGCGCCCGCGCCGCTGCGAGATCATCGCCGGCAGCACCGCCTGACAGCCATGAAAGGTGCCGTCCAGATTCGTCGCCAGCACGCCGCGCCAGGCGTCGAGGGGCATTTGTGCGAGGAGCGAGTCGGCGTGAAACCCCGCGTTGTTCACCAGCACATCGAGCCGCTGCTGCCGCGCGAGGATGCGCTCGACAAGCGCGCGCCACGCCTCCGGTTGCGTCACGTCCAGCTCCGCCGGCTCGCAGCGCTGCGGAAAATCCGCGGCCAGTTTTTCCGCCGCGTCCCGGCGGTGGCGGACGCCGAGCCAGACGAAGTTGTCCGGCGACTCGGCGAGAAACGCGCGCGCGATGGCCTGGCCGAGGCCGCCGTTCGCACCGGTGATGAGGATGACGCGGGGGTTCATAAGCCGGTGCTATTCAGTTGAAACCGGAAAATTGACCACAGAGACACGATGCACACAGAGAAAACCAAGGGACGGGGACGGTGCCAGGAAGTAACAAATTAGTGACCGATGAACGACGGGCGAGTCCTTGGTTTTCTCTGTGTTCATCGTGTCTCTGTGGTTCAAGAAAATCGGCCCGAAGGAAAAGATACGGATGAGTTTTCGTTGGGAAACACGGTGAAGCTCGCGCCGATGGCTTCCTGATACGCCCCCGGCACCAGCACCGTCGCGCGGGGAAGCTGCTGCGTCCGCGCCGCATGAATCGCCGCGAGCACCCGCCACGCGGCACCCGCGGCAAAAGCCTCGCCCGGCAACGCGTGCGTGGCATTCGCCGTCGCCGCAGCCTCGTCCCCGGCAGGCAGCGCCGCCGCCACGCGCCGCAGTGCCGCTGCGCGCGCGGGCTGGGCCGCGCCGTAACCAAACGGCTCCGGGTCGGTCACGCATTCCAGCGCGGCCCACGTTTGCGCCGTGCGTTCGCGCGTGAGCAGCACCGCACCCGCGCCTTCCGCCAGCCTGGTGTTTTTTTGAAAATGGCGCAGGGCATCGGCGGTGATCCAGTCCGCCTCCTCCGCCGCCACGACGAGGCAGCGCTCGACGCGTCCGTCGGCCAGCCAGCCCGCGGCCAGCGCCAGCCCGTGCAGGAACACGCCCGCGTCGCCGACCAGCGTGTAATTGGACGCGCTCGTCGCGAGCACGGCCGCGAGATGACTGGCCGGGGCGTTGAAAACCGTTTCGGGAAACAACAGCGGACTGGCCACCGCCGGGTCGCGCAGCACCTCGTCGTAGAAGCGCCGCGAGTAGTTCACGCCGCCGCATGTCGTGCAAAAAACCACGCCCAGCGGGCCGCCGATCGAACCACCCAGCGCCTCCATCGCCGCGCCCAGCGCGAACTGGCTGATCGCCGCCGCGCGCCGCATCCGCGCGTGCGCGGCCCACGCGGGCCGCGTCGCCGGCGCGGGTACGCGTTGCACCATGAGCGGACGCGTCCAGCCGGGACGTTCGAGGGGTTGCGGCACCGGCCACGCCGCAGCCACGCCCACGCCGGGCAGCGCGTTCATTCCCCAACCCGCCGGCGAAACCGCGCCGAAGCCCGAGAGAAAAATCGCGCTCACGTCCACCTCCGCAGGATGACGCTCGCGTTCGCGCCGCCGAAGCCGAACGAATTCGTGAGCACGTTTTCCAGCCGCGCTGCCGCGGGTTGCGTGACGAGCCGGAAGCCGCAGGCGGGATCGGGCGCCTGCGTCGCGAGCATCGGCGGCAACCACTGGCCGCGCAGTGCGAGCACGCACACCACGGCCTCGACCGCGCCCGCCGCACCGAGCAGATGACCAATGCCCGCCTTGGTGGAACTCACCGCCAACTGCGCGGCCGCCGCGCCCGCCCAGCGCGTGATGGCCGCGGCTTCCGCGCTGTCGTTGAGCACCGTGCCGGTGCCGTGCGCGTTCACGTAGTCAATGTCGCGCGGCTCCAGCCCGGCGACGCGACACGCCTCGGTCATGGTCGCGACGGCGGCGTTTCCCTGTGGCTGCGGTTGGGTGAGATGATGCAAATCCGTCGCCGCGCCGTACCCGACAATTTCCGCAAAAATTTCCGCGCCGCGGGCCTCCGCGCTGGCAAGCGTCTCGAGGGCGAGCGCCGCCGCGCCTTCGCCCAGCGCAAGGCCGTCGCGCTGCGCATCGAAGGGCCGGCACCGCGTCGGGGACAGCGCCTGCAACGAATCGAAGCCCGCAAAAATCAACTGGCTGATGGCATCGTAGCCCGCGGCGAGCACGCGTTCGGCGCGGCCGGTGCGGAGGAGTTCCCACGCGTGGCCCACGGCGTTCGCGCCGGACGCGCAGGCGTTGGCGATCACGGTCACCGGGCCGCGCAGCTCGCACGCCTGTGCCACCAGCGCGGTCTGGCGATACGCCTGGTAGCCGAGCGTGCGGGTGGGTTGCTGCCGGCCGGTGAGCGGATTTTCCAACGCGGTGCGGTAGTAGGCTTCGCCGAGGCTCATGCCGCCGCCGGTCGTGCCCACGACAAACGCCGCCTTGTTTTGCTGATCCCATCGCGCCTGCTGCGTCGCCTCGTGCGCGGCCCACAGCAGCATCGCACCCGCGCGGTCGAGCCGCCGCGCTGCCTTGGGCGCGAGGGCCGTGGCGGGCAGCGCGTCCGGCAATTCCACCGGCGCCGCCGTGCGCACGCGCTGGCGCGAGACATCGAACGCCGTGACCGCGCGGAACGCCGTCCGTCCTGTCCGGAAGCCCTCCGCATTCGCCGCCATCCCCACGCCGAGCGGCGTCACCAAACCACAGCCCGTGACCACAACCCGCGGCGAAACGCGGGCGGCTGGGGCAGGGGGAAAAAGCATGGGAGCAAGCAGAGCGCGACGAGCGCGTCACCCGGCCAGCACGGGGATCGCGAGCGGTTTCGCCGGCCAGTGTTCCGCCAGGCTGGTGCGGGAAACTTCGCGGCCCGCGGCGGTGATCGCGCGCAACACGCGCTCCTCGTTCATGATGAAGCGCTCGCGTTTATAGAGCAGGTAATCGCCGCGGATTTCGGACGGCGTGAGATTGATCGTGCAGAGGTTGGCCCCGGCCCGCAGTCCGCGCTGATAGCCGTCGTCCGCGCCCGTGAGATTCAGCGCACTCACGGCGGGGATGACCAGTCCCGGCCGCAGCAGGCGGAGCGCGGCCATGCAGTTCAACGTGGTGTCCACCGCGCCGACCGGGGCGGCGACGAGCGGCGTCGCTTCACCGGGAATGAACGGACTGACGCTGCACCCAGCGAGCGGCAGGTCGCGCGCGAGCCGCAGATTCGCGAGCAGGTCGTCCACGCCCTGACCGGGAAGGCCCGCGATGAAACCGGAACTCACCCGCCAGCCGCGCGCGGCCAGCAGCCGGATGTGGCGCACGCGCTCGGCCAGCGTGCCGGGGGCCTCAAGCTGTTCGTAGCGCGCCGCGTCGCCGAGTTCGAACTTGATGATGTAGAGCGAGGCGCCGGCGCTTTGCAGCTCGTCGTAGAGCGGCTCGGTGAGCGTGCCGAGGCAGACGCTCACGCCGAGCGGTGTCTCGCGGCGCAGCGTGCGCACGAGCGGCACGACCACTTCGCGCACCGCCACGGGATCCTCGCCGGTCTGAATGTTCACATCCGTCAGGCTCGCGGGGCGGTGATGGATGAGCAGTTCGGCCAGTTGCTCATGCCGGGCGCGGAAGCGGGCGAGCGCGCGGTTGTCGCGGCGCATGCCGCAGTAATGGCAGTTCTCCCGGCAGTGATTGGAAACCTCGACCACCCCGCGCACAAATACCCGCCGACCAAAGTTGGAACGGGTCAATTCCGTGGCCCGCCCGTGCAACGCCTCCTGCTCCGCGCCGTGCGCGCTGAGCCAACTGCGGTCGGGCTGGGAGTGAGAAACCATGGCGGCGATTAGACGCGGCGGCCCGAGGAGCGGCAAACCAATTGTCAGCCCGCGGCCCCGCTCGTCCCGCGACTTCCGGGCCACCACGCGGTGCATCCAACAACCGGCCACACGGTGAGCTTCAACTGCCGGCCGAGGCGGCCAACGACGAGCCTGTCAGACCCGCAGCGGCGTACCGCGCGATCCGCAACTACATTCTCGAGACCCTCACCCGCCCACCGCGAAATTCTCCGCCAACGCCACCGCCTTCAGCATCGCCTTGGACTTGTTCACCGTTTCCTGAAACTCCGCTTCCGCCGTCGAGTCGTTCACCCAGCCGCCGCCTGCCTGCACATAAGCCTGGCCGTCCTTGATCAACGCCGTGCGGATCGTGATGCAGCAATCGAGATTTCCGTTGAACGAAAAATATCCCACGCATCCGCCATACGGCCCGCGCGCCGTGCCCTCCAGTTCGGAGATGATCTGCATCGCGCGAATTTTCGGCGCGCCGCTCAGCGTGCCCGCCGGGAACGTCGCGCGCATCAGGTCATACGGCGACTTGTCCCCCGCCAGCCGCCCCTCGACCTGCGACACGATGTGCATCACGTGGCTGTAACGCTCGATGGTCATCAGGTCCTTCACCTGCACGCTCCCGTACTCGCACACGCGCCCGAGGTCGTTGCGCGCGAGGTCCACGAGCATCACGTGCCCGGCGCGCCCCTTCGGATC
>BJHT01000045.1 GCA_014193395.1 Verrucomicrobiota bacterium
CGCTACCCCCCTCGTGCCCCAGCATCAGGAATGGTCCGGCGCCCGCGCCAATTCCGCCGACCTGCTTACCGCGCTCATGGGTGACAGCCGCCGTCTGGTGGCCGGCTGGCTCTACACGCGCGCCGACGTTTATTTTCACAGCGGCTACTACGCCAGCGTGTTCGACACGCCCGCGCCCAAGCCCGCGGCGACCGCCGCTCCCGCGAACCCGGCGCAACCAGCACCGGCCCCCGTCGCCGCTCCCGCGACCGCCACCGACCACAGCCGATGCCGCCACGACCAGGGCCGTTGCGCCCACAGCCACTCCGGCTGCAACCACGATCACGGCCGCCCGCACCGCGAAGACTGGATCGCCCGTTTCAGCCGCAATTTCTATCCCTCCGAACACACCCACCTCGGCAAGAACGGCGACGAACGCGAAATTCTCCCGTGGCTCCGGCTCTCCGCGCAGTTCGATCCCGAGCGCGTCGAGACCTACGTCGTCGCCGCGTTCTGGTTGCGCGACCGCCTCGGGCGCGCCGCCGATGCCGAGCAATTTCTCCGCGACGGACTCCGCGCCAATCCCGGCAGCCACGCGATTCTGTTCGAGCTGGGCCGCTGCTACGCCGAGCACCACCACGACCCCGCCCGCGCGCGCAACCTCTGGGAACTCGCCTTCACCCAATGGCTGAAAACCGAGGGGCCGAAACCCGCGCCCGACCTCTTCGCCTACAGCCAGATCGTCGCCCAGCTCGCCGCGCTCGAAGAACACTCGGGCGACCTCGACAAAGCCATCCGCTACCTGCGCCTGCTCAAGAAAGCCTCGCCGCACCCCGGCAGCATCGAGACGCGCATTGCCGAAATGACCAAGAGACTTCCGTCGGAGCCGCCGGTCACATTCGTCCCCGAGTGACCCCGCCGGGCAACCGCTGGAGTGTGGATCAACACATGCGATCATAAGAACTGCCTTCAGTTCGGTAAGAATCACCGCATTGACCGCTCCAGCCGCCGGGCCTAAAAGTTTCGCATGAACTTCGGCGTACTCTTCGAAACGATTCGCGACCCTGATTTCCCACCCGGTTATTTCTATGCCCATGTGCCCACGCTCGGACTGACAACCCATGGCTTGGGTGTGGAAGGCGCACGCGCCGCCGCCCTCGATTTACTCCGCCTCTGGCTCGCTGAGAAAAAGGCGAACGGCGAAATTGTCCCTGCCAGCCCGGAGATTCTCTTCAGCACCCTCAATCTTCCCGAAGATGCCCTACAAGGCGCGTGAGGTTCTGGCGAAGCTCCACCGGGCAGGCTTCGTCGTGAAACGACAATCGGGTTCACATTCAGTTTTGCGTCACGCCGACGGAAGGCAAACGTACGTCGCCATGCACCCGGGCGACGTTCCGACCGGAACTTTCCGAGCGATTCTGAAACAGGCAAATCTCACCGAGGCTGAGTTTCGTTCGCTGTGATCCATTCCCCGGCCGGTTCCCTCCCGCACCTCTGACTGCACCTGATTGCCGACGCTGCCCGCGCTCTCCGTGTGCGCCGCCGAATTCCCCGTTGCCTCGCCCGTCCCCGCTCTCTAAGGTTTTTTCCTCATGAAGCATCAGCTCGACTTCGAAAAGCCGATCTTTGAACTCCAACGCAAACTGGACGAACTCCGCAACCACCCGGAGAAACACGCGATGGTGATCAATTTCGAGGAGGAGATTGCCCAGATTGAAAAGAAGCTGGCCGAGACCTCGCGCGAGGTTTACTCGAATCTCACCGCCTGGCAGCGCGTGCAGCTCGCCCGTCATCCCAAGCGCCCCTTCACGCTCGATTACGTCGCGCACACCTTCAGCGACTTTTCCGAGATTCACGGCGACCGCCTCTTCTCCGACGACCGCGCGATGGTCGGCGGTTTCGCCAAACTCGGCGACCACCGCGTCATGGTCATCGGCACGCAGAAGGGCCGCGACACCAAGGAAAACATCAAGCGCAACTTCGGCTCCGCCCATCCCGAGGGCTACCGCAAGGCCCTCCGCCTGATGCGCCTCGCGAACAATTTCGGCCTTCCCATCATCACGCTCATCGACACCGCCGGCGCGTATCCCGGCATCGGCGCCGAGGAGCGCCACATCGCCGAGGCCATCGCCGTCAACCTGCGTGAAATGATGCTGCTCGAAGTCCCGTTGATCTCCGTGGTCATCGGCGAAGGCGGCTCCGGCGGCGCGCTCGGCATCGGCGTCACCGACCGCATCCTCATTCTCGAAAACGCCTACTACTCGGTCATCAGTCCCGAGGGCTGTGCGGCGATTCTGTGGAAAGACCGCAACGCCGCCGCCAAGGCCGCCGCCGCGCTGCGCATCACCGCCAGCGATCTCCTCGAACTGGGCATCGCCGACGAAGTCATCCCCGAACCCCTCGGCGGCGCGCACAACGATTCCGCCGCCATGGCCGCCACGCTCAAGGCTTGTCTCCTCAAACACCTCGACGCCCTCAACGCCATCGCCGTCGGCGACCGCATGCGCCAGCGCTACGCCAAATTCCGCGCGCTCGGACGCTTCGAGGAACCCAAGGCCGCCGCCTGATTTCCCCGCCCCGGCGGCTCACTCGCCACCTCTGCGTGCCATGTTTTATCCGCTGACTTTCCGGCCCATTTTCAAAGAACGAATCTGGGGTGGCCGCAACCTCGAACGCCTCTACGCCAAGCCGCTCCCGCCCGCAGTGCCCATCGGCGAATCTTGGGAAATCACCGACCGCCCGGAAGGCGTCAGCGAGATCACCAACGGCCCGCTCGCCGGACGCGACTTGCGCTGGCTCATGGAAAATCACGCCGCTGAACTGCTCGGCCGCACCGATCCCACCGCCGCCGGACGCTTCCCGCTGCTGGTGAAAATTCTCGATGCGCAGGACGTGCTCTCGCTCCAGGTCCATCCGCCCGCTGCGCTCGCGCCGTCGCTCGGTGGCGAGCCGAAGACTGAGATGTGGTATTTCGCCGAGACCACGCCGACGGCGGAGATTTTTGTCGGCCTCAAGCGCGGCGTGACGCGCGCCGAGTTCGAGCAGCGCCTCGCCGACGGCAGCGTCGCGCAATGTTTTCACCGGCACGCGGTGAGGGCGGGCAATGCGATGTTCCTCCCCAGCGGCCGCGTCCACGCGCTCGGCGCGGGCAGCGTGATTTTTGAAATCCAGCAGAACTCGGACACGACGTACCGCGTGTTCGATTGGAACCGCCGCGACAAGGACGGCAACCTGCGCGAGTTGCACATTGCGCAGGGTCTCGCGTCGATCGACTTCACCGACTTCGAGCCGCCGTTGATTCCGAATCGCCTCGCCGCCAACTCCGCCGGTCCCACCGCCCAGGCCGACACGCTCGTCAGCGATCCGCTGTTCGAGGTCACTCTCCGCCGCGAGCCGGCGGGCCGGAGCGAGCAGCGCATGCGGCCCGGCTTGCTGATTCTCGCGGTCCTCGCCGGCGAACTCACCGTCACCGGCGGCGGTCAGACGGTGGTGTTGCGCCCCGGTCAGTTCTGTCTCCTGCCGGCGGCCTTGGCCGAATTCACGCTCGCGGCCCACGCCGACGCCAAGTTCCTCCAAGTGCGTCCCGGCTAAACCCGCCAACCATCGCCCGCCATGCCGCCCAAACCCAACGGCTACCTAGTCTTCTTCCAGCGCTGGCTGGTGAACACGCTGGCCGTGCTGACCGCGTCCCTCGTGGTCAAGGGCATCGACTACGACAACTGGCAGGGGCTGGTGATCGCCTCGCTGCTGCTGGGGATTTTGAACGCCATCGTGCGGCCGTTGATCATGGTCCTCTCCCTGCCGTTCCTGATTCTGAGCCTCGGCCTCTTCACCCTCGTCATCAACGCCGCACTCCTCTACTTCGTCGGCTGGGCGGTCAATTCCTTCCATGTGGACAGCTTCTCCGCCGCGTTCTGGGGCGGGCTCGTCATCAGCTTCGTCTCCACCGCCGTGCAATGGCTCACCGGCACCAACACCACCAGCGCCCGCGTCCAGGTCAACACGGCCGCCACAACCACGATCACCCGCCGCCCGCCCAAAGGCCCCGGGGACGGTGGTAACGGACCGGTCATTGATGTTTGAGAGCCGCGCCGGACTGCGTGGCGGCTTTGGAGTGCGGGGACTTGTCACCGCTTTCCCGAGGCGACTTGTCGCCGTCGAATTGCGGAAAGCGTGAGTTCGCAATGTGGCGCTCACGACTCGCGCCAGCGCTGGCGTGCGCGCGAGTTCGAGCGCGCACGGAACTTCGACGGCGACAAGTCGCCTGTGCACAAGCGGTGACAAGTCACCGCACTCCAAACCACGTCGCCGCCAAGTTTTCGCGCAGACAGTTCGACGGGTGCGGATCGAAGTGCGGATGAAAACCGCCGGTTGCTGCTCCCCTCATCGGTCAAACCCACTTCTGCAAATTCCCGATTCCCCTCCGTGTCCATCTGTGTCCATCGGTGGTTAAAACAATTCGGTCTTCGAGATCACCCCACCGCCCGATACGCCGCCCGTCGTGTCTCGATGCCCCGCGCGTTAAAGGTCCGCTCAAAATCCGTCACCACCGCGCGCAGTTCCTCGGGCGTTTCCACCGGCTGAAACTCGTTCGCCGCCGCCGCTGCGAAGACCCGCTGCATCTGCGTGAAATAATCGGCGTCATCCGTGCGCAGATACACCACGCCACCGGGCGCGAGGAGCCGCCGCGCCAGCGCTGGAAACTCCTCGTTGATCAGCCGGTGCCGCCGGTGTTTTCGCTTCGGCCACGGGTCGGGAAAATAAATGTGCAACGCCGCAACGCACCCCGTCGGCGCGAGGTATTTCAGAAAATACCCCGCCTCGATGCTGAGCAGCCGCAGATTGGTGAGCCCCGCGCGCTGCCCCTTGCGATCCAGCTTCCGCATCCGGCCGAGCAACCGCTCGATGCCGAAAAAATTCCGCTCCGGATGCAGCGCCGCATACGCCGCCAGAAACGAGCCGTCCCCGCTCCCGATCTCGAGCTCCAGCGGCTGCGCCCGCGCGAACAGCGCCGCCAGATCGAGCCGCTCCGTGATCGACGTCAGCCGGTGGATCAGCGTCGGCGCCGCGACGTTCGCGCTGGCACCCGCGCTTGGTTTCGTGCTGGCGGACTCTCCCTTCGTCCCCGCCGCTGAGTGTGCAGCTTCCATGCGCCGCTCACGCCGACTTCTGCACGAACAGCGCCAGCGACGCCGTGTAGCCGTGCAGGAAACTCTTGTCCCCCACCGGCCCGATCTCGCCGTTGCAAAAAAAGCCCGTCAACCCGAGCGGCCCGAGCCGCTCCTGCACCAACCCCGCGTCGTGACTCGCGCCGCCGAACAGCCGCTCGCCGCGACCGTTGCACGAGCACAGGCAGCCGCCGTAAATCGTCCGTCCCGCCAGCCGCGTGCGCGCGCGCTCGAGCAGTTCGTTCATGTCCTCCGTCGCCGCCGCCGCGTCGCGCCGCTGGAACTGCACCGTCTGCCCGATGCGCGGCAACGCCCCCACCGCGATGCTCCCGTGCGCCGGGTCGGCCCCGAGCAGATTGCGCACGAGAAAATCGCCGCGATGAAATTCCTCGCGATACTCATTGATCACCAGCCCGACAAAAATGTTGCCGCGCGCCTTCGTCTGCTCGCGCTTGGGCAGATTGTTGAACGTTTCATTCAACACCGCGTACGCCGGCCGGCCGCCGATCGCGTGGATGAAATTCCGGTCCGTCTTGGTGATCGTCCACGTCTCGCCGATCGGCGTGCAGCCCTGCGAAATCATGCTCTCCAGCGCGACCTCCCCGTGAAACGACAGCGCCACGCCACCCGTCTCGAACACCTCGGCATTCAGATACACCTGTGTCCGCGGCGTCGGATGCTCCCCTGTCGCCAGCCCACCAATGATCGGCAGCGGCGCATACGCGTGATTCCACTGCCGCAGCCACCGCTCGGCATCGAGATGAAATGGGTCCGCGAACACCAGCCAGCCGTTGCACGCTTCCGGCTCCACCTCCGTCACGCGCGGCCAGTACCCCGGCAGCTCGCCATCCTCCACCTGCTCCTGCGTGAAATGCTCCGCCTTCACCGTGCCGCCGGGAAAATAATACAAGCCCAGCACCACGCCCGCATTGTCCTCGATCTCGTCGCCCCCGGCGATCAGCGACGGGCTCGAACACCCCGCCAGCAGCGGAATCCGCGCGTGAACCCGCAGGATTTCCAGCAGTTCCTCCGCGTCCTCAAAAAACTTCGGTGCCACGAACACCAACCCCAGCGTCACCAGCGGCGCGTCCAGTCGGCCCCGCAACGCCTCCGCCCATTCGCGCAACCGTTCGGGATCGAACGCTCCTTTCCAATGACTGCTGACCGCGAATTCGTTTTGCATCGTGTCGTGCCATTGGATACGCGCCGCCGCGAAAGTCCAAGCCGAACTTCTCCCGCCTCAGGAGCGTGGGCGGCCCGTCCGCCCGCACCCCTTGTAGGAGCCGACGTGAAGAGGCTCTGACCTTTTCCGCGCGAGCAGCGGGCGTCGTCTCGCGGCCTGACTTCATGAGAGCGGGTGGGCGCTTGTCTCCCGCGCGAGTGGCGAACTCCGAAACTTTGGTCGCACGGGAGTAGGGCAGGGGAATTTGGGGCAAAGGAATGGAGGCCGAGGAATGGGGACGGGAAAACTTTTTGTCTTCATTCCTTTGCCTCCATTCCTTTGCCAAATCGGTTCCGGGTCTATGAACGGGCCTCGCGCAGAAGGAGGGTGGCGTCGCGTGACCTCGACTCCTACCAGTGTGCTGCGGTTCCGCGGGCGTTTCCCCGCTTGACGCGATTTCCTTTGGCTCGGAGTTTGCCGCCACCCTTATGAAAGCTCACCTCCACCGAGCGTTCACGCTCATCGAGTTGCTCGTGGTCATTGCCATCATTGGAATTCTCGCCGCGATGCTGCTGCCGGCGCTGGGCCGCGCCAAGGACACCTCGGTCACCGCCAAATGCCTCAACAACAAGCGCCAGATCGTCATCGGCCTCACCGTCTATGCCGGCGATCACGACGACCAGCTCCCGCACTTTGCCTACGGCTACAACGTCGGCAGCATCCCCACCGGACCTTCCAACTGGTGGTGGCAGGCGATTGCGCCCTACCTCGGCGGGACCAATAACAGCGAGGTCGGCGGCGGTTCCGCGTTTGGCGGACGCCTGCTCACCTGCCCGAAGACACAGTTGAACAATAATTACAGCGTCAACTATGGCACCGCCGCAGGCAGCGCGTTCGCCTGCTTGGGCAACCTCGGTCTCCCCGGCTCCAGCCGTCTCTCCAACCTGAACATCCGCACCATGCTCGTGGCCGACGGCACCAACCTGGTGTGGAGTCCCAATCAATGGGTGTTCGACACCGACACGGATGGCGATGGCGTCCTGGACACCTGCTCCCTCCTCGGCACCGTGCGTTACAACGGCTTCGCCTGTTACCACCACCGCGGCAACGACGTGATCGACAGCCCGCGCGACCGGGCCACCTGCGCCTTCGCCGACGGCTCGGCCACCGCCGTGCTGCGCCCCGATTGGATTCGCAACGCGGACAGCATGTGGGGCCGGTGAAATCAGCGGGGTGGCGACAGCTTGTCGCCATCCAGCCCGTGGCGACGAGCCGTCGCCACCCCCCCCTTCCAAGCGGGCGCTGGACTGGGATAGATCCGCTCCGTTGGAGCCAAACCAACGCGCCCGCCCGCTCTTCCCCGTCCTCACTGCACCCTCAGTTTTTCTCGCACAACCTCATGATCCGATCCGCCTCAAGCGGCGCGGCGGGATCGAGCGGGACGTTGAGGCGGCGTGGTAAGGGGCCGTGATAATGCGCCGTAGCCGCCGACGTGAGGAGGCGGATGGCTTCAAACCCGCCGAGCCTGGCATCCGCCTTGTCACCTCGGCGGCTACTGTTTCATCCAGGCACTCCCCGTCGCGCGCCTCGCGAAACGGACTCGCTTCGCTTGCTCGCCTCACAACTTCGGATGTTCCCACGGCCCGCGGTAATTGCGGCTGAGGAGCGCGTTGGCGTTTGCACTGAAAGGCTCCGGTCGCGGTTCTTCGCCGGTGCAGCACTCGTTGCACCGCGCCGACGGAGTGCGCGACGCTGACATTTGTTCGGACTGGCGAAACGGCTCTGTCGCACGAAAGTTGTGCGCATGTTCAGGCATTCTCCAACCTCGGCTTCACCATGCGTGAAGGTTGCAAACGCAATGCCAGCCGGCGCAGCGGCGACGGTGTTGCCGCCCGTCCGAGCCGCGGGGGCGACCTCGCGGCCAGCGGGTGCGCGCATCGCCAGCCGGAAAGCCCCTCGATATTTCCCCTGGCTTGCCGGATGGTTCGTGGCCATGGCGTTTCTGGCTCCAGCGGATGGCGCGGAGATCGATTTTGCGGCGGCCCGCGCGCGGATGGTCGCCGAGCAGCTCGCGTCTCCGGAACGCGGCATCACCAATCGGCGCGTGCTCAGGGCGATGGGCGAAGTGCCGCGGCATGAGTTCGTCCCCGCCGAGTTGCGCAGCCTCGCCTACACGGACCGCCCGCTCCCCATCGGCCATGAGCAGACCATTTCCCAGCCCTACATCGTGGCGTTCATGACCGAGCAACTTGCCCCCAAGGCCACCGACCGCGTGCTCGAGATCGGCACCGGCACCGGCTACCAGGCCGCCGTCCTCGGGAAGCTCGTGGCGGAAGTTTACAGCATCGAAATCGTCGCGCCGCTGGCGGAGCGTGCCACCACGGATCTCGCGCGGCTCGGCTTTCGCAACGTGACCGTGAAGGCCGGCGACGGCTATCAGGGCTGGAAGGAACACGCGCCCTTCGACGCGGTCATCGTGACCTGCGCGCCCGAGCACATCCCGCAGCCGTTGGTGGACCAGCTCAAGGACGGCGGCCGCATGATCATCCCCGTCGGCACGCTGGCCGAACAACGCCTTTACCTCCTCGAAAAGCGCGCCGGGAAAATCACCGAACGCGCCGTGCTCCCCGTGCGCTTCGTGCCCATGACCGGCGGCGGAGTGAAGCCCAAGGGGAAGTAGCCGCGCATCGCCTCGGGAGAGTGCCGGAAAAAAAGCTCCAAGGATAAAGCTCAAAGCTCAAGGGAAGGGCCAAGCTCCAGTGACCAAATGTTGCGACGTGGGGAATGCGACTCTGCGGGGAAGTCCATCGGCGAACTTTCCGTTTTTCCGCCGCCCCATCTCTTCCATCGCTCTGCTGCTCACGATACGAAAACCAGCGCGGTGCTCGGTCCTTGGCCCTTGCTGCTTCCCTTGAGCTTTGAGCTTTATTCTTGGAGCTTCCCTCCGCGTCCGGAATCTCTGCGCCAGCCATGACTTCACGCCGTGCTTGCGGCAGCGCACGGTTCCAAGAGTATCCCACCATGACCACCTCGCCCGCTCGGATTTTCGCGCTGTTTCTGCTCTCGCTCCTGCTCGTTACTCACCCCAACGCCGCCCGCGCGGCGACGGCGTGGGAACAGATCGCGCCGTTCTTCCAGCCGCCCGCCGAGTTCGCCGGCAAGACTGGCGCGTTTCGTTCGCCCCTGCTTTTCAACGACGGCACCCCGGTGAAAACCGCTGCGGACTGGCCGCGCCGCCGCCGCGAAATCCTCGAGCAATGGCACGGGCTGCTCGGCCCGTGGCCGGCGATCATCGAGCAGCCCAAGGTCGAAGTGCTCTCCGAAACGAAGCAGGAACATTTCCTCCAACGCCGTGTGCGCGTGCCGATCGGGGCGAAACAAACCGTCGAGGGCTGGCTGCTCGTGCCGCCGGGGAAGCCGCCGTTTCCTGCGGTGGTCGTGCCATTTTACGAACCGGAGACCAGCATCGGCCTCGGCAAATCGCCGCACCGCGACTTTGCCCTCCAACTCACGCGCCGCGGTTTTGTGACCCTCTCGATCGGCTCGCCTGGCGGCGACGCGCGGCTGCCGGATCGTGCGGAGGCCGTGTGCCAGCCGTTGTCCCATCTCGCCTACGTGGCGGCCAATTGTTGGCACGCGCTGGCGAATCTGCCCGAGGTCGATGCGGCGCGCATCGGCATCGCGGGCCATTCCTACGGCGGCAAATGGGCGATGTTCGCGTCGTGTCTGTTTGAGAAATTTGCGTGCGCCGCGTGGTCGGACGGCGGCGTGGTCTTCGATGAAACGCGGTCCAACGTGAACTACTGGGAGCCGTGGTATCTGGGCTTCGAGCGCGAACGCTCGCGCAAACCCGGCATCCCCAAACCCGAAAATCCCCGCACCGGTGCTTATGAGAAAATGATTGCCACGGGCCGCGACCTGCACGAACTGCACGCGCTCATGGCCCCGCGGCCGTTCCTCGTTTCCGGCGGTTCGGAGGATCAGCCGGCGCGCTGGATCGCGCTCAATCACGCCGTCGCCGTAAACCAGTTGCTTGGTCAGACCAACCGCGTTGCCATGACCAATCGCAAGGAGCATTCCCCCAATCCCGAGTCCAACGAGATTCTCTGCCGCTTCTTCGAGCACTTCCTGAAGCCCGCGGCGACCGCGCCGCGCAAGCCGGACTAAGCGGCATCGCCGGCCACTGGCCTGGCGGAACGGAGGGGAGGCTGCATTCGCGATACCACGCTCCAGAAGCTTCGGGCGCCTGCCGCCATTCGTGCGGCAGGTTGCCGCGCGGCACGGGCAGGTTGCCCGTGCCACCCGCCGCGCTGGCGCGTTTCCGCTCGCTACCGCAACTGCTCGCGGAGCCAGCCGGGGCGGTTGGTGGTGAGGCCGTCGATGCCGGCGTCGCGGAGGCGTTTGGCGACGTCCGGTTTGTCCACGGTCCAGGTGAAACATTTCAGGCCGGCGGCGTGGGTCTGGCGGATGAAGTCGGCGTCGAGGCCGGGCTTGCCTTCGATGTTGAGACCGTCAAGGCGCGCCGCGGTGGCCTTGTCGATGAGGGTTTCGGCGCGCGGGGTCCAGGCGAGGCTCATCGGGTTTTGCTTGAGGCTGGAGAGGAGGAGCACGGGGATTTTCGGGAACAATTTTTTCGCGTCGGTGCAGACGGGGAGGCTGAAGCTGATGATGACCAGTTGCGTGGCCTGCTTGCCGGAGGCGGCGATGACGCGGGCGAGTTCGGGGAGAATCTCGGGGCCGCATTTGATCTCGATGAAGAGGCGCTTGCCGTCGGGGACGGTGGCGAGGGCTTCGGCGAGGGTCGGAAGTTTTTCGCCGGACCAGCGCGGGGCTTTCCAGGTGCCGGCGTCGAGGGCGCGGAGTTCGGCAAGGGTGCTGGTGGCGATTTTTTTGGCGATGCCGGTGACGCGTTTGGTGTCGGCGTCGTGCGTGACGATGGCATGGCCGTCCGCGGTGAGCCAGGTGTCGAGTTCGCAGGCGTCGGCGTGCTGCTGCCAGCCGAGGCGGAAGGCGGCGAGGGTGTTCTCAGGGGCGTCGTGCGAGGCGCCGCGGTGGGCGATGATTTCCATGGCAAGGGCGGGGTTAATGAGGGCGAGGGTGAGCAGCAGCAGTGCGGGTTTGAGCATGGGTGGTTGGCGGCGCGGGTGGCTTTGGAGTGCGGGGACTTGTCACCGCTTTTACAAGGCGACTTGTCGCCGTCGGATTGAGGGAGGCGTGGATATGGAATGGGGCGTTTATGGCTCGCGCCAGCGGGGGCACGTGGGCGGGAGCGAACGCGTGCGGACGTTTGACGGCGACAAGTCGCCTGCGCGAAAGCGGTGACGAGTCACCGCACTCCAAAACGCTGCGGCTCGCCGCCGGAAAACACGAGGCGAGGACGCCCCGGAACTCGCAGCCGAGACGGCTGCGGTACCAACCCAGCGGAACGCGCGCCGGCTTTGGAGTGCGGGGACTTGTCACCGCTTTTACGAGGCGACTTGTCGCCGTCGGATTGAGGGAGGCGTGGATGTGGAATGGGGCGTTCACGGCTCGCGCCAGCGCGGGCACGCGGGCGGGAGCGGATGCGTGCGGACATTTGACGGCGACAAATCGCCTGCGGGAAAGCGGTGACAAGTCACCGCACTCCAAAACGCGGCGGCTCGCCGCCGGGAGACACGAGGCGAGGACGCCCCGGAACTCGCAGCCGGGACGGCTGCGGTACCAGCGCGGACGAACGCGCGTCGGCTTTGGAGTGCGGGGACTTGTCACCGCTTTGTCGAGGCGACTTGTCGCCGTCGGACTGCGGGAGGCGTGGATATGGAATGGGGCGTTCACGGCTCGCGCCAGCGCGGGCACGCGGGCGTGATCGAACGCGTGCGGAAATTTGACGGCGACAAGTCGCCTGCGGGAAAGCGGTGACAAGTCACCGCACTCCAAAACGCGGCGGGCTGCTCGCGCGACTGGGTGCGCTCATTTTCCCCAGCCCTCGTTTTCGGTCGGGTGTCGTTCATGCGGGCTGGAAGCCGACCGTGCGATTAGAAGACTTCCCTCCACATCTTGATCTGCCCCCAGTACGCGCACGGGCTCTCATCGGTGCTCATAACGTTTTCCAAACGTATAGAGACTCTCTTCCCTTGATACGGTAGCAGGTCAATTTCAACATCTCTCCACCAGGCATTGAACTTGCCATCTATTGGCAAGGTGTGGACTAGCTTTCCGTCAACGAGTGCTCGGAACTTCCATTCACCTTTGAGCTGAGCACTGACCTTCACACGCAAATTGACCACGTCCCCCTTGGGTACCACCACATCGGCTTCCAAAGCGGCGGGGCGGTCACGGTCAAAAGGGTGAGTTACCAGTACGTTTTTGTGCCCGTGATACTCAGGTATTTTGGCGGGCGTGCCCTCGAAGTCGGGGGCGGTGACGCGCCAGTCGGGGTTCCAGAGGGCGACGGATTCGCGGTCGATGGGCGGGAAGTTGGCGGCGGATTTTTTGGGCTGGCCGGCGGTTTCGTCGCCGAGGAGTTCCTTGCGCAGGGCGGGCGTCCACGGGCGGTTGTCCTGCGGCGGGTTGAGGAGGAACCAGATGAGGTCGCGGAATTCCTTGTCCGGCATTTGTTCGAGGCCCTCGGGCATAAGGCTGGACTGCAGCGTGCGAATCTTGGGCTTGCCGTTGGCGACGGCGATGTCGCTGCGCGCGAGGACGTGCTCGGTGGGGCCGGCGGCGAGGAGTTTCAGGCGCGTGGGGGAATCCTCGATGATGCGGCCGGTGAGGACGGTGCCGTTTTGCAATTCCACTTCGGTGGCCTCGAAGCCGTTGCCGATGACTTCGTTGGGGTCGATGACGTTGTGCAAGAGCGCGTCGAGCGTGCTGCGGCCGACGCCGGTGAGGTCGGGGCCGACGTCCGCGCCTTCGCCGTAGAGCTTGTGGCAGACGTAGCAGAGTTTGCGGGCGACTTCCTGGCCGGCCTTCACGTCGGGCGTGCCGGTGAGGACGACGGCGCGCTTGGCGGCGATGAGCTTGAGTTTGTCGGCGTCGGGGGCGCGGTATTTGCCGAGGACGCGGTCGGCGTGGGCGACGACGGTCGAGTCGTCGCTGCGGGCGAGGGCGCGGCGGGCGGTGGCGGAAATGTCAACGGGCGCGACGGCCTTCTGGTCCACGCCGGCGAGGAGGGCGCGGGCCCATTTGGTGCGGGTGACGAGCACCTCGGCGGCGGTGCGGCGCGTGGCGGGGCTGAAGTTTTTCCAGGCGTCCACGGTGTCGTAGGCGAGCTGGTCGCCGGAGAACGTGCTGAGGGCGCGGAGGGTTTCGGTGAGGAGTTGTTGCGCGGGGTCGGAGGGGCGCGTGTCGCCGGCGGCGGGCGTTTTCAACAGCTTCACCAACTCGTCGCGGGCGGCGTCGGTCTTGGCTTCGCGCGCGGCCTGGATGCCGTTCAAGCGGTCGGCGAGCGGGGCTTTCGCGTCGTTGATTTTGGCAATGAGGAGCTTCGCGGAACTGGTGTCGCCGAGGAGCGTGGCGAGGCGGCGGGCTTTGTCGGCGAGGGCGGGGACGGCGGTGAGCTTGGCGAAAATGGGCGCGAGGTTCGCGGTCGGAATCTGGCCTTTGCTTTTGAAGGAGTCGATGAGGCCGTCGAGCGCGGCTTCGGCGAGGGCGGGTTTGGCGGTGAGGGTGGTGAGGAATTCCATCGCGGCGTTGAGATGCTGGGCGCGCGCGGTGGCGTCGGTGAGGTCGCAGATGCGGCGCATGGTGCGGCGCAGGCAGTAGGCGGTGACGGAGTTGTCGCTCGCGGCGAGCAGCGGGAAGAAGGACTGCGGATCAGCGGCGACGCGCGGCTCCATGGCCATCCAGACGATGTGCGGATAGTAGGTGTCGCCGGGGACGCTGGGGCGGGCGAGGAGTTCGCGGAAGTGAGGGAGCAGCGTGAACTTCACCCCCAGAAGATGGTTGCGCGTGTTTACAGTGAGAGAGCTCGATGTGGACTGTCGCAAGGCGACCGCGACACTCGCGCGAACTGAAGTGTCAGGATCTGCGGCGAGATGCAGAAGCAGCTTCGCTTCCGTTTCCTGCTCCGGTTTGACTACGGGGTGAACTCCGTAGCTATGAGAGTAATCGTCTCCCGTGCGGTTCTGATTGCCAATAAGCTTGGCCACCCAAGCGCGCAGGTAGGGTTCGCTTCGCTGATACGCAAAACTCGAAAGGAGTGGCTCCCGCGCCGCGCTAAACACCACCACAAATTTTTCCTTTGGATCGTTCTTAAGATACGGAAGCTCGCTCAGCGCTGAAAGCGCAGCGAGTTGGGTCTCGGGCACCTTTCCGTTTTCAACCACCAGATTTAAGGAATCGATTTCATCACGATGTTCGCCACGGGATTGCGGTTCCTGCGAACGCTCCGTCAGGAGCCTTTGCGCCGTTCTCCGCTGCCACGAATTCGGATGCTCAATCAGCTTCTCCAGCTTGTTCGTGCGGTTCGCCAAATCCATGTTCACCTCCGGCCTGCTCGCCACCTTCTTCCCCTTTTCATTGCCCACCCACACGACGCGCCAGATGCGGCCGTGCTCGCGGTCCACGCCTTCGGGGTCGGCCTGGGCGTTTTGGTAGCAGGGATATTTGTCGCACCAGTCGGCGATCCAGAGCGCGCCGTCGGGGCCGGTCTGCACGCTGAGGGGGCGGAACCACTGGTCTTTGCTGACGAGGAAATTGCCCGCGCCCACGGCCCGGATGCCCTGGTCGGCGCCGAGGAGTTTGGTTTCCTTCTGCGCCGTGTAGGTCGCGCCGACGGGCGTGAGGCGGTCGCAGTTGAGGGCGTTTTGATGGATGTTGCCGAGGAAGACGAGGCCGCGCCATTCGGGTGGGTATTGGTCGCCTTGATAGATGCAGATGCCGGCGTGCGCGGCGCGGTAGTGCCGCCAGTCCACGACGGCGGGGAGGCCCTTGGTGGGCAGGTCCTGCACGTAGCCGTAAGGGTTGGGCCAGGTGCCGCCCTGACGGTTGTAGAGGCCGCCGGGCGCCATGTGAAAGAGATGCTGGATGACGCACGCGCTGACAAAGGCGTCGCCGCGCTCGTTCCAATCGACGCCCCACGGATTGCTCGTGCCGTCGGCGAAGACCTCGAATTTTTTCGTGCGCGGATGGAAGCGGGCGAGCGCGGCATCGACCTTCACGCCGGGGTCGTCGGGGTTGCCCGGATCCTTGACCTTCGAGTGCGTGAAGACGCCGTGGGTCATGTAGAGCCAGCCGTCGGGACCCCACGCGAAACCGTTGAGCAACTCGTGGCGGTCTTCGAGGCCGAAGCCGGTTTTGAGTACGGTGATTTTGTTCGCCTTGGTGAGCACGCCGCCGTTGGCCACGGCGTTGGTGTCTTCGAGAAAATAAAAATTCGGCGCGGCCCCGAGATAGACGCCGCCGTTGCCGAGCGCGAGACCGGTGGCGAGATCGAAGCCGTCGGCGAAGACAGTGACCTTGTCGGCGATGCCGTCGCCGTCGGTGTCTTCGAGGATTTTGATGCGGTCGCGGCCCTTGGTGCCGGGCTTGGCGCCGCGCGGGTATTCGTAGAGTTCGAGGACCCAGAGGCGGCCGCGCTCGTCCCAGGTCATGGCGACGGGATTGACGACCTCGGGTTCGCTGGCGAAGAGGCAGACCTCGAAGCCGGGCGGGACCTGGAGGAGCTGGCGCGTCTCGTCGGGGTGGCGCGCGGGATCGCTCGCCGCGGCGCGCACGGTGTCGCCGACGAGCTGTTTGCCGGGCGGACTATTTTTGTAAACGGGGAAGCCGAGGTCGCGCTGCGGCACCTTGTAATCGGCGGCGGCGAGGGAGGTGGCGAGGGCGAGGGAAGAGGCGACGATGAGCGAAGAGACGAGGGTGAGCGCGGCGGGGCGGAGAGGATTCATAGCGTTGGGAAGATGCTAGAAAGCGGTCGCGGGAAGTAAAAGCCTCAAAAGCAAGACGCCGCGAGCCGAGGCGCGATGCGCGATTGTGAAACCGTGCGGGAACTGACACGGTTCGGGTGTTAACGACATTTACTCGATGAAACCGACTCAAATTCTGCTGTCCGCGTTGCTGCTTCGTTTCGCCCTCTTCGCCGCCGAGTTGCCGCCGGAGATTTCGTTGTGGCCGAACGGCGCGCCCGGTTCGGCGGGCAAGACGGAGAAGGAGCTGCAGGTGCGGAATGCGGCGGGCGATGTCACCAGCGTGTCGCGCATTCATAATCCAAGTCTCACGCCGTATTTGCCGGCCAAGGACAAGGCCAATGGCTGCGCCGTGCTGGTGATTCCGGGCGGCGGGCATCGCGTGCTCGCGATCGCGCACGAGGGCTACAACGTCGGCGAATGGCTGCGCGATCACGGCATCGCGGCGTTTGTGCTCAAGCACCGGCTCGCGCGCGAAACCAACTCGACGTACCAGATCGAAGGCGAGTCGCTGGCCGACACGCAGCGGGCGATGCGCCTCATCCGCAGCCGCGCGGCGGAGTGGAATGTGGACCCGGCGCGTCTCGGCGTGATGGGTTTCAGTGCCGGGGGCGAGTTGGCGTGGCTGGTGAGCGCGCGCAATGACAGCGGGCTCGCGGACGCGAAGGACGCCGTGGACAAACAAGGGTGCAAGCCGGCGTTTCAGGCGCTCATTTATCCGGGGCGCTCGGCGACGATCCTGCCGACGAAGGACGTGCCGCCGGTGTTTCTGTGCGCGGGCTTCGGCGACCGGCAGGATATTTCGGAGGGCTTGGCGGAGGCATACATCCGTTTCAAGCAGGCGGGCGTGCCGGCCGAGTTGCACATGTATTCCAGCGCGGGGCACGGCTTTGGCCAGCGCGCCACGAACACCGGGCCGCACGCGAAGTGGCTCGAGCGGTTTCGGGAATGGCTGGAGGGGCGGGGCGTGCTGACGGGGAAGAAACCGTAGGAAAAATGGGGCGATTCCGCTTCTCGTAGTGCGCGATAAAATCAGAACTCGACCGCAGCAAGGGCGGGTCGCAAGGTTTCGCGGCAGCCAGCAGCAGCAATGATCACGCGACAGACATTGGCCGAGAAGCGGGCGGAGATTCTCCGTCTGGCGGCTTCGCGTTGCGTCGGGGAGGTGCGGGTGTTCGGCTCGGTGGCGCGCGGAGAAAGTACGGCGGCGAGCGATGTGGATTTTCTGGTGCGGCCGCTGCCCAAGTGCTCGTTGTTCGACCTCGGTGGGTTGCTGATGGACTTGCAGGACTTGCTTGGCTGCAAAGTGGACGTCGTGACCGAGGACGGTCTGAAACCGCGCCTCCGCCAACGGGTGCTCGCCGAGGCGGTTCCCGTATGACTTCGCCGCGGCAACGGCTTCAGGATATTCTCGACGCGATCACGCAAATCGAGAAGCAACGCATCCACGGGCGGGCGCGATTCGATACGGATGAGTTGGTCCAGGTGTGGATGACTCATTATCTGCAGATTGTGGGGGAGGCCGTTCGGACAATTGATCCGGCCTTCCGTTCCAAGCATCCGCAGGTGCCGTGGCGCGAAATTGCCGGAATGCGGAACATCCTTGTTCACGATTATGGACATGTGAATCTCGCGCTGGTTTGGGAAGTGGTTGAGAATCACGTGCCCCAGTTGAAAGCGGAGATTGAAGCAATTTTGGCCCGGTGGCCGTCTGAGACCTAAATTTTTTATGCAGTCCATCGCCCTGAAGCCCCCCGGCAGCTACACCGCCGCGTCCATTCCCAAGCACGTCGTGCAGCAGCGCGTGCGGACGCCCAAGAAGAACATCCCGCAGACGGGCGTGGAGCGGAATCACATCCTCCAGGTCGTGCGGAATTACGTCGCGGAGTTCAATCCCGTGCCGCCGATGCCCGCCGAGGAGATCAAGGTTCACGCCGACCGCGTGGTCGGGATGCTCCGCTGCGACGCGGTTTATCGCGACTACATCGGCGTGCTCATCAACAACGAGATGTGGCGCGAGCAGATTGCCACGGTGCCGTTCGAGCGCCGGTTGCTGCTGCTGCCGAAATGCCTGCGCGTCGAGAGCAAGTGCCCCGCGCCGTTCGATGAATTCGGGCTGCTCTGCAAGCAGTGCGGGCTGTGCTCGATTCAGGATTTGCAGGCCGAGGCGGAGAAGCTTGGCTACGCGACGCTCGTCGCGGAAGGCTCGGCGATTGTCATGTCGCTCATCCAGACCGGCAAGGTCGAGGCCATCGTCGGCGTGAGCTGTTTGAGCGTGCTGGAGCGCGCCTTTCCCTACATGGAGGCCGCGGCGATTCCCGGCGTGGCCATCCCGCTGCTGCAGGACGATTGCATCGACACGACCGTCGATCTCGACTGGGTGTGGGATTACATCCATCTCACCAGCGACGACCAGACGCGGCGGCTGGATTTGGGCGCGTTGCGCGACGAGGTGGACTTCTGGTTCAGCCCGGCGTCGCTCGACTGCATCATGGGCAATGGTGAGGGGGAGACGGAAACCATCGCGCGCGCGTGGCTCGGGCGCGCGGGCAAGCGCTGGCGGCCGTTTCTGGCCGTGTCGGCGTTTCAGGCGTTGCGCCCGGACACGAATGCGCCGCTGCCCGAGGACCTGAAGAAAATCGCGGTGGCCGTCGAGTGCTTCCACAAGGCGTCGCTCATCCACGACGACATCGAAGACAACGACGCGCTGCGGTACGGCGAAAAGACCCTGCACGAGGAATACGGCACGGCCGTCGCGCTGAACGTGGGCGACCTGCTGATCGGCGAGGGCTACCGGCTCATCGCCGCGACGAAACTTTCCGCCGAACAAAAGGCCGCGATGCTCGCCGTCGCCGCTGACGGGCAACGCCAGCTTTGCCGCGGACAGGGCGCCGAGCTGTGCTGGGCGCGCACGCCGCAGCCGCTGACGCAGCACCAGGTGCTCGACATTTTCCGCAAGAAGACCGCGCCGGCCTTTGAGGTCGCGCTGCGGCTGGGGGCGATTTATGCGGGCGTCGAGGCGCACGAGGAGGTCGAGGCGGTGCTGAAGGTTTATAGCGAGGCGCTGGGCATTGCGTATCAGATTCGCGACGACCTCAGCGACCTCGGCGCGGGCGGCGAGACGAACGACATCGCCGGTCTGCGCCCGAGCCTGCTGCTCGCCGTCGCGCACGAGAAGGCGAAGGACGGGGCGAAGGAAATCCTCGGCTCGGTGTGGCGGCGGCAGTTGCCCGCCGGGGTGACGTTCGCGCAGGTCGAGACGCTGTTCCACGAACTGCACGCCGACGATCGCGCGCGGACGCTGCTCGAGACTTACAAGGAAGAAGCCATCCGCTGCCTGCGCGACCTGGAGAGTCCGAATCTCAAGGGCCTGCTGCGCCGCGTGCTGGGCAAGATTTTCAACGACGTCGAGATCAAGGGCTGGTGCAAAGAGCAGGAGCTGAAGAACGGCGTGCTCAATGGCGTGCGGATCGCGGCGGCGGCCGAGCCGGAGCTGGCGATGGCACGGTGAGCGGAGCGCGGGCGGCTGGCCCGTGCGCGACCTTTGAACGAGAATGCGCCCATGACTGCTGAAGCCAAACGATTCGCCGCAGAGATTCTCGCGCTGCCCACCGAGACGCGGGCCTATCTCGCGCACGAGCTTCTCTCCAGCTTCGATGACGGTGCAGACGCGGACGCGGACGCGGAAGCCGAGTGGATGGCGGTGATTGACCGGCGTTCCGAGGAAATCGAAGCGGGTCGTGTGCAATGCCGCCCCGTGGCGGACGTGGTGCGGGAACTTCGGGCCAAGCTCGAGGCACAGCGTCGTTAGCCATCCGGAGGCGGATCAGGAGTTGAAGGAAGCCATGCTCCGCTAAGCGGCGATCAGTCCGGCACTGGGCGGTGATTTTTTAGATGAGTTCGAGGTGACGCTGGCACGAGTGGTTGCAGCGCCCCGGCAGTGGCGATTCGTCCTCGGTGACAATCGGCGGCTGAACTTTCCCCGCTTTCCCTACGCCCTCATCTACAGCGTCAGAGGCGAAACGATTTATCTCAAAGCCGTTATGCATCAGCGTCGCAGGCCGTTCTACTGGCGGCACCGCCAGATGCCGTGAGCCGCCGCCCTCCTCATCCAATGTCTGGTTCCGCCCCTCCGGAGTGTCCGGAAACTAGACACGCCTTGTCTTACGCCAAGACAAGTTCTTGCCGATGAAACCAATGGGGAGCAACTCGGGTCAGGAATTGGAATCGGCGAGATGCGGGCGGATGGCAAGGCGTCGCCGCTGCGCGCTGCCTCCGGGGACCGCTGCGCGGACCTGATTCCACGCAGCTACCGGGCCGCAACCTTCCCGGCTTTCCAACCGCCGGGCGCCAGCAGGAAGCGCCAAAACCACTGCAAACATTGGCGATTCGATGACTCTTTCCGCCATGTTCCAGCCGGCCGCGAGTTTTCCGAGCGCCCACTCTTCCGGGCCGATGTCCATTTTTTTCGGGCGAATCGCGAGCCACCCAAGGGTCCATCTGCGCCGCCATTGCGGCGAGGTTCAGGTTTGGTCGGAGTCGCCAGATTGGATCTGTCTCGCGGCCGACGGGGCGTTGGCATCGTCGTTGCTACAAGAAGAAATGTCGGTTGGCAGAGGTGAAACAAGGTGAGTTCGCAACGTAATAATAAACTAAACGTTCAAACCACCTCTGCTGCGGATTCACACCGGCATCGAAAGGCAGAGTAATATTATGAAGATCAACACCAACAAACGCTCGGGCTTCACCCTCGTGGAAATCATGATCGTCGTCGCCATCATCGGCCTCTTGGCCGCCATCGCGATTCCGAACTTCGTGAAAGCCCGCACGACCGCCCAGGTCAACGCCTGCATCGCCAACCTCAAGCAGCTTGATGGCGCGGCGCAGCAGTGGGCGCTTGAAAACAAGAAGTCCGGTACCGACTCGGTCAGCGCCGCGCTGGTCACCGATTACCTGAAGGGCAACAGAGTTCCCACGTGCCCGGCGGGCGGCAACTACACCACGGCCTTCACCGTGAGCGGCGCGCCCACCTGCACGGTTGGCGGCGCACACACGCTGTAATTCGCAGCCCATCCCATCCGCGACGGCCTGGAGGTGCCCACCTCCGGGCCGTTTTTGCTTTCCTGTTGGCAAGGGGACCGTCGCCCTCAATATTCGCGCCTCTTAAAATTATGGCCGACAGCAAAAAGCACATTTACGACGAGAGCAAAATCAAGACGCTCTCCTCCCTCGAGCACATCCGCCTGCGCACCGGCATGTACATCGGGCGCGTCGGCGACGGCTCTCATTACGACGACGGCTGCTACATCCTGCTCAAGGAGGTCATCGACAACACAATCGACGAATTCATCATGGGCAACGGCAAGGAGGTGCAGATCAAGATCGAGGACGGCACCGTCACCGTGCGCGATTTCGGCCGCGGCATTCCCCTCGGCAAGCTCGTGGACTGCGTCTCGCGCATCAACACCGGCGCGAAGTACAACGACGACGTCTTCCAGTTCAGCGTCGGCCTCAATGGCGTCGGCACCAAGGCCGTCAACGCGCTCTCCCGCGAGTTCTACGTGCGCAGCCATCGCGGCGGGGAATTCGCCGAGGCCACCTTCAAGCAGGGTGTCCTCAAATCGGAAAAGAAAGGCACCACCACCGAACCCGACGGCACGCTGATTCGTTTCGTGCCCGACCCGGAGATTTTCAAGAAAACCGAGTTCCGCCCCGAGTTCGTCGAGAAGCGCCTCCGCCATTACTCCTACTTGAACAGCGGCCTGCGCCTGCTCTTCAACGGCCAGACCTTTCAGTCGCGCAACGGCCTGCTCGACCTCGTGATGGAAGACCTCGCCACCGACAACAGCGAACCCATCTACCCGCCGCTGCATTACACGAGCAAGATGCTCGAGTTTTGCTTCACCCACACCAACAGCCGCTACGGCGAGACCTTCTACTCCTTCGTCAACGGCCAGTTCACCAGCGACGGCGGCACGCATCTCAGCGCCTTCCGCGAGGGCCTGCTCAAGGCCGTGAACGAGCACGCCAAGGCCAGCTACGAAGGTGACGACGTCCGCGAGTGTATGATCGGCGCGGTCGCCATCCGCCTCAAAGACCCCGTCTTCGAATCGCAAACCAAGAACAAGCTCGGCAACACCGAAATCCGCTCCGAACTCGTCAACAAAGTCCGCGAGGAACTCCTCCACTTCTTCCAGCGCAACAAGGAGGTCGCCGACAAAATCCTCGCGAAAGTCGAGGACACCAAGCAGCTCCGGAAGGAATTGCAGGACGTCAAGAAGCTCGCCCGCGAACGCGCCAAGGCCATCACGCTGCGCATTCCGCAGCTCAAGGACTGCAAGATCCACTTCGACAAGGCCAAGGACAAAGGCCGCGGCTCGATGGTCTTCATTTGCGAGGGGCAATCGGCCACCGGCACCATCGTGAGCTGCCGCGACGTCGCCAACCAGGCCCTCTTCACCCTCAAAGGCAAGCCGCTCAACGTCTGGGACCTCAAGCGCGACGTGGTGTACAAAAATGATGAAATGTACAACCTCATGCGCTCCCTCGACATCGAGGACAACACCGATGGCCTGCGCTACGAAAAGATCATCCTCGCCACCGACGCCGACGTGGACGGCCTGCACATCCGCAATCTGCTCATCACCTACTTCTTCAAATTCTTCGAGGGCGTCATCCAGGGAGGCCATCTCTACGTCCTCGAGACCCCGCTCTTCCGCGTCCGCAACAAAGACCGCACCATCTATTGCTACAGCGAGGCCGAGCGCGACACCGCCGCGAAAACCCTCGGCAGCAAACCCGAGATCACGCGCTTCAAAGGACTCGGCGAAATCAATCCCAAGGAGTTCAAGCAGTTCATCGGAAAAGACATGCGCCTGAGCAAAGTCGAGTTCGCCCCGCGCCACGACACCGCCAACATCTTCACCTTCTACATGGGCAAGAACACCCCCGAGCGCAAAGACTACATCATGGAACACCTCGTGGTGCCGGTGGAGGATTGAGGGATGGCGGTGTCGAGCGGTGGCAAACCCGCGGAAGAAATCTTCCGCATCCTTTTTTCTCGTGCTAATTTTCGCACATGAAAACGCTGCAAATAGACGTGCCCGACCAACTGGCTCTCGAGGTTGAAGCCGCCGTCCGCCAAGGTGCCTTCGGGGATGTCGGCGAAGTCGTGCGCGCGGCCTTGCGCGATTTCATCAGCGGTCGCCGGTTCGAATTGCAGGAGCAACAGCAGCTTGAAGACATCGCCTGGGCGCTTCGGGAGAAGCCGGTGAAATCCACATCCGGTGCGGCTGCTACGGTTCAGAAAGCGAAGGCCGGACTCGCCATTCACGCTCCGAACAAGCTGGTCAGTAAATGAAGCGCCTGGTTGCTGACACGGGTCCGCTTCTGCATCTCCACGAAGCCGGTGCCCTGCACCTCGTGCCGCTCATCGGCAATGTCAGCGTTCCTCGGCTTGTGCTTGAAGAGTTACGGAAACACGCGCCCGACCTCTGGCCGCATCAACTTCCCACTTGGGTGAAACAGCTCCCGCTGACGGCCTCCTCCCGCCGCCGCGCTCAGTCCTGGGTGCAGGCCGGTTTGCTTCATGCCGGTGAGGCCGAATCACTGGCACTGGCCGAAGCAATCCACGCCGACTGGTTTTTGACCGATGACGCAGCGGCCAGACTTCTCGCCAAGACTCTCCGCATCGCCGCGCACGGCTCGCTCGGAGTCGTGCTTTGGTCCGCCGGGCAAAGTTTGATAACGAAGATCGAAGCCGAAAATTTCCTCACCGCCTTGGCCAAATCATCGCTGTGGATGTCAGCCCGCGTCCGTGCTGACGCGCGGTTGGCGCTTGAAAAACTTTTCGATTAAACAAACGGTCTGATCCGCCTCCACAGTCCAGACACCGCTCCTGTCCGGGTGGTTCGGACGCACCTCGCTTCAAACCAAAATCCCCTTCACCACCTCCCCATGCACGTCGGTCAGGCGGTGGTGACGGCCTTGGAACTTGAACGTCAGCCGCGTGTGGTCGATGCCGAGACAGTGCAGCATCGTCGCGTGCAGGTCATGCACATGCACCGGGTCGCTCGCGACATTGTAGCTGTAATCGTCCGTCTCGCCGAACGTGATGCCCGGCCGGATGCCGCCACCCGCGAGCCAGAGCGTGAAACACCGCGGATGATGGTCGCGCCCGTAGTCCTCCTTCGTGAGCCGGCCCTGGCAATAAACCGTGCGCCCAAACTCGCCGCCCCACACGACGAGCGTGTCGTCGAGCAGCCCGCGCTGTTTCAAATCCTCGATGAGTCCGGCGCTCGGCTGATCAGTGTCGCGGCATTGTCCCGCGATCTGCGCGGGCAGCTTCGTGTGCTGATCCCAGCCGCGATGAAAAAGCTGGATGAACCGCACGCCGCGCTCCGCGAGCCGCCGCGCGAGCAGACAGTTCGCCGCGAACGTCCCCGGCTTGTGCGACTCGGGGCCATACAACTCGAACGCGCTCGCCGGTTCGCGCGAGACATCCGTCAACGTCGGCACGCTCGTTTGCATCCGATACGCCAGCTCGTATTGCGCGATGCGCGTGGCGATCTCCGGGTCGCCATATTCCGCGAGCTGCATCCCGTTCAGCTTCGCGAGATCGTCCAGCATCCGCCGTCGCGCCGTCGCGTCGAGGCCCGCGGGATTCGAGAGGAACAGCACCGGATCGCCCGCCGAGCGGAACTTGATGCCCTGATGCGTCGTCGGCAGAAAGCCGCTGCTCCACAGTCGGTCGTAGAGAGGCTGGTCCGCCGGATTGCCCGTGCCGTTCGACAGCAGCGCGACGAACGCCGGCAGATCGCGGTTCTCGCTGCCGAGTCCGTAACTGAGCCACGAGCCGATGCTTGGCCGCCCCGCCAGTTGCGCGCCCGTCTGGAAAAACGTGATCGCCGGGTCGTGATTGATCGCCTCGGTGTGCATCGTTTTGATGAAGCACAAATCGTCCGCCACGCGCGCCGTATGCGGCAGCAGCTCGCTCAACCACGCCCCGCCGCGCCCATGCTGTGCAAAACGAAACCGCGTCGGCGCGATGGGAAAATGATCCTGCGTCGCCGTCATCCCCGTGAGCCGCTGCCCCTGGCGGATCGAGTCCGGCAAGTCCGTCCCGTGCCGCGCCGCGAGCTGCGGCTTGTGATCGAACAAATCTAACTGGGACGGCGCACCCGACTGGAACAGATAAATCACCCGCTTCGCCTTCGCCTTGAAATGCGGCAACCCCGGCAGCCCGCCCGCGGCGGTGGCCGCGGCCGTCGCAGCGGGCGCCGGTGCGGCGACCAACTCCTCATTCAACAACGCCGCGAGCGCCGTCGCCCCCAGCCCGACGCGGCCGAAGAAATGGCGGCGGTTGAGGAGGAGGCGAGGGTCGAAGCTTGGGTTCATGGGTGCCTATTGTTTGGTGATGGCTTCGTCGAGGTTCAGGATTAAGGCGACCTTGGCTGTGTAAGCCGCCAGCCCGCGCAAACCAAGGTGAAAAACCGGCTGGAGGCCAAGTTCATTTCGATCCCGGCGACAACTTCAGAGCGCACGGCCGATGACGCCCCAGTCTGACGGGCGCTTGATCGTGCGCCCCGGCGCACCTAGCCTTCCGGGCATGAGCACCATCACCGCGATTCTCGAAGCGGACAGCGACGGCAGTTTGCATCTGCCGCTGCCGGAGGAGTTGCGCCGCGGCAAAGTCAGGATCACCGCCACGCTCGAATCAGCCGAGGACCAGCCCGCCGACGCGGAGGCGCAACGGCAGCGCCGCCTCGGCGAGATCATGGATCGAATTCGGAAACGCAATCCGTTTCAGGACATCGCGGACCCGGTGGCCCGGCAGCGCGAACTGCGCGAGGATCGTCCGTTGCCGGGAAGGGCTTGAGCCGACATGAGATTGCTCGACAGCAACATCCTCATCTATGCGAACCAGCCGGAGCACAGCTTCCTGCGCGCCTTGGTGCTCGCCCCCGACACGAGGATTTCGGCGCTCAGCATTCCCGAGGTGCTCGGTTTTGCGGACCTCGAACCGGCGGCGGAAGCGGAGTTCGAAGAGTGGTTCGAAGCACTGTTTCTGTTCGATGTGACCCGGGCGGTGTTGCGCCGTGCCGCTGCGCTGCGCCGCGAACGCCGACTGAAACTTGGGGATGCCATCATCGCCGCGACCGCACTCGAACATGGCTGCGAATTGGTGACGCGGAATGTGGGGGATTTTACAGGCATTCCCGGCTTGACCGTCATCAATCCATTCACTCAGACCATCGTAGTGCGGAGAGATCCCCCTACGGGATAACGCAGTTGCCCCACCGCCCTACTGTTTCGTGATCGCCTCGTCGAGGTTCAGGAGCAGGCTGGCCAGGGCGGTGTAGGATGCCAGTTCGACGGGGTCGAGCTGCGGGTCGCGGGGGGATTCGCCGGCGCTGAGGAGGGACTGCGCGGCCTTTGGGTCGGCGCGGAAACGGGCGAGGTGGGAGTGGAGATTTTCCAGCAGCACCGGGAGTTCTGCCGGCTTGGGCGCGCGCGTGAGGACGAGGCGGAAGGCCAGCTTCACGCGCTCGTCCGGGGTCGCGGGGCCGGCGCGCAGCACGCGCTGGGCGAGGCCGCGGGCGGACTCGACGAAGGTCACGTCGTTCATCAGCGCGAGCGCCTGCAAGGGCGTGCTGGTCCGGTTCGGGCGCACGGAGCAGGCCTCGCGGCCGGCGGCGTCGAAGGTCGTCATCGTCGGCTGCGGGCTGGTGCGTTTCCAGAAGGTGTAGAGGCTGCGCCGCCAGAGTTTGTCGCCGTGGTCCGGCTCGTAATCGGT
This sequence comes from Verrucomicrobiota bacterium, assembly GCA_014193395.1. GTDB lineage: Bacteria > Verrucomicrobiota > Verrucomicrobiia > Limisphaerales > BJHT01 > BJHT01. The sequence goes on from BJHT01000045.1 coordinate 26,989, forward strand.
GCCGCTCAATTCCTTCCACAGCCCCTTCGGCTGGTAGGGTTTCACCGACGGCCCGCCAATCTCGCCCACGAGGAGGCCGCTCACGGCGAGGGCTTGGTCGCGGATCATCTCGGCGGAGAGGCGCACGCGCGGGCCGCGGGCGAGGAGGCGGTTTTCGGGGTCAGTTGCGTAGGGGTTGGAAGAGAGAAAGGGGGAAGGGTTCAAGGGTTGAAAGGTTGAAGGGTTGAACGGGTTCGCGTCGCCACGGTTGCTCCCCGTTTCAACCGTTGAACCCTTCAACCCTTCAACCTTTCCGCCCTTCTCTTCTTTAACCGCCGAACTTTGCCGATAGGTCGCGCTCAGCACCATCGTCTTGAGCAACTGCTTCACGTCCCAGCCCGTGCGCATGAATTCGGTGGCGAGCCAGTCGAGCAATTCGGGATGGCTCGGCGCTTCTCCCTGCGAGCCGAAGTCCTCCGTGGTCTTCACGAGTCCAGTGCCGAAGAGCATCTGCCACTGGTGATTCACCGCCACGCGCGCGGTGAGCGGGTTCGTGGGATCGACCAGCCAGCGCGCGAAGGCGAGGCGGTTGCGCGCCGCGTCCGCGGGCAGCGGGGGCAGGCTCGCGGGCACGCCGGGTGTCACCCGGTCGGCCGGCTTGTCGTACTCGCCGCGCTTCAGCACGAAGGTCGCGCGCGGCGTCGGCATCTCCTCCATCACCATCACCGTCGGCAGGCTCTCGATGAACTTCGCGTGCTGCTCGCGCGACGCCGCCACATTCGCTTGCGCCGTGCGCAGCAACTCCGGGGCGTGGGCGGAAAGAAAGGCCGCGCGCAACTTCGCCGCCTGCGACGCGGTGCGTTGCGCGACGGGAACCGCCGCGATTTCGCCCAATGTTTCCGCGGTCGCCACGATGCCTGCCTCCTCGTCCGTCAGTGCGCGGGCATAGACGCGCACGTCGCTCACCAACCCGTGGAAGCGGTCGCCGGGCGCGCCGCCGGAGCCGATGCGCAGCGGCTGTTTTGTTTGAAAAGTCTGGTTCAATTGATCGAGCAGCACACGCGTTTTTTGGGGCTGGCCGTTGAGGAAAATCTGCACGCCCGACGCGAGACGCGAGCCGTCGTACACCACCGTCACCTGCTGCCAGCGCTCCGACGTGAGCGTCGCCTCGGTCTCGACGCGCAGCGCGTCATCAAGCCAGCGCTTGGTGAGATGCACCTGAATTCGCCCCGCCTTGAGATGCACGCTGTAGCCCTCGGAATCCGACGCGAAACCCGAGTCCTCGGTCTGCTCGGCCATGCGCGAGAGGATCGCGCCGCCGTTCGTGCCGCGCGGCTGAATCCACGCGGTGAGCGTGAATTTGTCGAAGAAGCCGAAGTTCCCGACATCGCCGCAATTGATGAAACGCTTCCCGTCGAGCACCGCCGCCGCCGCGCCGCCGCGTCCGGGCGCAAAGGCCGGCTCGCCGCTCGCGAATTTCGCCGGCGCGTTGGTGCCAAATTCGTCCGCGAGTTTGCCCGCCAGTTCAAAGCGCGCCTGTAAACCATTCGTCACCGTCCACGGCTTCGCGGGCACGGCGGCGAGCGTTTTCTCCCACGCTGTTTGCGCAGCGACGATCTGCGGCTCCAATTCGCGCAGGCGGGTTTCGGCGGCGGCGAGTTGATGTTCGAGTTTCGCCAGTTCGCGATCCTGCGCCTCCGTCGGCGCGGTGAGCATCGGCGGGGAGTTGCCGATTTTCACGGCGCGGCCGCGTTCCGGGACGTTGTTGAAGAAGGCGAACAGCTCGTAGAACTCGCGCTGCGTGACCGGGTCGTACTTGTGATCGTGGCAGCGCGCGCAGCCCAGCGTCAGGCCGAGCCACACGGTCGCGGTCGTGTCCACGCGGTCCACGACATACTCGACGGCGTATTCCTCGGGCACGATGCCGCCCTCGGCGTTGCCGCGATGATTGCGGTTGAAGCCGGTGGCGATGCGTTGCGCGCGCGTCGCGCCGGGCAGCAGATCGCCCGCGAGTTGTTCCACGGTGAACTGGTCGAACGGCAGGTTGCGGTTGAACGCCTCGATCACCCAATCGCGCCAGCGCCACATGTAACGCTCGCCGTCGCTCTGGTAGCCGCTCGTGTCCGCGTAGCGCGCGGCGTCGAGCCAGCGGCTGGCCATGCGTTCGCCGTAGCGCGGCGACGCGAGCAGTCGGTCCACGACGCGCTCGTAGGCCTGTGGCGACGTGTCGGCGAGAAAGGCATCCGCCTCGGCCAGCGTGGGCGGCAGGCCGGTCAGATCGAACGAAACGCGGCGGATCAGCGTGGCGCGGTCGGCCTCGGGCGAGGGCTGGAGGCCTTCGCGCGCCAGGCGGGCGAGGATGAAATGGTCGATGGGATTTGGATTTGAGATTTGAAATTTGAAATTTGAAATCGCCGGCACCACCGGCCGCTGCGGCGGGATGAACGCCCAGTGCGCCTGCCATTTCGCGCCCTGCTCGATCCAGCGGCGCAGCACCTCGATTTGCGCGGCGGTCAGTTGCCGTCCTGATTTCGCGGGCGGCATGCGGTCATCGGGATCGTTCGTGGTGATGCGGCGGATGAGTTCACTCTTTGCCGGCTGGCCGGGGACGATGGCGAAATGATCGCCGAGCTTCGCCTTCGCGCTGGCTTCGAGATCGAGCCGCAGGTCGGCCTTGCGCTTGGCCTTGTCCGGGCCGTGGCATTGATAACAGGTGTCGGAGAGCAGCGGGCGGATGTCGCGATTGAACTCGATGGGCGCTGGAACCGCGCGCTCGGCGGCATGGACGGGAGCCACAAAATTCACGAGCAACAACGCGAGGGCGACGAGCGCACCCGGCGAATGAGTGGGCGTTCCTCGTTTCTCGGTGAAGACGGCGCGGGTGGCGAGGTTGAACTTCATGCGGGGCGGTCGGGGTGGAGATGCAATGGTCGGATCGTGTCGTGCCCGCGCGGCAAATCAAGCCGCGTCCGGGTCCGTGCGACAGTGGCCTGACGGCGGCGGCGTGCGGCATTGTGCCGCCCGGCCCAGCGGTTGAAGGCGAGCCGCGCGGGTCGGCGCGCCGCCGCGCCGGGGAACGCCAGCGGCGGATTTCGGCCAGGTCGTATTCGTTGTCGAAGCGCATTTGCACGCGCTTGGGCTGGTCGTCAACGCCGGCTTCGAAGGTGAGTTTCATGCCTTGGTGGAAAAGCTTGTCGCGATAATGACAGCGGCGGTTTCCGTGCGGTGGTGGCTCATCCCGGGGAGAGCTGCCGGGTGGCGTGGTGCCGGGCGGTCAGCGGGGCGTCGAGGCACTTTCAGGGCGTTGGAGCGGTTTGACTGTGGTGCCGTCGCGGAGCGCGGCTGGGTGCGGAGCGACAGCCGCGGCACGTTGACACTGGCGATTAGCGTAGAATTTTTCCGGCCTTGCCGTCGGGCGGGCGGCTGCGGCTGGTCTGGGACACCGCCGTGCTCCCGGGATGGAAGGCGGCTGCGCTGCAACGGCGTGAATCGGCATCTCTTACCTTGCCCGCTGTATTCCCTCTCTTGTATTCCTGCCGGCCTGATTCGGCACGCGGGGTTCCCGAACCGGGCATTATGAACTTTTTTGAGCAATTGAAATTTGACGCGAACGGATTGATCCCGGCGATCATTCAGGAGCAGTCCACGGGGCGCGTACTCATGATGGCGTGGATGAACCGGGCGTCGCTGGAGAAGACGGTGGAGACGCGCAAGACGTGGTTCTGGAGCCGGTCACGGCAGAAGTATTGGATGAAAGGCGAGTCGAGCGGGCATGTGCAGGTGGTGAAGGACATCGCGTTCGATTGCGACGGGGACACGGTGTTGATCCAGGTGGAGCAGACGGGCGCGGCGTGTCACGAGGGGTATCAGTCGTGCTTTTTCCGGTCGATCGAGGGCAAGGGCGAGGTGGTCCGCGTGACGGAGCCGCAGCTCGAGACGCCGGAGAAAATGTACGGGAAGAAGTGAGGCGGGATTGGATGCGAGGACGTACCCAGCGACACCCGGAGGCGGTTGTGCTCCGCGGCATGCGGGCCGTCCGCGCTGTGGGCAACCAGGCATTTTATGGAAGAACTCGTTCCCTTCGGTGGCCGGGCTTACTGGGGTTTGTTCGCGCTGCTGGCGGTGGGGCGCGGGCTGGATTTTTTGAGCACCTGGGTGGCGACGCCGAATCTGGTGCTGGAGGCGAATCCCATCGCGCGCAAACTCGGCTGGAAATGGAGCGGCGTGGTGAATCTCGCGCTGTGCGTGGGGATGGCGCTGTGGCCGTTGCCGGCGCTGATCGTGGTGACGACGAGCGTGCTGGTGGCGGCACGGAATTTTAAGTCGGCGTGGCTCATGCGGTCGCTGGGCGAGCACGAGTATCGGGCGTGGATGACGGCGCGGGTGGAGGCGACGCCGTGGCCGTTGTTCCTGTTTTGCATGGCGGGGGAGACGCTGCCGTTCGTGGCCGTGGGCGGGGCGCTGATGTATTTCGAGAGCGAGCGGCTGATCCCGCTGGCGGTGGGCATGGGCAACGTGGCCTATGGCCTGGCGGTGGCGTTTTACACGCTGCTTTCCGTGTGGCGCCTGCGGCGGTTCATGGGTTAAAACGACAGCCCATTTATGTATTTTCCGACGCAGGACGAATTTCTGGCGCTGGCGCAGCGGGGCAATCTGATCCCGGTGACGCGGCGCATTCTGGCGGATTTCGAGACGCCGCTGTCGGCGTATCGGAAGATTCGCGGGCACGGGGAATCGTTCCTCTTCGAGTCGGTCGAAGGCGGCGAGCATCTCGGGCGTTACTCATTCGTCGGGTGCAGTCCGCGCGCGGTGATCAAGCAGACGGACAAGCGCGTGGAGGTGATGAGCTACGGGCAGTTGACGGAGGTGTTTGAAATCGGCGGCACGGCGGTGGCGGGCGGCACGACGGTGGTGCGGGATGGCCTTGAGGTCGTGGAGAAAGTGCTGGCGCGTTACCGGCCGGTGCAGATGCCGGGGTTGCCGCGCTTCACGGGCGGGGCGGTGGGGTTCATCGGGTATGAGTTCATTCACGACATCGAGCCGATTGTGCCGCGGCCGCCGCAGGACGATCTGCACACGCCGACGCTGTATTTCCTGATCGCGGATGAGCTGCTGATTTTCGACCGCGTACAGCAGACGATCACGATTCTCGTGAACGCGGTGATCGAGGAGGCGGCGAGCCCGACCGAGGCGTACGAGAATGCCGTGGCGGAGATCGAGCGGCTGGTGGCGTTGCTGGAACAGCCCACCGAACATGTGCCGATCACGTTGCCGCGCGAGGCGCCGCAGATGCCGTTTGCGTCGAATGTGACGAAGGAAAAATTCACGGCAAACGTGCTCAAGGCGAAGGAATACATCACCGCGGGGGACATCATCCAGGTGGTGGGCTCGCAGCGGTTCGCGACACCGGTGACGGCCTCGCCGCTGGATATTTACCGCGCGGCGCGGTCGATCAATCCATCACCGTACATGTTTTTGCTCGAGCTGGATGGCTTCTCGCTGGTCGGCGCGTCGCCGGAGATTCATGTGCGCTGCGAGGACCGGCACGTCGAGATTCGGCCCATCGCCGGCACGCGGCCGCGGGGCAAGACGCCGGACGCAGATGTCGCAAATGAAAAGGAGCTGCTCGCCGATCCGAAGGAACGCGCCGAGCACGTGATGCTCGTGGACCTCGCGCGCAACGACCTCGGGCGCGTGTGCGAGTACGGGAGCGTGCAGGTGAAGGACCTGATGACCATCGAGCGTTACAGCCACGTGATGCACATCGTGTCGCAGGT